>JAWOLK010000047.1:0-47717 GCA_033853615.1 Beijerinckiaceae bacterium | reverse complement strand
CACACCGGTGGGTTTTCGACACGCGCGAGGAGGATACTTTCTGGTGCACCGCCGACATCGGCTGGGTCACTGGGCACAGCTACATCGTCTACGGGCCGCTCGCCAACGGCGCCACCACGGTCATGTTCGAGGGCGTGCCGAACTACCCGACCTCCTCGCGCTTCTGGGAGGTCTGCGACAAGCACAAGGTGGAGATCTTCTACACGGCGCCCACCGCCATCCGCGCCCTGATGCGCGAGGGCGACGAGCCGGTGACGCGCACCTCGCGCCAGTCGATCCGGCTGCTGGGCACCGTGGGCGAGCCGATCAATCCCGAGGCTTGGCTCTGGTACCACCGCGTGGTGGGCGAAGGCCGCTGCCCGATCGTCGACACCTGGTGGCAGACCGAGACCGGCGCCTGCCTGATGAGCCCGCTGCCGGGGGCCACGCCGCTCAAGCCCGGCTCCTGCACCAAGCCGCTGCCCGGCGTGAAGCCGCAGCTCGTCGACGCGGACGGCAAGGTCCTGGAAGGCGCCATCAACGGCAATCTCTGCCTGACCGACAGCTGGCCGGGCCAGATGCGCACGGTCTACGGCGACCACAAGCGCTTCATCGAGACCTACTTCACGACCTATCCCAGCGCCTCGCGCTTCTGGGAGGTGATCGACAAGCACCAGGTGGAAATCTTCTACACCGCCCCGACCGCGCTGCGGGCCCTGATGCGCGAGGGCGACCATTTCGTGACGAAAACGTCGCGGAAGTCGCTGCGCGTCCTGGGCTCGGTCGGCGAGCCGATCAATCCCGAGGCCTGGCTCTGGTACCACCGCGTCGTGGGCGAGGGCCGCTGCCCGATCGTCGACACCTGGTGGCAGACCGAGACGGGCGCGACGCTGATCGCCCCCCTGCCCGGCGCGACCGCGCTGAAGCCGGGCTCGGCGACGCGGCCCTTCTTCGGCGTCTCGCCGGAGATCGTCGACGCCGCCGGCGTCGTGCTGGAGGGCGCCTGCGAGGGCATTCTCGTCATCGCCGACAGTTGGCCGGGGCAGGCGCGCACCGTGTTCGGCGATCACGAGCGTTTCGCGCAGACCTATTTCACCACCTATCCGGGCAAATATTTCACCGGCGACGGCGCGCGGCGCGACGCCGACGGCTATTACTGGATCACGGGGCGGGTCGATGACGTGATCAATGTTTCGGGCCACCGGCTCGGCACGGCGGAGGTGGAGAGCGCGCTGGTCGCGCATGAGAAAGTGTCCGAGGCGGCGGTCGTCGGCTATCCGCACGACATCAAGGGCCAGGGCATCTACGCCTATGTGACGCTGATGGAGGGCGTTCACCCGAGCGAGCATTTGCGCAAGGAGCTGGCGCAATGGGTGCGCCATGAGATCGGCCCCATCGCCGCGCCGGACGTGATCCAATTCGCGCCCGGCCTGCCGAAAACGCGCTCGGGAAAAATCATGCGGCGGATTTTGCGCAAGATCGCGGAAGGCGAGTTTGCCGCGCTCGGCGACACCTCGACGCTCGCCGACCCGCATGTGGTCGAGGAGTTGAAGCGCAACCGGCCGGATGTGTGAGGCTGGCGAGAATCGCCCGGGCTTTGTCTGGCGCCGATCTGCCGGCGCCGGCGGGTTCGGGGCACTCTTGAAACCATAGAGGAGAGGAAGGCCGCGCGCCTGATGAAACTTCCGCTGGGAGCCCTGATCGCTGTGTCCGCCCTCGTCGGCCAATCCCCCGCGCGCGCCGACGCCAGTGACGTGGAACATGCGAAATATGCGGTGGTTTCATCCGCCGGCGACATAGAGATCCGCGATTACGCCCCCCATATCGTCGCGGAAACGATTGTCGCCGGCGAGCGCGCGGCCGCCATTCGCGAAGGCTTCCGGGCCGTCGCCGAATATATTTTCGGCAACAACGTTCCTGCGAAGAAGATCGCGATGACGGCGCCCGTCACCCAGCAGGCCGGCGAGAAGATCGCGATGACCGCTCCGGTGGAGCAGCAGAGCGACGCCGACTCCTGGAAAGTGCGGTTCGTCATGCCGGCTTCTTACACGATGGAAACGTTGCCGAAGCCGAACAATCCGGCGGTGAAGCTTGTCGCCGTCGCCGGCAAGCGCGTGGCGGCGATCCGCTTTTCCGGCCTCGCCGGCGAGGAGGATTTGCAGACCCGCAAGGCGCAGCTCGACGCCTTCATCGCGCGCCAGAAATTAAAGCCCCGCGGAACCCCGACCTACGCTTTCTACGACCCGCCCTGGACGCTGCCGTGGAACCGGCGGAATGAGGTTTTGATCGAGGTGGCGGGGAAGTAGGGCGCGTTTCCTTTACCCCACGTGCGGCCGGCGGCGACGCCGTTGCAAGAGCGCCGTCATTGCGAGGAGCGTCAGCGACGCAGCAATCCAGGGGGCCGCCTGCGGCTCTGGATCGCTTCGCTTCGCTTCGCTCGCGATGACGGGGGCGCTTTTACCCCCTGCTCAGCCCGTGTTGCGCAGGCCGGCGGCGACGCCGTTGATCGACATCAGAATGCCCTGGCGGATGTCCGCCTCCGTCTCGCCGAGACGCCAGCGGCGGATCAGCTCGACCTGGAGATAGTTCAGCGGCGAAATATAGGGCATGCGCAGTTTCAGCGAGCGGGCCAGCTCCGGATTTTCGGCGAGCCGCTCGCCGTGGCCGGTGATCTGCTCGAGCGCCAGACTGGCGCGCCCGTGCTCCGCCTCGATCATCGCGAAAATGCGCTCGGCCAACGCCTTGTCGGGCGTGAGGTTGGCGTAATGGCGGGCGATGGAGAGATCCGTCTTCGACAGGATCATGTCGATGTTCGACAAGAGCGTGCGGAAGAACGGCCATTCGCGATACATGCGCCGCAACAGATCGAGCCGCCTGGCGCGGTCCTTTTCGACAAAGCCCGCAATCGCCGAGCCGAAGCCATACCAGCCCGGCAGCGCGAGACGCGCCTGGCCCCAGGAAAAGCTCCACGGGATCGCGCGCAGATCCTCGATTTTCCGCGAGGGTTTGCGCGAGGCCGGGCGCGAGCCGATGTTCAGCGAGGCGATTTCCGAGATCGGCGTCGAGGAGAAGAAGTAATCGACGAAGCCGTCGGTCTCATAGACGAGCCCGCGATAGGCGGCGACGCCGGCGCGCGAAAGCTCCTCGGCCGCCTCCAGAAATTCCGGCGGCGGCAGGCGGCGCTCCGAGAGCAGCGTCGCCTCCAAGGTCGCGGCGACCAGAAGCTCAAGATTCACCCGGCCGCTCTGCGGGTTGGAATATTTCGCGGCGATCACCTCGCCCTGTTCGGTGAGGCGAATCTGGCCGTTCACCGTGCCCGGCGGCTGCGCCATAATGGCGTCGTAGCTCGGGCCGCCGCCGCGGCCGACCGTGCCGCCGCGACCATGGAACAGCCGCATGGTGATTTGCGGCATGGAGGCGAAGAATTCCGCGAGCGCGGTCGAGGCGCGGTAAAGCTCCCAAATGCTCGTGAGAATGCCGCCGTCCTTGTTGCTGTCGGAATAGCCGAGCATGATGTCCTGCTGGCCGCCCGAATTGACGACGAGCTTCGCTATGCCCGGCAGCGCGTAGAATTCGCGCATGATCGGCGCGGCGTTGCGCAGATCGCCGATGGTCTCGAACAGCGGCACGATGATGAGATCGGCGGCGACGATCTCGGCGTCGCGCGCATCGAGCGTGCCGCGCATCATGCCGCTTTCTTTTTGCAGGAGCAGCACTTCCAGAAGGTCGCTCACCGTCTCGGTGTGGCTGATGATGTAGTGGCGGATCGACTCGTCGCCATAGATGCGCCGCGTCTCGGCCGCGCGCTCGAAGATCGCGAGTTCGCCGGCCGTGCGCTCGGAATAGTCGAAGCCCGGCAGGCGCAGCGGGCGCGGGTCGCTCAGCAGTTTCAGCAAAAGCTGCTGTTTTTCATGCTCGGACAGCGCCGCATAATCCGGCGTCACCCGCGCGGCGGCGAGCAATTCGGAAATGGTTTCCTCATGCCGGTCGGAGCTTTGCCGAAGATCGATCGTCGCGAGATGGAAGCCGAAGACCTCAACGGCGCGGATCAGCGGCTCCAGCCGTTGCGAGGCGATCACCTCGCTGTGATGGACGCGCAGCGATTCGTCGATGGTGATGAGATCGGCGAGAAAGGCCCAGGAATTGGCGTAAGGCGCGCCGGGCGTCACCGCATGGCGCATGGCTTGAACGCCGGTGAGCGCCTCCAGCGTCGCCGCGAGCCGCGCATAAACGCCGATCAGCGCGCGCCGATAAGGCTCGTCGTCGCGGTGGGGGTTGTCGTCGCCGGAGCGCAGCGCCAGCTCTTCGAGCGCCCGGGTGCAGCCCGCATATTTGCGCGAGATGGAGAGTTCCGCGCCGAGTTCATGCACCTCGGCGAGATAGAAGCGCAGCGCCGTCTCCGCCTGCATGCGCAGCGCGGTCGACAGGGACTCGGCGGTGACGTTCGGATTGCCGTCCCGGTCGCCGCCGACCCATGTGCCCATGCGCAGGAAGGGCGGCACGCGCAAGCCTTCGAGACGCCGCTCTATGTCGGAGTAGAGGCGCGGAATCTGCCGCAGGAAAGTGGTGCGGTAATAGCTCAGCGTATTCTCGATCTCGTCGCGAACGGTGAGTTTCGACTGCCGCAGCAGCTCCGTCTGCCACAATTGGGCGACGCGGGCGCGCAACTGCATCTCGTTTTCGGCGAGATCGGCCTTGGTCGCGAGATGTTCGCGCGCGGCGAGCAGCGCGAAGACCGCATGTTCCGCATCGAGCAGGCTCTTGCGCCGCACTTCGGTGGGGTGGGCGGTGAGCACCGGCGAAATCCAGCCGCGCGACAGCGCCTGCGCGATACGGCCCGCGCCGATCGCCGATTTGCGCAGATGCGCGAAAGTATTGGCGAGGCTCGGGGCGCCGTCGCCGCCGACGCGTTTTTTGCGCAACGGGTGCAGATCTTCGACGATATTGGCGAGATGCGAGAAATAGCTGAAGGCGCGAATGACGGAGAGCGCCTCCTTGGCCGACAGAGAGCGCAGCAATTCGTCGAGCTTGCGGTCGGCCTCGGCGTCATTGTTGCGGCTCGCCGCGACCGACAGGCGGCGGATGGTCTCGACGCGCTCGAAGGCCTCGGGCCCCTCATGCTCGCGCACCGCGTCGCCGAGCAGCCGGCCGAGCAGGCGGATGTCGTCGTAGAGCGAATCGTCCGGCGCGGCGTCGACCTGCGAGGCGGGGACGGCGGAAACCTTGGCTTCGGCGTGCATGGACGATCCTTCGAGAATATCCGGCGCAGCGCGCCGGGGTTGACTTGCTATAGCAGTCTTCGCGCCACAATTCGACGCCGCCGTTTTCTGCGGCGGGGCGCGACGGATACGGTCTTGTTCGCGGCGTCTTGCGGACTTATAGACCCTGCAAGCAACACTCCCGCCGAGGGCAGGCCAAAGCTCATGTACGACACTTCCGAAATCATCATCTTCACGGCGCTCGGCCTGCTGTTCGCCGCCGGCGTCCTCGTGATCGCGCATTGGGCGAAGCAGAGCCCGCTGCGTTTCGCCGCCTATGGGCTGATCGCCTCGGCCGCGATCTACGTCGGCTTCGCGCTGCGTTCCGACAATGCCTCGACCTGGGTCGGCGTCGAAATGACCGGCCTTGCGATCTTCGGCTCGCTCGCCATGCTGTCGATGATCGCCTCGCCCTGGTTCGTCGTTGCGGGCCTCGCGCTGCATCCCTTATGGGCGATCGCCTTCCACTTCGTCGGCACCGGCTCGGCCTTTACGCCGGGGCCCTTCGCCCTCGCCGACGCCGGTTTCGACGGGGCGCTGGCGCTCGCCTCGATCTTTTATATCTTGAAGGGCCAAAAGGCCAAGGCTACGGTCGCCGCCGTCGCTCCGGCCGCCGCGCCGGCGCGCAGCAAGAAGGAACGCGCCCGATGAACGCCCCCGCCGATTTCACGCTCCGCCACGACTGGACGGTGGAGGAGATCGTCGCGATTCACGACTCTCCCTTGCTGGAGCTGGTCTCGCGCGCCAACGCCGTGCATCGCCGTTTCTTCGACGTCAATGAGGTGCAGAAGGCGGCCCTCCTTTCGATCAAGACCGGCGGCTGTCCCGAGGATTGCTCCTACTGCCCGCAATCGGCGCATCACCGCGAGGTGAAGCTCGACCGCGTCGATCTGATGCAGACCGAGGACGTGCTTGCGGCGGCCAAGGCCGCGCGCGAGGCCGGCGCCGATCGCTTCTGCATGGGCGCCGCCTGGCGCTCGGCTCCGAAGGACAAGCGGTTCGACGCCGTCGTCGATATGGTGAAGGGCGTGCGCGCGCTCGGCATGGAAGCCTGCGTCACGCTCGGCATGCTTGACCGTTCGCAGGCCGACCGGCTCGTCGCGGCGGGGCTCACCGCCTATAATCACAATCTCGACACCGGGCCGGAGTTCTACGGCGACATCATCACCACCCGCACCTATCAGGACCGGCTGGAGACGCTGAAAGCCGTGCGCGGCGCCGGGCTGGAGATGTGCTGCGGCGGCATCATCGGCATGGGCGAGAGCGTGCGCGACCGCGCCGGAATGCTGCAGGTGCTCGCCGGCTTCGACCCGCATCCCGAGAGCGTGCCGATCAACACGCTCGTCGCGGTGGAGGGCACGCCGCTCGCCGGCCGCGAGCAGGTCGATCCGCTCGATCTCGTGCGCATGATCGCAACGACCCGCATCGTCATGCCGAAGTCGCGGGTGCGCCTGTCGGCGGGCCGCTCCTTCCTGTCGCGCGAGGCGCAGATCCTGTGTCTGGTCGCCGGCGCGAATTCGATCTTCTACGGCGAGAAGCTGCTGACGACCGGCAATAAGGACGTGGACGAGGATACGGCGCTGTTCTCGGCGCTCAGCGGGCGCGAGGGCTGCGCCACGGCGGCGGAGTAGCGGGACTGCCGGAGCGCGAGCCCCCTGGACCGCGAGCCTTCGGGCTCGCTTCTTGGGATTAGGCGCGCCTCTTGGGGCCAGGCGCGCCGGGAGGCGCGCGGTCCGCTTTGGGGCGCGAGCCTTCGGGCTCGCTTTCCCGCGGCGCAGATTGGGCGAGGAGCGATGCACAGCCAATTCCATCTCGCCGGCGTCATGGGCTGGCCGATCTCGCATTCGCGCTCGCCGAAGATCCATAATTACTGGATGGCCGAACACGGCCTCGCCGGCGTCTATGTGCCGCTCGCCGTCGAGCCCGGCCGGCTGGAGACAGCGCTGCGCGGCATGGCCGCCATGAGCTTCGCCGGCTGCAATCTCACCATCCCCCATAAAGAAGCGGCGCTCGCCTTCCTCGACCGCGTCGAGCCGGCGGCGGCGCGCATCGGCGCGGTGAATTGCGTCGTCGTCGAAAAGGATGGCTCGCTCACCGGCAAGAATTACGACGGCTTCGGCTTCATCGCCGCCTTGCGGCAGGCTGCCCCGCACTGGCGGGCCGACGCGGGCCCCGCCGTCGTGCTCGGCGCCGGAGGCGGCGCGCGGGCGATCGTCGCCGGGCTGCTGGATGCGGGCGCGAAGGAAATCCGCATCTTCAACCGGACAAGAGCGCGGGCCGAGGCGCTGGCGCGCGATTTTGGCGCGGGCGTTTCGGCCTATCCCTGGGAAGAGCGCGCCGAGGGGCTCGCGGGCGCGACGCTGCTCGTCAACACCACGAACCAGGGCATGGTCGGCCAGCCGCCGCTGGAGATTGCGCTCGACGCACTGCCGCGCGCAGCCCTCGTCTCCGACATCGTCTACGCGCCGCTGGAGACGCCGCTGCTCGCTGCCGCCCGCGCCCATGGCGCGATCCCCGTCGATGGGCTCGGCATGCTGATGCATCAGGCGCGCCCCGCCTTCCGCGACTGGTTCGGCGTGATGCCCGAGGTGACGCCGCAACTGCGCGCGCTGATCGAGGCGACGCTGTAAGCGCCCCGCTTGACAGCCCCGCCCGGCAATGTCACTCGCGACGCCGGATTTACGCGAAACGGGGCGTCTCAATGGCATTGGCTTTCATATTTCCGGGGCAGGGATCGCAGGCGGTCGGCATGGGCAAGGCGCTCGCCGAGACCTTCCCCGAATCGCGCGCGGTGTTCGAGGAAGTGGATGCGGCGCTCGGCCAATCGCTGTCGAAGCTGATGTTCGAGGGGCCGGAGGCGGAGCTGACCTTGACCGCCAACGCCCAGCCGGCGCTGATGGCCGTTTCGCTCGCGGCGCTGCGGGCTTTGGAGGCTCATGCGGGGCTCGATCTCGCCCGTGACGCGCGCTATGTCGCCGGCCATTCGCTCGGCGAATATTCGGCGCTCGCCGCCGCCGGGGCGCTGAGCGTCACCGACACGGCGCGGCTGTTGCGCCTGCGCGGCGAGGCGATGCAGGCGGCCGTCCCGGTCGGCGAAGGCGCAATGGCGGCGCTGCTCGGCGCCGATCTCGACATGGCGGGGGAAATCGCCGCCGAGGCGGCCAATGACACCGGCGGCGTCTGCCAGGTCGCCAATGACAATGGCGGCGGCCAGGTCGTCGTCTCCGGCGCGAAGAGCGCGGTTGAAAAGGCGATGGAGATCGCCAAGGTTCGCGGCATCAAGCGCGCGGTGCTACTGCCGGTGTCCGCGCCCTTCCATTGTTCGCTGATGCAGCCCGCCGCCGAGGCGATGCGCGCGGCGCTCGCCACCGCGCAAATCTCGGCCCCTCGCGTGCCGGTCGTCGCCAATGTCACCGCCTCCGCCGTCACCGATCCGGAAGAGATTCGCACGCTGCTGGTCGAGCAGGTGACGGGCACGGTGCGCTGGCGTGACTGCGTCGCTTATATCGCCCACGCCGGCGTGTCGAAATTCGTGGAGTGCGGCTCGGGCAAGGTGCTCACGGGGCTGCTGAAGCGCATCGCGCCGCAGGCCGTCGGCGTCTCCGTCGGCGCCCCGGCCGATTTCGATCCCTATCGGGCTTTTATCTAGAGGCGTCCGCCCGGGGCGCGCCTGACGGCGCGCGGCCCGGACAGAACCCAAAACGAAAAAAGCCCGGCCGCGCGGCCGGGCTTCTCTTGTCGGTCGTAACGGGTCAGAGCCTCTTCCGGTCCGATTGCATCGGACCGGGGGCTCTAACTCCTTTGTCTTGGGCGTTTTCTTGTCGCCGAACCGGTTCCCACTTCGGCGGAAAACGCTTAGTAGCTCGCGAGAACCGGCGCCGGAGCGTTGAACAGGTTCAGGCGATAGTTCACGCCCGCGCGCACCGTGTGGAAGCGGGTGCGGGTGCGCGTGTCGACGACGCCCCAGCCCCAGCCCCAGTTGTTGTTGTTGTTGAACAGCTCGGTGTAGAGATATTCGACCTTGGCCGACCAGTTCGGGGCGAAGGCGTATTCCAAGCCGCCGCCGGCGGTCCAGCCGGTGCCGGTGAAGGTCCAGTGGATCGGGCCGTTGCCGGAGACGTCGCCGTAAGCGAAGCCGCCCGTGCCGTAGATCAGGAGCTGCGGGTTGAGCAGCGTGATGCCGACGCGGCCGCGAACGGTGCCGAACCAGTCGACGCGGGCGGCCGAGCCGTTGAAGCCGGTGTTCCAGAAGCCCCAGCCCCAGCCCCAGTTTCCGCCGCCGCTGCCGATGCTCGTGCCCTGAATGTCGGCCTCGACGCCCGCGACGAACATCTGGCCGATCTGGAAGTTATAGCCGATCTGGCCGCCGCCGACGACGCCGCCGCTGTTGCTGTTGTTGTTGCCCCAGCCCCAGCCCCAGTTGTTGCTGGTCTGGTCGAGCCAGCCGCCGCCGATGTTGAGACCGGCGTAGAGGCCGGTCCAGGTGAAGACCGGCGGCGGCGGAGCATAAACCGGCGCTTCCTTGCGCGAGGGAAGGTCCGCCGCCTGAGCCGCGCCGGCGGCGAGAGCCGCGGCGAAAGCAATCGTCGAGATTGTCTTCTTCATATCAATAGCCTCTCAATTACCGTGTCGGACCGAGAATTACCCGCTGTTCAGCAGGAAAGACCCGTCGAATACTGGTTTCTCCGACTCGGCCGTCTCCTAGGTTGACACGGCGAAGCTACCGCGAATTTTCCGAAAAATATCGTCATGGCCTCGTTTTAGGACGAAAAAAGCCCTGATGTTGCAGTTTCGACACATAAGTAAAGTCCCTGTTTTACATGACGCTCATAGGCAGAAATCCTTGTAATCTCGAAGTATCACGCAGGGGCCGCCAGGGCCGCCCAACCGCCGGTCGGCGCAGGCGCCCTTGAAACTATGGCGAGGGCCTCGGAATCTGCGCGAAGCCGTATTAAACCCCATCCCCGATGGCGCCGCGCGCGCCCGCAACGACGAATTGGGGGGAATATGTTCGATCTTTCCGGCAAGACGGCGCTCGTGACCGGCGCGAGCGGCGGCATCGGCCGCGACATCGCCCGCGCCCTGCATCAGTCCGGCGCGACGGTCGCGCTTTCGGGCACCCGCCGCGCGGCGCTCGAAACGCTGGCCGCCGAGCTCGGGTCGCGCACGCATGTGCTGCCGTGCAATCTCTCCGACAAGGATGAGACCGAAAAGCTCGTGCCGGACGCCGAATCGGCGATGGGCGGCCTCGATATTCTGGTGAACAACGCCGGGATCACCCGCGACATGCTGTTTATGCGGCTGAAGGACGAGGATTGGGACGCCGTCCTCAACGTCAATCTCACCTCCGCCTTCCGCCTGTCGCGCGCGGTGCTGCGCGGCATGATGCGCAAGCGCTACGGCCGCATCGTCAACATCACTTCGGTGGTCGGCGTCACCGGCAATCCGGGCCAGGGCAATTACGTCGCCTCCAAGGCCGGGCTGATCGGCATGAGCAAATCGCTCGCCGCCGAGGTCGCCTCGCGCGGAATCACCGTCAATTGTGTGGCGCCGGGGTTCATCGAGAGCCCGATGACCGATGTTTTGACCGACGCGCAGAAGCAATCGATCCTCGCGCGGGTGCCGGCCGGGCGGCTCGGCACGGGCCCCGAGGTCGCCTCCGCGGTGGTCTATCTCGCAAGTGCGGAAGCGGCTTACGTCACCGGCCAGACGCTGCACGTCAATGGCGGCATGGCGATGATCTAAAGGGGCGCGTCGTGCGGCGCCTTGGCCGCGCGGCGCCTCTCGCCATTGGAAATGAAGTGTGCTAACAGACGCGACGCTGCGGGGGCGGCGGGCTCTTCCTTGAGTACGGCTGTCGTACGCCCATGCGGCGTCCCCATCGTCTCGCGCAGGCGATGGCCCCGGAAACGTTCAAGAGACAGCGATCGACGGATTGCTCCCGAATCGCTGAAAATTCCCGCCTGCGCAGCATTCGAAGGCGCGGGCGGCGCACCAACGAGGATTGAAGCAGATGAGCGATGTCGCCGAGCGCGTTAAGAAGATCGTTGTCGAGCATCTCGGCGTCGAGCCCGAGAAGGTTGTCGACAAGGCCAATTTCATCGACGATCTGGGAGCGGACTCGCTCGACACGGTCGAGCTGGTGATGGCCTTCGAGGAAGAGTTCGGCGTCGAGATTCCGGATGACGCCGCCGAGACGATCCTCACGGTCGGCGACGCCGTGAAGTTCCTCGAGAAGGCGAAAGCGGCGTAACGCCACATCGCGCGGGCGCACGGCGGCGGGATCTTCCGCGCCGCGCGCAAGCCGAACCGATTTTGAAACTCGAGAGTAACCATGCGCAGGGTGGTCGTCACCGGTCTTGGCATTGTTTCGCCGTTAGGTTGTGGAATCGAAACCAATTGGCGTCGGCTGTCGGCCGGCGATCATGGATTTAAGCGCATCGACACGTTCGAAGCGTCTGATTTGGCGTGCCAGATCGCGGCGATCGTGCCGCGGGGCGACGGCTCGAACGGCTCCTTCAATCCGGATGACTGGTTCGATCCCAAGGAACAGCGCAAGGTCGACGACTTCATCATTTACGGCGTCTGCGCGGCGACGCAGGCGCTCGCCGACGCCGGCTGGAAGGCCGACACGCCCGAGAAGCAGGAAACCACCGGCGTCCTGATCGGCTCCGGCATCGGCGGCCTCGGCGGCATCTATGAGACTTCGATCACGCTGAAGGAAAAAGGGCCGCGGCGCGTCTCTCCCTTCTTCATCTCCGGCCGAATCATCAATCTCGCCTCCGGCTATGTGTCGATCATGCACGGGCTGAAGGGGCCGAATCACGCGGTCGTCACTGCCTGTTCGACCGGCGCCCACGCCATCGGCGACGCGGCGCGGCTCGTGGCGCTGGGCGAGGCCGAGGTGATGGTGGCGGGCGGCGCCGAATCGCCGGTCAACCGCATCGGCGTCGCGGGCTTCGCCGCCTGCCGGGCGCTCTCGACCGGCTTCAACGACCGGCCCGAAGCGGGCTCGCGTCCCTACGACCGCGACCGCGACGGTTTCGTGATGGGCGAGGGGTCCGGCTGCGTCGTGCTCGAATCCTATGAGCACGCCAAGGCGCGCGGCGCGAAGATCTACGCCGAGCTGATCGGCTATGGCATGTCCGGCGACGCTTATCACATCACCGCCCCCGCGCCGGATGGCGACGGCGCCTATCGCTGCATGACGAATGCGCTGCGGCGCGCGGGAATTTCGGTCAGCGATGTCGACTACGTCAACGCGCACGGCACCTCGACGCCGCTCGGCGACGAGATCGAGTTGAACGCGGTGCATCGTCTCCTCGGCAATGCGGAGCCGAAACTGTCGATGTCCTCGACGAAATCTGCGGTCGGCCATTTGCTCGGCGCGGCCGGCGCGGTCGAGGCGATCTACACGATTCTCGCGCTCAATCACCAAATGGCGCCGCCGACGCGCAATCTCGACAATCCTTCCGTCGAGACGGCGGTGGATCTCGTGCCGCACAAGGCGCGGGAGCGCAAGATCGACGTGGCTCTGTCGAACTCCTTCGGGTTCGGCGGCACCAACGCCTCGCTGGTCTTCCGCCGCGTTTCGTGACCGCGGCGGCGACGCCCTCGCCCCGAGCGGGCGCATCTACAGGAGTCCGCGGCGCCTTGCGCGCTTGCGGACTCTCGTCGACATTAACTGTTTTGGGTGTCGCCGCTCGCCGGTGTTCCTGATTTCGCCATAATCGATGATAGGGTATCCTAGGCGTCGCCTGACTCGAGGCGCGCGTCCAGGACTGACCCGGCAAGAATGGCGTGGTTCCGATGACGAGCTCCGAAAAGAACGACAGCCTGCCGCCCCCGGCGTCCTCCGAGGGTCCGCCGCCGCCGGGCGAGACCACGGCCGCCGCCGCGGCGCCCGCCGAGACGCCCGCGCCGCCGCCGGAAACTCCGGCGCCCGAAACAACGGCGCCCGAGACGACTGCGAAGCCCCAGACAACGCCGGCGGCCGAATCAGCAGAGTCCGAGACGACGGCTGCGGGTCAGCCCGAGCGCGGTCTCTCCTTTTTCCGCCGCCGCCACAATCTGCAAAGCCCCAAGCAGGCGCTGCAGCCGGCGGCGCCCCCCGCTCCCCCGCCGCCGCGCAAGCGCCGCCGCGAGGGAACGCTGTCCGCGCTCAGCGGCTTCCTGAGCTTCTTGCTGTTGCTGGTCGTCGCCGGGGGCTTCGGCGTTCTCGCCGCCGCGCATAAGCTGAAGGAGCCGGGCCCGCTGCCCGCCGACAAGATCGTCTATATCCCGCCGCGCAGCGACGTGCCCGAGATTCTCGCCCAGCTCGAGCGCGAAACCGTCATCGACAGCCCGGCGCTGATGCAGGCGGCGCTGTTGGTCGAGGGCGTGCGCAGCAAGGTGAAGCCCGGCGAATACGCCTTCAAGCAGCATGTGAGCCTGCGCGAGGTGATCGACGAGCTGGTGGCCGGCCGTCAGGTGCTGCATCCGGTGACGATTCCGGAAGGCCTGACCAGCGAGCAGATCGTGCAGCGGCTGAAGGAGATCGACTTCCTCGAGGGCGAGATCCGCGAATTCCCCAGGGAGGGGGCGCTGCTGCCGGAAACCTACAAGGTTCCCCGCGGCTATCCCCGCTCGAAGCTGCTGCAGAAGATGCAGGAAGACCAGCGCAAGCTGGTCGATCAGATTTGGCGGGGGCGCGCCCGCGATCTGCCGGTCAAGACGCCGCATGAGCTGGTGACGCTCGCCTCGATCGTCGAGAAGGAGACCGGGAAGGCCGAGGAGCGCCCGCATGTGGCGGCGGTTTTCGCCAACCGCCTGCGCAAGGGCATGCGGCTGCAATCCGACCCGACCATCGTTTACGGCATCGTCGGCGGCAAGGCGACGCTCGGGCGCGGCATCAACCGCTCGGAGATCGACGCTTATACGCCTTACAACACCTATGCGATCGACGGCCTGCCGCCCGGCCCCATCGCCAACCCCGGCCGCGCCGCGCTCGAGGCCGCCGCCAATCCGGCGCCGTCGCAGGATCTGTATTTCGTCGCC
The DNA here is from genome assembly GCA_033853615.1 of Beijerinckiaceae bacterium. Lineage (GTDB taxonomy): Bacteria > Pseudomonadota > Alphaproteobacteria > Rhizobiales > Beijerinckiaceae > Methylosinus. The sequence goes on along the minus strand of JAWOLK010000047.1, from coordinate 33,444 downwards.
GACGGAACCGGCGGCCATGTCTTCTCCGAGACGCTGGACCAGCACGCCCGCAATGTGCAGCGCTGGCGCCAGATCGAGCACGACCAGAAAGCGAAAGCCGCGGCGCCGGCCGGAGTGGGGGCCGATCGCGCCGCCCCGCTCGCGCCCGCGCCGGCGCCGCCCGCGGTTCTGCCGGCGCAGCCCGGCCGCGACCGGCGCAGCGAGGCGGCCCCGCCGCGCCCCCTGGCGCCGCTCGCCGGCGCGCAGGATTTTCCGCCGCCGAGCCGCGCCAATCTGGCGCAGGACGGCGCAGTCGTCCGGCTCGGGCGATTCGCTCCGCATGAGGCGCTGTTCGCCATCGGCGGAGTGGTCGACGCCTCGGCGCCGGCGGCGCGCGCCTATGCGGCCTTGCGCCGCGTGCGTCCCTTCTTCACCCACGAGTCGACGCAGATCCGCGACGTTCCCGCCGGGATCGACATGGCCGCCGCCGCCGCGGCCCCGCCGCCGCCCGAGGAGGAGTCCGACGCGCTGGCCATGGCTCCCGAGAGCGCCGACGGCCGGGCGATGGCCGGCGGGGAGGGCGTCTCCAGCTATCCGGTGTCGCCGCGCCTGCGGGCCGAGCAAAAGGCGCGCGCCGCCAAGCTCGGCCTGTCGACGGGCTCCGACGAACTGCCGCCGGAAGTCATCGGCAGCCGGGAGGCGGACGCCTATGCGCCGACGGCGCAGCCCGCATCGGCGCCCGCCGGGCGCGGCCGCCCGCGCGTCTTCGACGCCTCGGAGGGCACGCCGCTCGATCCGCTGCGCGACAAGAGCTGGGATTTGACCTCGGCCAAAACGGTTCCCGCCAGCCTCGGCTTGAAATAGCGCACGCTCGAGAGATTGCCGAATGACTGTCGCCAGCATGACCGGCTTCGCCCGGACCCAGGGGAGTCTCGGCCCCTGGCGCTACGCCTGGGAGTTGAAGACGGTTAATTCCAAGGGGCTCGATCTGCGCTTGCGCACGCCGCCGGGCTTCGACTCGGTGGAGGTGAAGGCCCGCAGCGCCATCGCCGCCCGCATCGCCCGCGGAACCTGCACGGCCAGTCTCACCGCCAAGCGCGACGACGCCGGCGGCGCGGCGCGCATAAACCGCGACGCGCTCGACCGCGTCCTGAAGGCGCTGGAAGACGTGCCGCTCAACGCCAATCTTCGTCCGGCGTCGCTCGACGGCCTGCTCTCGGTGCGCGGCGTGTTGGAAGTCGTGGAGCCGGAAGACGACGAGGCCCAGCGCGCCGCGCTGGAGCAGGCGGCGCTGCGCTCGCTCGACGAGGCGCTCGACCATCTCGTCGTCTCGCGGCGCAGCGAGGGCGCGGCGCTCGCCGACGTGCTGGCGCTGCGGCTCGACCGCATCGCCGATCTCTCCGCCCGCGCCGAGACGCTGCCGGCGCGCCAGCCGGAGGCGATCCGCGCGCGCCTCGCCGAGCAGGTGGCCGCGCTATTGGCGGCGAGCGATGGTTTCGATCCCCAGCGCCTGCATCAGGAGGCGGTCATGCTGGCGGTCAAGGCCGACATTCGCGAGGAGCTGGATCGCCTCGCCGCGCATGTCGCGAGCGCCCGGGCGCTGCTCGCGGCCGGCGGCGCGATCGGCCGGCGGCTCGATTTTCTGGCCCAGGAGCTATCGCGCGAGAGCAACACGCTCTGCGCCAAGTCGAACGATCCGGCGCTGGCCGCCATCGGCCTCGATCTGAAGATCGAGGTCGAGCAGTGGCGCGAGCAGGTCCAGAACCTCGAATGACGCGGCAATGCGGCCGGGGGAGTAGGCAGAAGGCGAGGCGTAGGCTATTTCAGTTCGCACGACGGAAGGCGCCCCGCGCCGCCCGCTGATTTCTGGCAATCTCCCGCGAGCCCAAATGTCCGCAGCCGCCAACGCCCGCCGGGGCATCGTCCTCATTCTCTCCTCGCCCTCGGGGGCGGGGAAGACGACGCTGACGCGGATGCTGTTGCAGAACCGCGAGCTGGACCTCACGCTGTCGATCTCGGTGACGACGCGGCCGCGCCGCTCCAGCGAGGTGGACGGCATTCACTACCGCTTCATCAACCAGCGCCAATTCGAGGCGATGCGCGACGCCGGCGAGCTGTTGGAATGGGCCGAGGTGCACGGCAATTTCTACGGCACGCCGCGCGCGCCGGTGGAGGAGATTCTGTCGCAGGGGCGCGACGCGCTGTTCGACATTGATTACCAGGGCACGCAACAGGTGCGCGAGAAAATGGCCGCCGACACGGTGACGGTGTTCATCCTGCCGCCCTCGATGAAGGAGCTGCGCGCCAGGCTCGAGCGCCGGGCCGAGGATTCCAAAGAGGTGATCGAAAAGCGCCTCGACGCCGCCCGCAATGAAATCTCGCGCTGGAAGCAATATGACTATGTGCTCGTCAATGACGACATCCAGCAGGCTTTCGACGATCTCCTCGCGATCCTGCGCGCCGAGCGGCAGAAACGGCCCCGCCGCAGCAAGGCCATCGAGGCTTTTGTCGAGAGGCTCCTGAGCGAGTAGCGGCGCGCCCTCGCGGAAGCGGCGAGGGCCTATCCCAGCGCGGCGGCGATCTTGGCCATCACCCGGTCCCAGGCTTCGCGCTCGGCCGCGCCGGCGGTCTTGTCGATGGTGATTTTCAGATAAGCGATCTCGCTGTCGATTTTTTCGCGCGGCAGCATGTGCAGCCGCGTCGCCAAAATCGCCGCCTCCAGCACCGCCGCCTTGGCGCGGTTCATCCCCAGAAACGGCGCATGCGACACGACGCGCGCGACGCGGCAGAAAAAACGCGGCCGCGTTTCGTCCGGCGCGACGCGGACGACCTCCAGCTCGGCATGCGACAGCGCCGCTTCGAGCCGCGGCGCCGGCCAGCCGGGGATTTCGGCGAGCGGCCAGTTTTTATCGCCCGTGACGAGCCCGGCAAAAATCCGCGCGTCGTCGATGAAACTCGCGGTCGCTTTCGGCGTCGCGTGAAGATTGCTGAGCGTCGCCGAGGGCGCAAACGGCGCGATGATCCAATGCTCCCCCTCTTCGATCAGCCCGAGCGGCGCGATATGCGGGCGCCCCTCCGCCGACAGCGTGGTGACGACGCATTCACGAATCATCGGCATCGAGGGGGCGTCCTTCCTTCTTGCGCAGCGTGTGGCCCATTTCCTTGAAGCGTGTCGCGTCCTCCTCGGCAAGATCGAGCGCCGCGCCGAAGTCGAGCGGCTCATCCTGGCGGTAGCGCTTGCCGAGCCTATAGGCCATCTCCGCCTTCATCAGCTCGGTCCCGAGGTAGAAGGCGTGTGAGCCATCCGCCTCCACGCCGAGCCGCGGGAAGAGGTCCATCGCATTTTCGGCGACGAAGTGCAGCTTGCGCGCATAGACATGGATGCCGTCTGCGGCCACCTCGATGCGGAAATTGGCGTCGCGGACTTCGCGCGCCAGTTCGGCGATTTCATCGGGCGTCGCGGCAAAGGGCCGCTTGTCGTGGACTTGCAGCAGCGCGTCGGAATAGCCCTTCGGCAGGCTACGGTCGGCGCGCGCGGCGTAGAGCATGCGCCGCGCCGCGTCATGCTCCTCCACCGTGCGGCGGGTGTGCGAGCTCACCTGCACGGTGAGCAGATGGCGGATGTGCAGCTCGGAGCAGACGCCGAGCAGCGTCGCGGTCACGCCGGAGGAGTCGGCGTCGGTCAGTTCGGTGAGATTGCCGGTGCCCATCATCATTTCGGCCTCGGGCTCGCGGCGGCGCAGCTCGACATAGCGCTCCAGCGAGGCGGCGAAGCCGAAATGAATGGGATCGAGGATCGGATCGAGAATGAAATTCAGCCCCTTCGCCCGCGCAATCTGCGCGGCGCGTTGCAGCGAGTCGAGATCGCCATGCGGATGCGGCACCAGCACCGGCACGAGCGGCGAGCCATCGGGCAATATGCTCAGCGTGCGCTCGTCGAGGCTGAGCAGATGATCGGCGCCGGCGCGGGCGGCGCGCTCCAGCTCCTCGACATTCGCGGAATCGACGCTGACCTTCAGCCCCGCGGCATGCAGCGCGGCGATGGTCTCCTCCATATGGTCGAAGGGCGTGTCCGGCAGACAGCCGAGGTCGACGACGTCGGCGCCGGCCGCCGCGAGCGTTTGCGCCCGCGCGACCACCTCGGCGACGGTCATTTTCGAGGCGTCGACGATCTCGGCGAAGATCCGCATGTCGTGGCGCGAGAGGTCGGGCGCGCCGCCGCCGCGGCCGAGATAGCCGGGCAGATCGGCGATCTCCTCCGGCCCGCGCTCGAAGGGCACGCCGAATTCCAGCGTCAGCGCCTTCAGATCGGCGCGGCAGCGGCCGGGCAGAATCACGCGGTCCGCCTCCACCGGGCGCGGCAGACGGCGCAGGATGATCTCCTGCGTCATCAGCGCCGCGACCTTCACGCCGATGTCGTGAACGCGCCAATGCGCCGCCGCCTCGCCGAAACCCGCCATCATCCGCTCGAGGCGCGGAAAAGCGAGATGTCCGGTGAGGAACAGCAGGCGCTCAGACATCGCCAACGATCTCCCGGCGCCGCCGCTCCACAGCCTCATTGAGCGCGGCGAGGCTCTCGACCACCTGCGTCGATTCGAAATCCTTGAGCCGGTCGGTGTTTTCGAGATCGATGCGGCGCGGATAGACCTTCACCATGCCCTTCGGCGCCATCGTGTCCAGTTCCGGCGCGGTGTCGCAAGCGAAGACGATGCTCGGCACGCGGCATTTGCCGGCCTGGGCGAAGACATTGGTCGCGAGATTGTCGGAAATGCCGAAGACGCATTTTGCGACCGTGTTGGAGGTCGCCGGCGCCATCACCAGCGTATGATAGACGCCGTAATAGAAATTGCCGACCGGCGCGGCGCTCGCCGTCACATCCTTGAAGACGCGGATGGTCTCGGGCAGTTCGAGATTATGCTTATACATGCGCACCACCTCGGCCGCCGCCTTGCTGACGAAGAGATCGACGTGATCGAGCGTGCGGATCATGTCGAGACATTCGGTGAAGAAATGTCCCGATCCGGTGAGCGCCCAGCCCCAGCGGGGGGTGACGACTTTTTTCATAGAGAGCGGTCTCTTTCTCTTAATTCCGTGCGACGCCCGCGGGTTCGCGCGCGGCGGGCAAAAGGGGCGCTTTTGCGATTGCGTCTAGCATATTGCGGGGCCGATGGGCGACGGATTCGAGAGCTTGAGCCTCGCGCCTTCGCGCCTGGCGGGAACGGGGCCTATTCCGCCGGCGAGGGGCGAAGCTCCGGCTCGGCCTGCGCCGCCGCGACCCGCCATCCCGGCACGTCGCCCCGGCCCAAAATCTCGCCGGCCGAGGGCAGCGCCTCCGGACCGGCGAGAAAAACGTCGAGCCCCGCCGCATAGGCCGGGAAACGCGGATCGACGACGCCCGCCGCGACGAGATCGGCGCCCGCTGCGGGATCGACGCTTTTGACCAGCAGCAGCGCCGCGGCGCCGGCGCGCCGCGCAAACCAGGCCGAAAGACTGTCCGAGGTCACGTCCCAGCTCGGCTCGATGTCCGGCGCGGCGGCCGCCATGCGGGAGGGGCGCCACAGCGCCGTCTCGCCGCGCCGATGCGCGCGCGCCGCTTCTTCCGGCGTCTCGATCAGCGTCAGCGTGAAGAGATCGGCGAGCGCCAGCGCATATTGCTCCATGCCGAGCATCGCCATTTCATGCGCCGCTTGAATTGAAAAACCCATCTCCGGCTGCGCCATGCGCACCGCGTCGGCGAAGGGGCCGCCGCCCGAGACAATCGTGACCCCGCGCGGAAAACGCCGCAGCGCCGACATCCAGCCGGCAAGATTGGGCGAGCGCCACAGGCTGCCGCCGAGCTTTGCGACGAGCGGCCCCTCACGCATCGGCCCGTCAGTCATCGGCCCTGACGAAGCCGGGGAAGAGATGCGCAATGCTCGGCGCCGGCTCCTTGGGCCGGTCGCGCTTGATGCGCACGCCGACCGCGCCCTCGACCACGTCGAGCTTTTCGACCTCCACCGTCGCCGCCCGCACCCGCTCATGCAGCAGCACGCTCTCGGCGAGACGCTCGGCGATCGTTTCGACCAGCTCGATATGGCCGGCCGCGAGGATCATTTTGATCGCGTCCATGATCACGTCATAGGAGAAGACCGTGCGCATATCGTCCGGGCCGCTCACGCGCGAGACGGCGACCTCGACATTGAAGCGCACCCGCTGCGTATGGCCGCGCTCGAATTCGTAAGCGCCGATCTCGACCGGCATGACGAGATTGCGCACATAGACGTAATCGACCTCCTCTTCGATCGGCGACGGCTTGGCGTAGCCGCGCGCGGCGAGCAGCGAGAGATCCGGCGCGCCGCCCGAGGCGCCTCCGATGACGCGCGCCACCGCCGGGCGGTCCATGCCCGGCATCAGATCGCGAATGAGCGTCACCGCCTGCGGCGAGATCGACTGGCGACGCTCGCCCTTCTCGCAGAGCGCGCCGCGAAAACCTAAAATATCCGGGCGCAGCACCAAGAGGCGCGGCACGTCCGGCGCTTCCAGCGAGCCGGCGAGCCCGGCCTTCAGCGAACGCTCGCGGCATTGCCGCACGAAATCGGACAGTTGGCCGACGCCCATGTAATTGATGAGCCGGCCCTTGCCCTTATGCGCAGTGTCCAGCATCGCGCCATAGAAGCCGGCGCGGGCCAGACTGTCGAGCACGGCGAAATCCGGCCCGAGATCGGCGAAGAGCACCGCGACGAGGTTGATGCGATGGGCGAGCGGCGCGACCTCGTCGATGATTTCCTCGGCGTCGGGCGTGATCGGCAAGGCGAATTTCACGAAATCGGCGCCGGCGGCGGCCATGTCCTCGATCGCCTTGCGGGCGAGACGCACGTCGTGGTGCAACTCGGCGACGGCGCTCACCGGCCGGCGTCCGTCAACCAGTTTGACGATGCGGCGCACTTCCTCCACCGCCAAAGCGCCGAGCGCGCCGCGGGCGGGATCTTTGCAGTCGATGATGTCCGCGCCCTGCGACAGGACGATCTCGGCCTCGACATGCGACAGCACGCTGGCAAGCATCAGGGTCATCGCTTGCGCTCCAAAAGAATTGCGCGCCGCGCGACTTTCGCAGCCGGCGCCCCGTCACACTACTATAAAATCTCGCTTTATTCGATGCGCGAGCCGTTCAGCGCCAGCACGCTGGCCGCAAGATAGAGCGAGCCGGCGATGAGGATGCGCGGCGCGATCTCATAGCGGCCGGCCCGGACGAGCGCGAGCGCCTCCTCCACCGTCGAGGCGGCGCCGGCCTCGATCCCTTCCGCGCGCGCGGCGGCGGCGACGTCCTCCGGCGCCCAGCTCTTGTGCTCGCCCTCGACCGGCACGGCGACGACGCGGCGCGCAAGGCCGGTGAAATGTTTCAGCAGCGCGCGCACATCCTTGGTGGTCTGCGCGCCGCAGATGAACACGAGCGGCCGCGGGGCTTTTTCCTCGAATTCGGCCATGGCTTCGGCGAGCACGCGGCCGCCGTCTTCATTATGGCCGCCGTCGAGCCAGACCTCCGAGCCCTGCGGCGCGAGGTCGATCACCCGCCCGCGCAGCAGCCTTTGCAGTCGGGCCGGCCATTCGGCGCGGGTCAGCCCCGCCTCGATGAATTTGGCGTCTAGATCCGGGGCGGCCGCCCGCAGCGCCGCAATGGCGCCGGCGGCGTTCTCATGCTGGTGGCGCCCCGGCAGGCGCGGCAGCGGCAGATCGAGAAGGCCGTGCGCGTCCTCATAGACGAGGCGGCCGTTCTGGGCGGTGATGTGGAAATCCTCGCCGGCGACAAGGCGCGGCGCGCCCACGCGCTCCGCCTCGCGCGCCAGCACGCGGCCCGCGGCCTCGGTCTGGAAGCCGATGATCGCCGGCGCGCCGCGCTTGAAAATGCCGGCCTTTTCGTAGGCGATCTTCTCGACCGTGTCGCCGAGGAACTCGGCGTGATCGATGGAGACGGAGGTGATGACCGTCGCCTTTGGCGCGGTGATGACATTGGTCGCGTCATAACGGCCGCCGAGGCCCGTCTCGAGCAACAGCCAGTCCGCCGGCGTCTCGGCGAAGAGCTTGAAGGCCGCCGCCGTGGTGATCTCGAAAAAAGTCACCGGCTGCGCGCCGTTGACGCGCTCGCATTCCTCGAGCGTCGCCATCAGCCGGTCGTCGTCGACGAGGCGGCCGCCGCCCTCGGCGCCGAGGCGGATGCGCTCGTTGAAGCGGAGGAGATGCGGCGACGTATAGACATGCACGCGCGCGCCGGAGGCCTCCAGCATGGCGCGCAGAAACGCCAGCGTCGAGCCTTTGCCGTTCGTGCCGGCGACATGGATCGTCGGCGGCAGCGCGAGATCGGGCCGGCCGAGCGCGGCGAGCAGGCGTTGCACCCGGCCGAGCGACAGGTCGATCTTCTTGGGGTGCAGCAAGAGCAGGCGCGCGAGGATCGCGTCGTGCTGATCCATGAACAGGCGGGCTCCCGTCAGGCCGCGGCGCGGCGCGGCGGCGGCGCCTTGGTCAGCAGCGCGCAGAGCCGCGCCAGCGTCTCGCGCATCTCGGTGCGCGGCACGACCATGTCCACCATGCCGTGATCCTTGAGATATTCGGCGCGCTGGAAGCCCTCCGGCAGTTTCTCGCGGATCGTCTGTTCGATGACGCGGGCGCCGGCGAAGCCGATGATCGCGCCGGGCTCGGCGATATGCACGTCGCCGAGCATGGCGTAGGAGGCGGTCACGCCGCCGGTCGTCGGATTGGTCAGCACGACGATATAGGGCAGCCGCGCCTGGCGCAGGCGCTGCACCGCAATGGTGGTGCGCGGCATCTGCATCAGCGAGAACATGCCCTCCTGCATGCGGGCGCCGCCGGAGGCGGTGAAGATGATGAAGGGCGTGCGCTTCTCCAGCGCATGGGTGGCGCCGGCGACGATCGCCTCGCCCGCCGCCATGCCGAGCGAGCCGCCCATGAATTCGAAATCCTGCACCGCCACGGTGACGGGAAGACTTTCGAGCTTGCCGTAGGCGAGCGTCACCGCATCCGGCCGGCCGAGCTTGGCGCGATATTCCTTCAGCTTGTCGACGTAACGCTTGATGTCGCGGAATTTCAACGGATCGGTCGGCACTTCCGGGGTGGGGAGCAGCTCGCAGTCGCCATCGTCGAAGAGGCTCGCGAGCCTTATGTCGACCGGGCAGCGCATGTGGTAGCCGGAGCCCGGCACGACATAGAGATTGGCCTCGATGTCCTTGTGGAAGACGAGCTGGCCGCTCTCCGGGCATTTCACCCAGAGATTTTCCGGGGCCTCGCGCTTGAGGATGGCCTTGATCTTCGGCGGAACGACGTTCGAATACCAGTTCATGACCACAACCTCGCAAGGGCTCCGAAAGCCGCCTGGAACGGGGATCTGTTTTCCTGTTTGTCGCGGGCGCGCCGCACGCCCTTGGCGATGTCGGCGGTGAGCGACAGCACCGCCTGCGCCGTCGCCGGCGTCGCCCGGTTGTCGCCGTCCAGCGAGCCGGCGAGCGCGTTGACGAGCGCAGTGCCGACCACGACGCCGTCGGCGGTCCTGGCGATGGCCTCGGCGTTGGCGGCGTTCTTCACGCCGAAACCAACCGCGATGGGCAGCGCCGTGTGGCGCTTGATCCGCTTCACCGCCTCGGCGACGCCGCTGTAATCGGCGAGCGCTGCCCCGGTGATGCCGGTCAGCGACACATAGTAGACGAAGCCGCTGGTGTTTTCGAGCACCTTGGGCAGGCGCTTGTCGTCCGTCGTCGGCGTGGCGAGGCGGATGAAGTTGAGCCCCGCGGCGCGCGCCGGCAGGCACAGCTCCTGGTCTTCCTCCGGCGGCAGATCGACGACGATGAGCCCGTCGACGCCGGCCTCCTTGGCGGCCGTCAGAAACGCGTCGACGCCGAAGACATAGATCGGGTTGTAATAGCCCATCAGCACGATCGGCGTCGTCTGATCCCCGGCGCGGAAGTCGCGCACGAGCTGGAGGGTTTTCTTCAGCGTCGTCCCGGCTTTGAGCGCGCGCAGGCCAGCCGCCTGGATCGCCGGGCCGTCGGCCATCGGATCGGTGAAGGGCATGCCGAGTTCGATGACGTCGGCGCCCGCCTGCGGCAGCGCCTTCACAATCTCGAGCGAGGTCGCAAGGTCCGGATCGCCCGCCATGACGAAGGTGACGAGCGCGGCGCGCCCCTCGGCTCGGAGCGCGGCGAAACGGGCGTCGATTCGGGTGGACATCTGGTTTTATGCGTCCCTGATGCTGAGTGCGCCCGGCCGGCGCGCCGGGTTTGTCGCCGCTGCTTAGAGCCTGGCCGCCCTTCCGTCCACCAAAATGCGTCGGGCCGCCCTGGCCGCGTGAAAAACCGCTTGCGCGGCGCCTCCCGCGGCCCCGCCGATTGCCGCGCCTGCGCGAACGAGGTCGGCAGTTTGCCGTTAATCCGCTGATTGCCCGCAAACTCTCATGCGCCTGTCCGGGCGGCGCATAGCTGGAGGTTTCCCATGCAGACGATCGGCCTCGCCGTGCTCGGAGCGCTGGCGGGCGCGTTGAGCGGCCTCACCGGGGTCGGCGGCGGCGTCATCATCGTGCCCGCGCTGATCTATTTGTTAAAATTCCCGGTGCGCGAGGCGCAGGGCACGACGCTGGCGATGCTGGTGCCGCCGATCGGACTCGTCGCCGCCTGGAGCTATTATCGGCGCGGCTATGTCGACATCCGCGCCGCCGCGATCCTCGCAGTCTGCTTCGTTATCGGCAGCCTGTTCGGCGCCGAGCTTGCCGCGGCGGTGCGTCAGATCGTGCTGCGGCGCATATTCGCCGTGATCCTCGTGGTCGTGGCGATCGAGCTGTTTTTTGAACATCGGTGACGGCGTCAGATCGTCACCTGCGCGCCAAGCTCGACGACGCGGTCGGTCGGGATCGAGAAGAAGTCCGTGGCGTTCGCCGCTTGCCGCGTCAGCGCGACATAGAGCTTGTCCTGCCAGGCCGGCATTTCCGAGGTCGGGCTTTCCTTGATCGAGCGCCGGCCGAGGAAGAAGGACGTGGTCATGATGTCGTATTTCAGTCCGGCCTTGCGCATCGCCGCGAGCGCCGCCGGCACGCGCGGGCTTTCCATATAGCCGAAATGCAGCCTGGCGAGAGTGAAGTCGTCGGAGAGCTTCTCGATCTCGAAACGCTTTTCGGCGGGCACGCGCGGCGTGTTCTCGGTGTTGACGCAGATCACCAGCACCCGCTCGTGCAGAACCTTGTTGTGCTTGAGATTGTGCATCAGCGCGGTCGGGGCCACTTTCGGGTCGCTCGTCAGAAAGATCGCCGTGCCCGGCACGCGCGTCGGCTTCGATTTGTGCAGCATGCCGATCAGATCCATGATCGGGATGCTGTCGCGATGGGTCTTCTCGGCGAGCAGCCGCGTGCCGCGCACCCAGGTCCACATCACGAGCATCGAGCAACCGCCAAGCACCAACGGCACCCAGCCGCCTTCGAGAATCTTCATCAGATTGGCGGCGAGGAAGGCTGCGTCGACTGAAAGGAAGGCGGCCACCAGAAGGAGGGAGGCAGGCAGCGGCCAGCCCCATTTGCGCCAGACGACGACAAAGGCGAGGGCCGTGGTCACCACCATCGTGCCGGTGACGGCTATGCCGTAGGCAGACGCGAGCGCCGATGAATTCTTGAACAGCACGACGAGGATAAGAACGCCGACCAGCAGCAGGCGGTTGACCCGTCCGATATAGATCTGGCCTTCCGCCATCGCCGATGTATGGGTGATTTCTAGACGCGGCAGCAGGCCGAGTTGAATCCCCTGGCGCACGAGAGAGAAAGCCCCGGTCACGACAGCCTGGCTCGCGATGACGGTCGCGATGGTGGAGAGTATGACGAGCGGCAGCAACGCCCAGTCCGGCGCGAGCAGGAAGAAGGGGTTGTCGATCGCCTCGGGCCGGGAAAGGATCAGCGCCCCCTGTCCGAGGTAGTTCAGCAACAGGGCCGGCAGGACGAAGCCGATCCAGGCGAGCTGGATCGGTCGCCGGCCGAAATGACCCATATCCGCGTAGAGCGCTTCGGCGCCCGTCACGCCAAGAAACACGGAGCCGAGAACAGTGAAGCCCAGCCAGCCGTGGCTCGTCAGAAAGCCGACGCCGAGCAGCGGATTGAACGCCTTCAACACCTGGGGCGCGTCGGCTATGTGGCTCGCGCCGAGAAAGCCGAGCACGAGGAAGAACACCACCATGATCGGGCCGAAGAAGGCCGCGACTTTAGCGGTTCCGTAGCTTTGCACCCAGAAGAGAGACACCAATATGCCGATCGTTATCGGCATGACGAATTCCTTCAGCCGGGTCGTGACCAGATCAAGGCCCTCGACGGCTGAAAGCACCGAAATCGCCGGCGTAATTATAGCGTCCCCGGAAAACAGCGCCGCGCCCGCGACCCCGAGAAGGAACACGGCCCCGCCTCGCCGGCCGAGCGCCGATTGCGCCAGCGCCATCAGCGAGAGGATGCCGCCCTCGCCCCGGTTGTCCGCGCGCATCAGGAAGAGGACATATTTGATCGTGACGGTAAAAATCAGCGCGAAGATCAGCAGCGAAATCGAGCCGATCACCGCCTCTTCCGTCAGGACGTCGGCCTTGGCGCTGTGCGCGAGCGATTCGCGCAGCGCGTAGAGCGGGCTCGTGCCGATGTCGCCATAGACGACGCCGATCGAGCCCAGAACCATCGCCGTGAGGCTCCCCCGCGGCCCGTGCCCTCCCGGCGCGTCATGCGGGGCTGTGGCGGCGGCGCCGCCCTTCTCGCTTTGAGCGGCGGTCACGTTGTCGTTCATCTGGCGACCCTTTGGGAAAGCGACGGCGGTTTTGGCGTTTTGCGTCAATACGACGCCCTAGCGGCATTCTGGCGCAGCCGTTCGAATAGGCGCCTTTGGGCCTGCGGACCTGTCCGCCCTCGAGGCGGGCCGTATACGCCGGTTTCCATGCAAAGAGAAGGGGATCTACGCAGTTTTCCTTAAACAAAAGCTGCGGCGGCGCCCTTTCTTGACCGCCGCCGCCGCGCCGCCAGATAACCGGCGGCTCATGGAGGACCTGAATCGTGTCGACCCGAATTTTCGCCGCCGCCGCCGGAACCCCCGCGCCGCACCGCATCGTCACCGACGCGCAGGGCCTCGAGGCCGGCCGAACGACGGGGCCGGGCGGCCTGCCGCTCTATTTCGCGCGGCCCGCGGTCGGCGAGAATTTGCCCGTCGTGCTGGTGGCGCAGGAGATTTTCGGCCTGCACGAGCATATTTGCGACATCGTGCGCCGCCTCGCGCATCTCGGTTTCTTCGCCGTCGCCCCGGATTATTTCTTCCGTCACGGCGACCCGCTCTCGGCGCCGGACATAACGGCGATTCGCGCCATCGTCGCGCGCGTCCCGGACAGCGAGGCCATGGCCGACTTCGACGCGGCGCTCGCTTTCGCGAAGCAGCGCGGCGGCGACGCCGCTCGCGCGGCGATCGCCGGCTTTTGCTGGGGCGGCCGCATGGCCTGGCTCTATGCCGCGCATAATCCGGCGCTGAAGGCGGCGGTTCCCTGGTATGGCCGGCTCGACGGCGACCGCACCGCGGCGCAACCGCGCTGGCCGATCGACGTGGCGAGCGGCTTGCGCGTTCCCTGCCTCGGCCTCTACGGCGGCGCCGACCCCTCCATTCCGCTCGACCTCGTCGAAAAGATGCGGGAGCGGCTGAAGGGCGCCGCCGCGCCCTGCGAAATCCTGGTCTATGACGGCGCGCCGCACGCCTTTTTCGCCGACTACCGCGACAGCTACCGGGAGGAGGCCGCCAAAGACGCCTGGCGGCGGATGCTGGACTGGCTGAAGGCGCGGGGTCTTTGAAGCCTTTTCCGGTCCGATGGGCCCGGACCGGAAACGGCGGGGCCGGCTAAAAATCGCTGGCGAGACCCTTCACTTCCCAATCCCCATAGCGGGCGGGGTCGAGCCCGCCGCGCCCGCCGATCTCCTCGGGCGCTTCCGGCCGTGCGGCGGCGGCCCGCCGGCGCTCTTCCGCTTCGGCCAGGGCGCGCCGCGCCGCGGGCGTCAGCTCCGGCCGGGGGGCGCCCTCCACTCTTTCGCCGACTTTTTCCATTGTGATGATTCCCATGCGCATCATTCCCCGCCCGCGCGCCCCTCGCTTGTGCTATGGTTTCGGTCCGGCGGCGAAAAGCAGGGTGGTTCGTGACCCAAGATTCTAAATCATTTTCCTCACGAACCAAGTCTCCCAGAAAGCAATCGCCGCGCCAGGGATTCATTCCGGTCGAGGCGCTGCGCGAAGCCGAGGCCGCCAAAGTGCCGGGCCTGATGGCGCGAATCGCCGCGGCCAACATCGTCGCCGACGTCGTCCAAGGCGGCCATCGCCTCGACGAATGTTTCACGCCGAACGCCGTGCCGCAGCGGCTCACCGGCCTCGCCCCGCGCGACGTGGCGCTCGCCCGCTCCATCGCCACCGCGGCGATAAGGCGGCTCGGCCTCATCCGCCACGTGCTGGCGCTGCTGATCGAGAAGAGCCTGCCGCGCCCGGCGGCGCGGCTCGAATGGACGCTGATCGCCGCCGCAGCGCAGCTTTTGTTTCTCGACGCGGCCGATCACGCCGCCGTCGATCTCGCGGTGCGCGCGGCGCGGCTGGAGCCGAAGACCGCCGGCCTCGCCGGCCTCGTCAACGGCGCGCTGCGCAATCTCGTGCGGCGGCGCGACGAATTTCTGGCGCTCGCCGCCGAGGGCGCCTATGACGCGCCGGCCTGGCTGTTGCAGCGCTGGCGCAAGACTTACGGCGAGGAGACGGCCCACGCCATCGTCGCCATGCACATGCAGGAGCCGCCGCTCGACCTCACCGTGAAGTCCGATCCGCAGGGCTGGGCGGCGCGGCTCGACGGCGTCGTTTTGCCGACGGGCTCCGTGCGGCTGAAGGCCCGCACGCCGATCACCGAGCTGGAAGGCTATGCCGAGGGGGAATGGTGGGTCCAGGACGCCGGGGCGGCGCTGCCCGCGCGGCTGCTGGCCGCGCAGCCCGATGAGCGCGTGCTCGACATGTGCGCGGCGCCGGGCGGCAAGACCGCCCAGCTCGCGCTGGCCCGGGCAAAGGTCACGGCGCTGGACAAATCCGCCGAGCGGCTGAAAATCCTCGCCGCCAATCTGCGGCGGCTCGACCTGCACGCCGATGTCGCCGTCGGCGACGCGACGAGCTATTCCGCCGCGCCTTTCGACGCCGTTCTGCTCGACGCGCCCTGTTCGGCGACCGGCACCGCGCGCCGCCACCCGGACGTGACCTGGACCAAAAAGCTCGGCGACATAGAGACGCTCGCCGGCCTCCAGATGAAAATGCTGAACCGCGCCGCATCGCTGCTGCGCGTCGGCGGCCGGCTGGTCTATTGCACCTGCTCGCTGGAGCCGGAAGAGGGCGAGGCGCAGATCGCCGCCTTCCTGCGCCGCAATCCGAATTTCGCGCGGGCCCCGATCCATCCCGAGGAGGACCGGATCCCGGCGGAATTCGTGAATACAAACGGCGACTTGCGCACGACGCCGAATCTGTGGCCGGCGCAAGACCCGCGCCTTGCCGGCATAGACGGCTTTTTCGCCGCGCGGCTGAAGCGGCTGTCTTAGAGCCTTTTCCGGTCCGATTGCATCGGCCCGGGGGCTCTAGCTCTTTTCTTTTGAGCTTTTTCTTGATCCCGATCCGGTTCCCACTTCGGCGGAAAACGCTCTAGGGCGCTACGTCTGATCAAGCGCCTTTGTCGCAAGACTGACAACGCGGGGGATCGGCTTCTTCCCCTGTTCGTAATAGGCGATCATGCGGCGGCTCAGGCCGAGCGCCGCCGCCGCAGCGTCGAGCGTGAAGGCTTTGCGCTCGCGCCAGCGCCGGAACGCCTCGGCGGAGAGGGTCGCGCCCGATTGCTCCTACGCGAGGCGCGAGAGTGTGTCCGCGGACATGTCGATCTCATCCGTCCACACAATGTCCGTGCCGCAGTCGCCGAGACGCACGCGCGAGAACAGGTCGGGGTCGTCGCGCAAGGGCGCATAGACGCGGAACGTCTCGATCACGCTGGATGCGTCGACAAGGCTTTCCTCGCCGCTGTCCCACAGGAGGCGCAGCACGAAAGGCGGCTTGGCCTCGACTGAGACGATCCTTGGCGGGCATTTTCTTCTCGTCATCCCGATTCCCTTCGTCCGGGCCCGGCCCTCACCCCGCCAGCCGGCTGCGCCGCCGGCCGTAGAAAAAATACACGGCGAGCCCAAGGGCGAGCCAGATGAAGAACCGCTCCCAGGCGATGGCCGGGAGCTTGGTCAGCAGCCAGACCGAAAAGCCGACGCCGACGAGCGGCACGAAGGGCACGAGCGGCGTGCGGAAGCCGCGTTTCGCGTCAGGCCTCGTGTGGCGCATCACGATGATCGCCGAGCAGATGACGACGAAGGCCGACAGCGTGCCGATATTCACCAGCTCGGCCACCTCGCGGATCGGATAGGAGCCGGCGACGATGGCCGTCAGCGCCCCGGCGATCAGCGTCGGACGGTGCGGCGTGCGAAAGCGCGGATGGGGCTTGGCGAACCATTGCGGCAGCAGCCCGTCGCGGGCCATGGCGAACCAGATGCGGGCGCAGCCGAGCAGAAAGGACAGCATCACGCTGATGATGCCGGCGACCGCCGCGACCGAGACGACCAGCGTCACCCAGCGCAGGCCGATCGCGGCGAAGGCGCTCGCCGCCGGCGCCGGAGTGTTCAGCGTGTCGTAGCGCACGATTCCGGTGAGGGCGAGCGACATCGCCACGTAGAGCGTCAGCGAGATGGCGAGCGACAGCAGCACCGCGCGGGGCAGGTCCCTTTGCGGGTCCGTGGCTTCCTCGGCCGCGGTGGTCAGCGTGTCGTAGCCGAAGACCGCGAAGAACACGACCGCCGCGCCCTCGACGACGCCGCTGAACCCAAAGGGCATGAACGGCCGCCAATTGGCCGTGTCGACATAGGGGAAGGCCGCCGCGATGACGAGCAGCACGGCCGCGACTTTAAGCAGCACCATGGCGGCGCTGAAGCGCGCGCCATATTCCACCCGCAGCGTCAACAGCCCGGCGACGCCGAGACAGCCGAGCACGGCGAGAAGATCGACGAGGCGGCCCGGCCCGGTCCCCGGCGCGCCGGCCGCCCAGGCGGGGAAGGGGACGCCGAGCTGCATGAGCAGCGCCTGGACATAGCCCGACCAGCCGATCGAGACCACGGCGACGACCAGCGCATATTCGAGCAGCAGATCCCAGCCGATGATCCAGGCGGCCAGCTCCCCGAGCACCGCGTAAGAATAAGTGTAGGCGCTGCCGGCGACCGGGATCATCGAGGCGAATTCGGCGTAGCAGAGCGCCGCCGCGGCGCTCGCCACCCCCGCCAGCAGAAAGGAGAGGGCGACCGCCGGCCCCGCCTGCGTCGCCGCGACGACGCCGGTGAGCACGAAAATGCCGACGCCGATCAGCCCGCCAAGCCCGATGCTGGTGAGCTGCCACAGGCCGAGCACCCGGCGGAATTCCCCGGCGGTTTCCGGCTGGAGCGCCTCCAGCGGCTTGACGCGGGTCAATTCGGCAAGGCGCATGGCGGCTCCCTAAAGGCTCGTGCGGAACGATTTCCGTATAAGGGTTTTTATGGCCTTGCGAAACGAGGCGGGGCTGCGGCGCGCGGGCGCGGCGTCTTTACGCCTTGAACCGCGCGGCGTTCCTCAATAGTTTGGCGCCGGCGCGCGGCCTTTGCGGGTTGCGCGGCACTACAGCGGGGCGGGCGTCGCGGCGCTCCCGTCCCAGTCGTTGGAATTTATCGGCGCTTGCGCCCCTGCCCCTGGAACCTCGCCTCATGTCCGTGCTGATCGACAGGAACACAAAAGTCATTTGTCAGGGCTTTACCGGCAAAACCGGCACTTTCCATTCCGAACAGGCGATCGCCTACGGCACGAAGATGGTCGGCGGCGTGTCGCCGGGCAAAGGCGGCTCCACCCATCTTGGCCTGCCGGTGTTCGACACGGTGGCTGAGGCGCGCGAAAAGACCGGCGCCGACGCGACCGTGATCTATGTTCCGCCGCCGGGCGCGGCCGACGCCATCTGCGAGGCGATCGACGCCGAGATTCCGCTGATCGTCACCATCACCGAGGGCGTGCCGGTCCATGACATGATCCGCGTCAAGCGGGCGCTCACGGGCTCGAAGTCGCGGCTCATCGGGCCCAACTGCCCGGGCGTCGTCACCGCTGGCGAGAGCAAGATCGGCATCATGCCCGGCAATATCTTCTCCAAGGGCTCGGTGGGCGTCGTGTCGCGCTCCGGCACCTTGACTTATGAGGCCGTGTTCCAGACGACGCGCGAGGGCCTTGGTCAAACGAGCGCCGTCGGCATCGGCGGCGACCCGGTGAAGGGCACGGATTTTATTGAGGTGCTCGAGTTGTTTCTCGCCGACGAAGCCACCAAATCCATCATCATGATCGGCGAGATCGGCGGCTCGGCCGAGGAGGAAGCGGCACAGTTCTTGAAAGACGAGGCCAAGCGCGGCCGCAAGAAGCCGATGGCGGGCTTCATCGCCGGTCGCACGGCCCCTCCCGGCCGCCGCATGGGTCATGCCGGCGCCATCATCTCGGGCGGCAAAGGCGACGCCGAGAGCAAGATTGCGGCGATGGAGTCGGCGGGGATTCGCATTTCCCCCTCGCCGGCCCGCCTCGCCAAGACATTGGTCGAAGCGCTGAAGGCGTGACGCTCGGATATGAGGCGTTAATCTCCTCGGCGCTTTAATGGGTTCTCGCCTCTTTTGGGGCGGGAACGGGCTCGGAACGGCGACGCCGCTCCGGGCCGCCGCCTCAAGGCGGATCGCAGAGGAGAGTCGAGAGAATGTCCCTTTTCGAGACGGATCGTGACGCCGCTGATTCCGTGTTGGCCCTTTCACGAGATGCCTCCCCCCAATCGTTTCTAACCGGCGCCAACGCCGCCTATCTCGAACAGCTTCTCTCCGCTTACGAATCCGACCCGCAGTCGGTGTCTCCGGCCTGGCGGGAGTTTTTCGCCGCGCTCGGCGCCGCTCCGGCCGTGGCGCGTCCTTCCTGGGCCCGCGCGGATTGGCCGGTCTCGGCCTCCGACGACACGATCGCGGCGCTCGGCGGTTTTCCCGCGGGCGCGCCGGCGCCCGCCCGGCCCGCGGCGCTCCCCTCCGAGCCTCCGACCGGCGAGGACGTGCAGCGCGCGACGCGCGACAGCGTCCGGGCGCTGATGATGATCCGCGCCTATCGCATGCGCGGCCATTTGCACGCCAATCTCGACCCGCTCGGCCTCGAACAGCGCCACGATCACGGCGAGCTGGACCCCGCGACCTACGGCTTCAAAGACGAGGATTACGACCGCCAGATCTTCATCGACGGCGTGATGGGCATGAAATACGCCAGCGTCTTCGAGATGGTGACGATCCTGCGCCGCACCTATTGCGGCTCGATCGGCTTCGAATTCATGCACATCTCCAACCCGGCGGAAAAACGCTGGCTGCAGGAGCGCATCGAAGGCCCGCGCAAGGAAATCGCCTTCACCGACATGGGCAAGCGCGCGATCCTGCGCAAACTCATCGAGGCGGAAGGCTTCGAGAAATTCCTCGACGTGAAATACACCGGCACCAAGCGCTTCGGCCTCGACGGCGCGGAGGCGATGGTTCCGGCGCTGGAGCAGATCATCAAGCGCGGCGGCGCCCTCGGCGTTCAGGAGATCGTTATGGGCATGGCCCATCGCGGCCGGCTGAACGTGCTCTGTCAGGTGATGGGCAAGCCGCACCGGGCGCTGTTCCACGAGTTCAAGGGCGGCTCCTTCCTGCCGGACGAGGTGGAGGGCTCGGGCGACGTCAAATACCACCTCGGCGCCTCGTCCGACCGCGAGTTCGACGGCAACAGGGTGCATCTGTCGCTGACCGCCAACCCGTCGCATCTCGAGATCGTCGATCCCGTGGTGCTCGGCAAGGTGCGGGCGAAGCAGGACCAGCACGATTGCGCCGACGACGACCGCCGCGTCGTCATGCCGCTGCTCATTCACGGCGACGCCGCCTTCGCCGGGCAGGGCGTGGTGGCCGAATGTTTCGGCCTCTCGGGTCTCAAGGGCCATCGCACCGGCGGCTCGGTGCATTTTATCATCAACAATCAGATCGGCTTTACGACCTATCCGCGCTATTCGCGCTCCTCGCCCTATCCGTCCGATGTCGCGAAGATGGTCGAGGCGCCGATTTTCCACGTCAACGGCGACGACCCGGAGGCGGTGGTCTTCGCCGCGCGCGTCGCGGCCGAGTTTCGCCAGCAGTTCCAGAAGCCGGTGGTCATCGACATGTGGTGCTACCGCCGCTTCGGCCATAATGAGGGCGACGAGCCGGGCTTCACCCAGCCGTTGATGTACAAGAAGATCCGGGCGCATAAGACGACGCTCGATCTCTATGGCGAAAAGCTGATCGCCGAGGGCCAGGCGACCGCCGCCGAGATCGAGGCGATCAAGGCCGAGTGGCGCGCCAAGCTCGAAACGGAGCTGGAGGCGGCGCAGTCCTACAAGCCCAACAAGGCGGATTGGCTCGACGGCCGCTGGGCCGGCTTCAAGCCGGGCTATCAATCCTCGGAGGACGAGCGCCGCGGCAAAACCGGCGTGCCGCTGGAGGTTTTGCGCGAGATCGGCGCGCGGATCACCGAGCCGCCGCAGGATTTCCACCTGCACAAGACCATCGGCCGCTTTCTGGAGACGCGCCGCAAGGCGATCGAAGCCGGCGAGGGGATTGACTGGGCGACCGCCGAGGCGCTCGCTTTCGGCGCGCTGCTGCGCGAGGGCCATAATGTGCGGCTTTCCGGCCAGGACAGCGAGCGCGGCACTTTCTCGCAGCGCCACAGCGTGTTGATCGACCAGGAGAACGAGTCCCGCTACATCCCGCTCGACCATGTCTCGCCGCGCCAGGGCCGTTTCGAGGTCATCAATTCGATGCTCTCGGAGGAGGCGGTGCTCGGCTTCGAATATGGCTATTCGCTGGCCGAGCCGGATACGCTGACGCTGTGGGAGGCGCAATTCGGCGATTTCGCCAATGGCGCGCAGGTCGTGTTCGACCAGTTCGTCTCGGCCGGCGAGCGCAAATGGCTGCGCATGTCGGGCCTCGTCTGCCTGTTGCCGCACGGCTATGAGGGGCAGGGGCCGGAACATTCCTCGGCCCGGCTGGAGCGCTATCTGCAACTTTGCGCCGAAGACAATATGGAAGTCGCCAATTGCACCACGCCGGCGAATTATTTCCATATTCTGCGCCGCCAATTGCATCGCAACATTCGCAAGCCGCTGGTGCTGATGGCGCCGAAGTCGCTGCTGCGTCACAAGCGCTGCGTCTCGAAATTGTCGGAGATGGGCGCGGAGTCGGGCTTTCACCGCCTGCTGCCGGACGATGCGGAAGCGACGCTGCTGCCGCCGCAGAAGATGCGCCGCCTCGTGCTGTGCTCGGGCAAGGTCTATTACGATCTCGCGGAAGAGCGCGACAAGCGCGGGCTGGACGACATCTACCTGTTGCGCGTGGAGCAGCTCTATCCGCTGCCGCTGAAGCAGCTCGTGTTGCGGCTCGCCGCGTTCAAACAGGCCGAAGTGATCTGGTGCCAGGAGGAGCCCAAGAACATGGGCGCCTGGTCCTATATCGAGCCCTATCTCGAATGGGCGCTGGGACAGGCCGGCGGCGCCTCGAAACGGGCGCGCTACGCCGGGCGTCCGGCCTCGGCCTCGACCGCGGCCGGCGCGCTGTCGAAGCATCAGGCGCAGCTCAAGGCGTTTCTCGACGATGTTCTCACGCGCCGCGCGGCGGCTGCGTGATCCAGGCTTCCGGTAGAGAGAGGAAGGCGATGACGGAAATTCGTGTCCCGACGCTGGGCGAGTCGGTGAGCGAGGCGACGGTCGGCCGCTGGTTCAAACAGCAGGGCGACGCAGTGAAAGCCGACGAGACGCTGGCTGAGCTCGAGACCGACAAGGTGACGCTGGAGGTGAACGCGCCGGCGTCGGGCGTGCTGTCGGAGATTCTCGTCAAGGAAGGCGAGACGGTCGCCCCTGGCGCGCTGCTCGGCCAGATCGCCGACGGCGCCGCCGCTGCGGTCAAGGCCCCGGCTCAAAAGCCCGCGGAGGCGAAGCTCGCCGCGCCCGCCCCGAAAGAAGCCGCGAAACCAGGCCCCGCCCAGCCCGCCGTCACCGCGCCGGCGCCCGCCGCCGAAGGAAAGCAGCCCGCCATGCCGCCGGCCCCGTCCGCCGCGAAGATCGCGGCGGAGAAGGGCCTCGATCTGTCGCAGGTCACGGGCTCGGGCAAGCGCGGCCAGGTGCTCAAGAGCGATGTGATCGGCCTCGCCCCCGCGGCTCCAGCCAAAGCGCCCGCGGCTCCAGCCGCGCCGGCGCCCGCGCCCGTCGAGGCGCGCGTGCCGCCGACGCCGCCAGGGCCGCGCCCGCCGGCAGGCGACCGCGAGGAGCGGGTGCGGATGACCCGGCTGCGCCAGACCATCGCGCGAAGGCTGAAAGAGGCGCAAAACACCGCGGCGATGCTGACGACCTTCAACGAGGTCGACATGAGCGCGATCATGGATCTACGCGCCCGATACAAGGACGTCTTCGAGAAGAAACACGGCGTGAAGCTCGGCTTCATGGGCTTTTTCGTGAAGGCTTGTTGCCGCGCGCTGGAGGAGATCCCGGCCGTCAACGCCGAGATCAACGGCGACGAGATCGTCTACAAGCATTTCTGCCACATGGGCGTGGCTGTGGGGACTGAGAAGGGCCTCGTCGTGCCGGTGGTGCGCGACGCGGACCGGATGAGCATCGCTGAGATCGAGAAGGAGATCGCGCGGCTCGGCAAGAAGGCGCGCGACGGGGCGCTCGACATGGCCGATCTGCAAGGCGGCACCTTCACCATCTCGAACGGCGGCGTCTATGGCTCGCTGATGTCGACGCCGATCCTCAACGCCCCGCAGTCCGGCATTCTCGGCATGCACAAGATTCAGGAGCGGCCGGTGGTCGTTGCGGGCAAGATCGAGATTAGGCCGATGATGTATCTCGCCCTCTCCTATGACCATCGCATCGTCGACGGAAAGGAGGCGGTGACCTTCCTGGTGCGGGTCAAGGAAGTGCTGGAGGATCCGGCCCGTCTGACGCTCGATCTGTAAACTCTGGCCGGTCTCTTAGTTTTCAAGCCTCTTTAAAATCCTTCCAGCTTGAATACCTATCCGTAGACGCGCTGTCTCGGGGCGTCGACGGCGGGGTCTTCCAGAGTCGCCGAGGAGGTAAGAGTCATGGGAACGAAAGACAGACGGCGGGGTCCCTTGTTCACCCCAGAGCAATTCGCGCATCTCGGCGACGGCGCCATCGCTTATGTGAAGACGATGCGCTCCGAAGACGTGGTGCGGCTCTACCCCGGCGCGCCGGAGATCGAGCCGGGCCTGACGATCTTCGCGCTGCTGTCCGCGGCGGGCGCGCCCATCGTGCTGGCGGACTCGAAAGAGGGCGCCCTGGCCAACGCCTGGGAAAATGATCTCAAGACCGTGAGCCTGCATTAAGGGAGCCTGCGGGCCTTTGGCCCGCCGAAAGGGCGCCGCCGAGCTTTGGCCTATTGACGGGAATACCATCGCCCGGTGGCCGGGTCGAACCAGATGGCCGTGCCGTCGCCGAATTGCCATTGCCCGGTCGCGGGGTTGAAATTGATCGACGAGTCGGAGGTCCCCCATTGGCCGGTCGAAGGATCGAAGCCGGGGACGTCGCCGAAGGGAACGCCCTGCATCGCGCCATCCGGAGTAATCCAAACATTCGGCTGGGTGTTGGGCTTCAGCGGAGCTTGCGCCAGAGCCGGCGCGACCGACGCCGCGAGTGCGAGCAAAACGGCCAATAATCCAGGCATTGCGGCGCCCCTTCCGGTTAGGTCTGCGTAAATCTTAAACGCACATGGGGTTTTAGAAAAGCGGCGCGGGCGCGTTAGCCCTTTTTCGGCGGGGCTATTCGAAGAGCTTCTCCAAAAAATTCTTTTGGTTGCGCGCGGGGCGCGGTCGCGGCGCCCGCCGGGTCTCGCCGGTCGGAATATCCGCCGGCGGCACAAGCCCCTCCATTCCGGCCGGCGGCGATTCCGGCGGCAACGCGATGGGGCCGTCCTCGGCCGGGCGCGGGGGCCGCTCGCGGGCGGGCCGCGCCGGGACGGCCGCTTGCTCGGCCGGGCGCGGACGCTCGTGCAGACGCTCTTGGGCAGGCCGTTCCGGGCTGCGCCGGGGCGCGACCGGCGGCGTCGGCGCGGCGATTTCCTCCGGCTCGTCCGGCTCCTGCGGCGGGAGCGCCGGGCGCGGACGTTGGGCGGGACGCGGATTCGGCGCGGGCGGCGGCGGCGGTTGCGGCGGGGCGGGGGCAAAGAGGCCGAGCAGCCGATCGACCATCTGCGCCGGGTCGGGCAAGGGCGAGGCCCGCCAGTTTCCGGCGGGCAGGCCCGCGAAGGGAACGCCTTGATGCGCCGCTTTCATGAAGCGGCTCCAGATCTCGACCGGCAGATTGCCGCCCGAGGCCTTTTTCGTCGGCGAATTATCGTCATTGCCGAGCCATACGCCCGTGACGAGCCGGCTCGTATAGCCGACGAACCAGGCGTCGCGGAAATCCTGGCTGGTGCCGGTCTTGCCGGCCGCCTGCCAGCCGGGCAGTTCCGCCTTGCGGGCGGTGCCGGTCAGCAGCGTCTCCTGCATCATGGTGTTCATCATCGCCACATATTGCGGCTCGACGACGCGCGGCGGCGGGACGTTCTTGCGGGCGTAGAGCTGCTTGCCCTCGGCGGTCCGCACGCGGGTGATGATATAGGGCTGCGCCGCGACCCCTCCGTTGGCGAAGGGCGCATAGGCCGACACCAGCTCGATCGGCGTCACCTCCGACGTGCCGAGCGCGATGGACGCATTGGCCTGTAGCTCGGAGACGACGCCGAGCCGATGCGCGGTGCGCGCCACGGTCTTCGCGCCGACCTCCAGCCCGACG
This sequence comes from Beijerinckiaceae bacterium, assembly GCA_033853615.1. Taxonomy (GTDB): domain Bacteria; phylum Pseudomonadota; class Alphaproteobacteria; order Rhizobiales; family Beijerinckiaceae; genus Methylosinus. The sequence continues at coordinate 8,511 of JAWOLK010000047.1, read as the reverse complement.
CGCACGGCGACCGTATTCAAGGACAGCGCCAGCGCCTTGGTCAGCGTCACGGGGCCGAAATATTCGCGGCTGTAATTTTCCGGCTGCCAGCCGCGGACATTCAGCGGGGCGTCTTCGCGCACCGTGTCCGGCGTTAGCCCATGTTCGAGACCGGCGAGATAGACGAAGGGCTTGAAGGCCGAGCCCGGCTGGCGCTTGGCCGAGGCGGCGCGGTTGAACTGGCTTTCGGAATAGTCGCGCCCGCCGACCAGCGCGCGGATCGCGCCATTCGGATCCATGGCGACGACGGCGCCCTGGGTCACGCCGAATTTCGCGCCCTTCTTGTCCAGCTCCTCGGTCAGCGCCTGCTCGGCCGCGGTTTGCAGCCCGACGTCGAGCGTCGTCGTGACGGTGATGTCCTCGTCGATCGCGCCGATCGTGTCGTCGAGCATGTCCATGACATAATCGGCGGCGTAATTGATCGAGCCCGCGCCCTTGTCGCGCCGGCTGACGGCGGGCTGGGCGAGCGCCAGCGCCGCCATCTTCTCGGTGACGAAGCCCTCCTGCGCCATGGCGGTGACGACTTGCGCCGCGCGCTCATTGGCGCCTTCCGGATTGCGGTCCGGCGCGAGCTTGCTCGGCGCCTTCATCAGCCCGGCGAGCACGGCCGCCTCGGACAATGTGACAGACCGGGCGCCATGGCCGAAATAGCGCTGCGCGGCGGCCTCCACCCCATAGGCGCCAGAGCCGAAATAGACGCGGTTGAGATAAAGCTCGAGGATCTGGTCCTTCGAATATTTGTGCTCCAGCCAGAGCGCGAGGATCGCCTCCTGAATCTTGCGGGAGATGGTCCGCTCCTGCGTGAGGAACAGATTCTTCGCCAGCTGCTGGGTGAGCGTCGAGCCGCCCTGCATCGGCCCGCGTCCGGCGACGTTGCGCAAAAGGGCGCGGCCGACGCCGAAGGGGTCGATCCCCCAATGCGCATAGAAGCGGCGGTCCTCGATGGCGATGAAGGCCTTGGGCAGATAGGCCGGCATCTCCGAGAGCCGCAGCGCCGCGCCGCCGGTGTCGCCGCGATTGGCGACGAGGGCGCCGTCGGCGGCGAGAATGGCGATGTTCGGCGGGCGTTTCGGCACCGCGAGCTGATCGATCGGCGGCAGTTGCGAGCCGTAATAGGCAAGGAGGCCGCCAAGGCCGATCGCGCCCCACAGGCCGAGGACGAGGCTCCAATACAGAAAGCCGGCGAGCGTCGAGCCGCGGCGCGTTCTGGCGCGGGCGCGGCGGGGCGGCGGCGGCGCGTCCTCCTCCTCCACTACGCGCGGCGCGCGACGGCGCGGCGCGCCGACGCGCTCGCTCGGATCGGCGCGCAGCTCGTCGTGCGGGGGATCGTCGAAACTGGGTTCGCGGCGTCCGCGCGCCATTGATTCTCGCCCGGCCGGGCGCCTCGCTGGAAAGCGCAAAAACAATACGCTTGAGGTCTAACCGCGGCGTTTTAAGGGCGGGTTAAGCTTGACGGGGCGCGATTCGGGAGGCCCGCGAAGCGCTTGATCCGCAAAGGCCCCGCGCCATTTCCCCGCATGGCGGACGTCGGCCTTCTCGCGGCGTTGCGCCGGGCGCGGCCAGATGAACAGCAGATTCGGCAAGATCTCCCTCTGGGCCATGATGCTCGTGGCGACGGGGGCGGCGCTCGACGCCAGCGGGAGAAAGCCGAGGCGCCGCAATCCCGCGCCGCCTGCCCGTTTCGATCCCCTGCCGGAGGCCGCCGCCGTGACCATGTCCCCCAACCCGCCGCAGAAACGACAGACAGCGCCGCAGCCGGCCGCAGCCGAGGAGCGCGGCCGCGGCCGGGCGGCCGAGACGCCGTTGCAAATCCCGGCGCGCGGATGGCGGGACATACTCTCCCGGGTCTATGCGGGGATTTCGCAGCACCGCATTCTCGCCATCGCCGCCGGCGTCACTTTTTACGGCCTGCTTGCGATTTTTCCGGCCATCGCCGCGGTGGTGGCGATCTATTCCTGGTTCTCCAACCCTTCGACGATCCGGGCGCAATTCGACTCCCTCTCCGGCGTGCTGCCTGCCGGCGCGGTTCAGGTGCTCGGCGACGAGATCAGCCGCGTCGCGGCGCAAAGCACGGCGACGCTCGGCCTCGCGAGCGTCCTCGGCCTGCTCATCGCATTGTGGAGCGCCAACGCCGGCGTTAAATCCATCTTCGACGCGCTGAACATCGTCTACAACGAGGAGGAGAAACGCGGCTTCTTCAAGCTCAACGCCATGTCGCTGGCCTTCACGCTCGGCGGGATCGTCCTCGCCTTGCTGGCAATGGCCGCCGTTGTCGCGCTGCCGCCGCTGCTCGCCCATGCCGGCCTGCCTCAGGAACTGAAGACGCTCTACGGCGTGTTGCGCTGGCCGCTCATTCTGGCGGCGATCTCGCTCGCCGTCGCAGCGATCTATCGCTTCGGCCCGAGCCGCAACGAAGCGGAATGGCGCTGGCTCACCTGGGGCGGCGCCTTCTTCGCCGTCGCCTGGCTCGCCGCCTCGCTGCTCTTCTCCTGGTACACGTCCAATTTCGGCAGCTACAACAAAACCTACGGGTCGCTCGGGGCGGTCGTCGGCTTCATGACCTGGATGTGGATCAGCAACATCGTTCTGCTGATCGGCGCCGAGCTGAACGCCGAGATGGAGCATCAGACCGAGAAAGATACGACGAAAGGCCCGCGAAAGCCGATGGGCGCGCGCGGCGCGACCATGGCCGACACGGTCGGGCAGTGAGGCCCCGCCTGCCCAAAAATCGAAAACTGCGACCGGAACCTCTCCGCGCCTCTTTTGTTTGCTGATCCAAGGGCGGGGGCGATTGTCGCGGCGCGCTCGGCGGGCCGCTCTGTTGGAGATGACCCATGAAGCTCAAGCTCTTGGCGGTCGGCCTGACCGCCGCGGGACTCGTGGCCTCGGCGCAGACGGCGTCCGCCCTCCCGGCCAGCAGCCCCGTGATGACGACGCCGGGGGTGTCGGTCGTGCATTACACCGCCCGCAAACATAGCCACAAGGGCGAGTGGCGTTCCAACAAACGCGACATGAGCAGCGGCCGCTCGGTGTCGAAGTCGCATCGCGGCTCGAGCAGCAAGTCGCAGAGCAACATGAACAATATGAACAACCCGCCGCCGTCGTCGCAGCAGCAGCAGCAGCAACAGCCGCCGGGCGGTTCTTCCGGATACTGAGTGAGCGAGACGATCGCTTCTCCCGGCCCGGCGGCTTCGCCGGGCTTTTTTGACAGCGCCGCCCGCCTTGGGCACAAGGCCCGAGGTCGGGCGTAGCGCCGACCTATGGGAGGAGCGGATATGAAAAATTTTTGGCGCGGCCTCGCCGCGGCGACGATGCTGGCCGGGCTCGGCGCGGCCGTAGTTCCGGGCGCTGTGGCGCAGGAGCAGGGCAAGGCCCAAGAAAACGACAAGGCGACCACCACCTTGAGCGGCATCAAGATCATCGACACGAAGGTCGGGACCGGCGCCTCGCCGAAGACCGGGCAGACCTGCGTCGTCCACTATACCGGCTGGCTCTATGAAAACGGCCAGAAGGGCAAGAAATTCGACAGCTCGCGCGACCGCGGCGAGCCCTTCGCCTTCCGAATCGGCATGGGCCAGGTGATTCCCGGCTGGGACGAGGGCGTCTCGACGATGAAGGTCGGCGGCCGGCGCACGCTGATCATCCCGCCGGAACAGGGCTATGGCGCGCGCGGCGCCGGCCGCGTCATCCCGCCGAACGCGACGCTGATGTTCGACATCGAGCTTCTCGAAGTGAAGGGCTGACGCCCCGCAGGGCTCCGCCGCGCAAGCCCTGCGGCGGAGCAATTCTTTAACGTCATCAGGCATATAGGCTCGTTTTGGGCGCTGCGGTTGATCCCGGCCGCGCTCGCGGTTACAATCTCGACCGTAGCCGCAGGGTTTTTTCACCGCAGGGTTAACGAGGGGGCGCCTGATGAGCCGAAAGATCTGTATCGCCGCGGGCGCGGCTTTGACATTTGCCGGCTGCTCCTCCTCGGGAACGCCCGACTACATGGCGACGGCTCCGGCGACCGACATTGCGCCGCAGGTGAAGATCTCCGGTCACGAGGGGCTCGACGCGCGCATCGCGCATTACGCCATGGCCCACCATATCCCGGAAACGCTCGTCCATGCGGCGGTGAAGCGCGAGAGCCGCTACAATCCGGCCGCGAAACACGGCCCCTATCTCGGGCTGATGCAGATCCGCTACGGCACTGCGCACAGCATGGGCTATTCCGGCGCGCCGAGCGGGCTGCTCGACGCCGAAACAAATCTCAAATATGCGGTGCCCTATCTCGCCAACGCCTATCTCGTAGCCAATGGCGACGAGCATCGCGCGCTGCGCCTCTATGCGTCGGGCTTTTACTTCGAGGCGAAGCGGCGCGGCCTGCTCGGCATGTTGCACAAGGCCGACGCCGCCGAGGACAAGAAACCCGAGATTGCGCAGGCGGCGCTCACGCGCGAGGAGACTCCCCAAGCGCAGCAGTAAGCTCGTGCAAGATCCGCTCGACCGTTTCTTCCTCCGCCGCAAAGAAGGCGAGCTGCTCGCGGTCGAATGTGTCGCCGGTTCCCGCGGCGCAGAGTTCCTGTTTGATGTCGCAGATCGTCTGGTCCCGGCGCCGCAGGCAGCCGATCAGCGCTTCCACATCGGATCGCGCCAGTGACAGGTTGATCTTCATTTCCATCGCCTCCTCCCGAGGACGCGAGGTCCATCAGAGCCTTTTCCGATCCGGTCGCATCGGACCAAGGGCTCTAACTCCTTTGTTTAGGACATTTTCTTTTCGCCGAACTTCCCGCTTCGGCGGAAAACGCCCTCGCGCGCAACGCCCGCGCCACTTTCCAAATTTAGTAATAGATTGAAATAAAAACAGCCTCGGGAGCGAAAAACCCGGGTTCTCGCCCCCTTACGCCCCGCAGATGCGTTCCCGCTATTGCGGGAGGACGCCGCCCGTGACCCGCGATTCTGCGACCGCGCTCTGCAATGTGGCCATGACCGCCGCGAGCGCCTCTTTCTTGCTCACAGCCGCCGGGGCCTTCGCCGGTTTGTGGCGGATCGCGTCGAGCGCCATCATCCTGTAGGCCACGCTTTCGAGCAACAGCGTCGTGTCGTCCGCCGTAAGCGCTACTGTGATTTGTTTTTTCATTGTTCCCTCTCAGCCTCAAACAATTGGAAAGTTTCAGCATGGGAGCAAGAAGTGGCAAATACGTAGCATTCTTAGGACGATGCTTGGGCGTATTTACGCCTTCCGCGCGCTTTGCGCAGACGCACAGCGCAAAATCCAAGCGCGCGCGTGCGCCGCGACGCAGGCGGCGATCGGTAAAATCCAACCGATTTTGGTGACTGCGGCGTAAGACGCGCTCGTTAGCATTCAGATGCTCTCGGCGCAGCAGCGCAGACCGCAGGGTCGAAAATAAAAAGGTTCCAGAATGTCTCTTCCGCTCCGTCAGACCGCCTCGCCGCTCGATTTCCCGCAGCATGTCGAGATTGTCTTGTCGACGTTCGCCCGCCGCAACAACGGAGTTTTCATCGTCGCGCTCGCCGCGCCGCCGCGCCGCGGCGCGCTGGATATTTATTGCGCCTTCGACGAAGCGACGCTCCCTGCCGCCATCGCCGCCGTCCATCACGCGTTTCGCGAGGCGACCGATACGCCGGTGCGCTGTTTCTCCGTCCAGGATTTCGACAGCGCCTATCTCAACCGCGTGAGCCGCGCCGCCCGCGTCTTCGGCGAACGCCGCTACAGCGCGCGGTGATCAATCGTCGAGCTCCCGGTAATGGCGGAAAATGCCCTGCTCGCTGAACGGCAGGCGCCGCCCGCTGGCAAGATAGGCGCGGATGTGCGGCCGCGCCGCGACATTGTCCCGAAGCGCCATGACATTCGGCGTCTGGATGGCGACGCTCTTCATTCTCTCCGGGAAAGCGTAAGTGAGGCCCTCGACGATCTGAAATAGCGACAGATCGACATAAGTGAGCGCCGCGCCGACGAGATGCGCCGGGCCGTCCGGATTGCGCGCGAGAATCTTCTCGAGCCAGCCGAGGTATTTTGTGATCCGCTCCTCGCGGAAATAGCGCGCGCGCAGGCGCGCCTGCGGTTTCTGTTCTTCGTAATAAAGCTCAGCGCCGAGCGGATGATGCGCGTCATGCGCCTCGCCGACGAGATCGGCGACCGTGAGCTGGATCTGCTGAACCCAGAAATTCTGGTCCGGATCCTGCGGCGCAAGGCCGTGACGGGCGCCGAGATAGGCGAGAATCGTCGCGGTCTGGCCGATCACGCGCGCGCCGTCCTTCAGAAAGGGCGGGGCGAAGGGCGGATGAGGCTCGTCCTTGCGGCGCATGAAGGCGAGGATCCTGTCCTCGGCGTCGGCGCGCTGCGCAATGTCGACGTAAGGCGCGCCCGCTTCTTCGAGCGCAAGCCGCACGAATTCGCCGCGGCCCTGAATTCCCGGCCAATAATAAAGCTCATAGCTCATGTCTCAGCCTCCTTGGTCGTGGCTGACGTAAATTTTTTCGGCGAGCGCCCGAAGAATCGGGGCTTGGCCCTTGATGATTTTTGAAAATGCCGCGTCGAGAGAAAACCAGGCCGCCCGGTCGACTTCCGGAACCTCGATCATATGGCGCGACCTCGGCGGCCATTCCACCGTGCAACTGTTGCTGACGAGCGTTTTTGGATCGAAATCTCCTTCCTTGGCGAAGGCGGTGATGACTTTGCCGCTCGGCTGCCGGAACCCCCCGAGCGGGATGAAGCCGTCGCCGGAGAGGCGCAGGCCCGTCTCCTCGAAAAGCTCGCGCCTCGCGGCCGCGCGCGCGTCTTCGCTCGCATCATACACGCCCTTGGGGATCGACCAGGCGCCGGCGTCGCGTCGCGCCCAGAAAGGGCCGCCCGGATGCACGAGCAGCACCTCGACGCCGCGCCCGGACTTGCGAAACAACAGGACGCCAGCGCTGCGTTTCACCATGGCTCCCGCCTCTCCCTGCGCCGCCCGCCGGCTCTCGGCTTGCGGCGCGCGCCTGCTGAATTATTGTAGGGCCGATCCCTGCGATGCGTGAGGCGAGAGGCAGCTCTTCACGTCGCAACGAGCGAGCCTATGCCGCGCCATTTCGACCCGACGCTGGTCAACGAGCCTTTCGGCGATCCGGGGCTCTATGTCGATCTCGTCTTCGAGCGCCGCGCGCTGCTCTTTGATCTCGGCGATATCTCCACGCTCCCCACACGGAAGATTCTGCGCGTCAGCGACGTGTTTGTTTCGCACCGGCACATGGATCATTTCGCCGGCTTCGATCATTTGCTGCGGCTCACGCTCGGGCGCGAGAAAACGCTGCGTCTTTACGGCTATTCCGGGCTGATCGCGGCCGTCGCGCACAAGCTCTGCGCCTATAGCTGGAATCTGATCGAGGGCTATGACGGCAATTTGACTTTTCGCGTGATGGAAGTCGACGAAAACGGCGATGCGCGCATCGCCGAATTTTCCGGCCGCGGGCGTTTCGCGCAACGGGATTGCGGGCGCGCGCTTTGCGCCGACGGCGTGCTGCTCGGCGAGGCGGGATTGCGCGTGCGCACGGTTGTTCTCGACCATGGCTTGCCGGTGCTCGCCTTTGCGCTGGAGGAGCGGGCGCAGATCAATGTCTGGCGCAATCGCGTCGATGCGCTCGGCCTCGCGGTGGGGCCGTGGCTGCGCGGCTTTAAACAGGCGATCCTCGACAATGCGCCCGACGACGCGCCGATCCCTGTCGCCTGGCGCGCGGGCGAAGGGCCGCCGACGCTGCCGCTCGGCGCGCTGAAGGCGGAGATCATGCAGATCACCGCGGGCCGCAAGATCGCCTATGTGGTCGACTGCGCCTATACAAAGGCCAATGCGGAGAAAATCATCTCGCTCGCGCGCGACGCCGATATTCTCTTCATCGAGGCGACCTTTCTCGAAGCGGACGCCGAAGCGGCGCGGCAAAGGCGCCATCTCACCGCGCGGCAGGCCGGGACGCTGGCGCGCCTCTGCGGCGCCAAGCGCCTCGCGACGCTGCACCACTCCCCGCGCTACCGGGGCCAGCGCGAACTGATCTTGAAAGAGGCGCAGGCGGCTTTTGCCGGCGAGTCTTGCGATTGAGGTTCGGGCCTCGGCCGGACCCGGTGGGCGGTAATCTCAATTTTATTAGCCAAACTGGGGCCAATTCCGAGAGCTTCGTGGAAAGTCATGCGCTTTGGCTGGGTTGAGTTTGCTGTCGTCTCAGGCTTTGCCCTAAGTTGAGTTTCTTTCTGGGGCTGATTATGCCGCTTTAACTTCCGATACGAGGAAAACTGGATATGAAATCTTTTTCCCGCTCGGGCCGGCGGCTCATGTCTTACGTTAAAGCGCTCGGCTTGGCGTCAGTCTTTGTAACGGCTTCTCTCCATCACGCTGCACAAGCAGAGCCGTTCGCTTATGTCGCCGACGCCAAGTCAAATAACATCTCAGTCATCGACACAAGCACCAACACTGTGACGGGGACGATTGCTCTCCCGTC
>JAWOLK010000046.1:0-13861 GCA_033853615.1 Beijerinckiaceae bacterium | reverse complement strand
TTGTCGCGGTGGGCGTGCCGCCGGGTCATCGCCTCGGGGCCATCGAGCGACCGAGCTTTGGCGCCGCCGATCCGCATCGGCATTTCACGATTCTATCGCGCCGCTCCATGGAGCCCGAGGAATTTCCAAACGAAGTGGCCGCCCATGTTTCCGGCCGCGTCGGCGCAAGCCGCGATATTCTGCTTTATGTGCATGGCTTCAATACGAGCCTCGAAGAGGCGCGCTTCCGCGTCGCGCAGATCATCGCCGATGGGCATTTTTCGGGCGTCGCGGCGCTCTTTACCTGGAATTCGCGCGGCGGGCTGCTGGCTTACGAGGCCGATAAGGAAAGCGCCACGGTCGCCCGCGACGCGCTGGAAAAGCTTATCGTCGATCTCTCCCACACGCCCGGCGTCGGGCGCATTCATATTCTTGCCCATTCGATGGGAACCTGGCTGACCATGGAGAGCTTGCGCGCCATCGCCATCTCCGGCCATCCGGACCTCGACGGGCGACTCGGCGAGGTGATGCTGGCCGCCCCCGATATCGACCTGACCGTCTTCCGCCAGCAGGTGGCGCGGCTCGACCCCAAGCATGTCTCGATTTTCGTCGCGAGCAATGACCGGGCGCTGTCGCTCTCCTCGCGCATCGCCGGCGACCGGCCGCGCCTCGGCGCGCTCGATCCCGCTAATCCGAACGATAAAGCCGAGCTCGACCGCCTCGGCGTCGCCGTGCATGACATCTCGTCTTTCAACACAGGTCTCGTGGGCCACGGGGCCTATGCCGAGGCGCCCGACGTCGTGCAAAAGATCGGCGCGCAATTGACCGCGCCGCGCGCCGGGGAAATGGAGACGCAGGCGATCATCGACCTGTCGTCGAAAGAGCAGGGCGCCGCACGACCTGCGCCGGAGCCCAGCGGGGCGCCGCCCGCGCCGAGGGAGACCGCCGCCCCGCCGCCCGCCACGGAATCTGCGCCTGTGACGGCGCAGGGCCGCAAGGTCGAAGTCATGCCGCTGGAGCCGCTCGCGGCGCGGTGATCGCGCACGTTTTCCACCGAAGTGGGAACCGGTTCGGTTGTAAAGCCTCTAGGCAGGAGCGCTCTTGCGAAAGAGGTCATTGGCCATCGGGCGGTATTCGCCACGCCAGATTACGTTGTCGATGAAATAGTGATGGATATTGATGAATATCCAGAAGATGAACATGAAGGGATGGTCGCCGAAAGCTGCTTTGTCGAACGTCGCCACATCATCCAGCGTTAGCGGAATGAGCCAGAATCCAAGATAGGCGATCAGGCCCGTCATCACCGCGAAGCGGAAAAGCCGCCCATAGTCCCATTTGCCGCGCGATTGGCCCGACTCATGCGACCTGTTGATCTCGAGGCGCGAGACGATGAACAGATATTGCAAAGAATGAAATAAGGCGACGCCGCCGGCGCCGGCGGGATGAATGCGCGCGAGCGGCCAGAAATAGAGCGAGGTGAAATAGGCGATCACTCCGTTCCACGGGGTCGGCAGTCCGGCCTTGCGGCGTTGCAGGAAGATCCGCAAAACCTGCGCGGTGGTGAAGAGGCAGACGCCGAGCGCCGCGACCACGAGGGGCGTCGAGATCTCAAACGCGGGGTAGGTGACGCCCCACATCTGCCGCTCGGGCGCGGAGAGAGCGCAAATCCAGAACAAGAACCAGCAGCCATAGGCGTTGTAGAGCAGAATCTTTCGTTCCTGCCCGTCGAAGGCGATGTTCTTGAACCCGGCGTCGACGGACAAAATACCGTAGCCCTGTTTGACATAGTGCCAGCCGACGAGGAACGTCATGATGGCGCCCGCATGGCCGAGAAGAGCCGGGCTTTCGAGATAAAAGCAGAGGAAGAAAAAGCAGACAGAAATCAGCGGGATCGCCGCTCCGGCGAAGAGGAATCGCGCCCGCATCTTGGCTCCGAGCGCACGCCAATGCGCGAAGAAGCCTTTGTAGAAAAGCACGTAAGAAGCGGTGAAGTGCGGGAAGTTCACCAGATTCTGGGTGACGACAAAGGTCGACAGCGCGGCGGAGAAGGCCCTGTCCGGGAGCAGGAGCAAAACCGGCAGCAGCAGCAGCGATCCTCCGCCGAGGCAAAGAAAATCAAGCGACGGGCTGAAGACCGATTTTGCAGAGTCGGCGCGGCCGGGCGCTGCGCTCTGCGCCGTTGCGGATAAGTCTGCCAATCGCCCCTCCGAAAATCGATCTTGCTCGACACTGTCAGGCTGCGGGCGATCTTTTCAGAAGGATGCTAACAAAGCAATGATATCCGAGGCGCTTTGCGCCTGATGAAGGAGCGGCGGCGGGATCGAATGAGACGGGCCGCTCGCGCGCGCGGCCGGTAAACGAAAAGGGGAACGGGTTTTTTTAAGTCCGCGCGGGTTTCTCGGCTTCAGCCTTCGCCAGCGCGGCGAATCGTTTCACGCCAAAGGGAATCAGGGCGAGATAGCTCATCGCCAGCAGCGTCAAAATCTCCATGGGATAGATCGCCAGCAGCAGCGCCGTCACGCCGACGCCGAACAGCAGCGGAATCACCAGATCGCGCGGCACCCGGCCGATTCGCTTGCCGGAAAAATGCGGAATGCGGCTCGCCATCAGAAAGGCGATGCCGAGCGTGTAGATGATGAAGGCGAAGGCCAGCCATTTGTTGACCGGCAGCTCCAACACCGAGAGGTGCAGATAGAGCGGCAGCAGCACGGTCACGGCGCCGGCCGGGGCCGGCATGCCGACGAAGAAATCCGCATGCCACGCCGGGCGGCCGGGCTCGTCGATCATCACATTGAAGCGCGCGAGGCGCAGCGCCGCGGCGATGGCGAAGGCGAGCGCCGCAAACCAGCCGAAGCCTTTGATCTCGTGCAGCGCCCAAAAATAGAGAATCAGCCCCGGAGCCACGCCGAAATCGACGAAATCGGCGAGGGAATCAAGCTCGGCGCCAAAGCGCGACGTTCCCTTCAGCGCCCGCGCCAGCCGCCCGTCCAGCCCATCGAGCACCGCCGCCGCCATGATGGCGGTCACGGCCGTCTCGAAATGCCCCTCGGACGCATAGCGAATCGCCGTCAGCCCCATGCACAGCGCGAGCAGCGTGACGAGATTGGGCAATACCACGCGAATCGGAATATTGCGAAAGCGCAGCCGGCGGCGCTCCGAGGGCGTCAGCTGTTCGTCGGCGCCGGGCGTCGGCCCGAAGGGGCGGGGCTCGTCCATCTCAGCCGGCCTTGAAGGTGAGGGCGGGGACGCCGGTGGTCAGATCGGCGAGGATGGTTTCGCCGGCGATGGCGCGCGAGCCGACCGCGACGGTCGGGCGCGCATGCGTCGGCATATAGACGTCGACGCGCGACCCGAAGCGAATGAGCCCGAAACGGTCGCCGACGCCGATCGTTTCGCCCTCGCGCGTGAAGCAGACGATTCGGCGGGCGACCAATCCGGCGATCTGCACGACGCCGAACCGGCCCATCGGCGTGTCGATGACGAGGCCGTTGCGCTCATTGTTCTCGCTCGCCTTGTCGAGATCGGCGTTGATGAACAGGCCCGGCTTGTAGGCGATGCGCGAGATGCGGCCGGTGATCGGCGCGCGGTTCACATGGCAATCGAAAACGCTCATGAAGACCGAGACGCGCTGCATCGGCTCGGCGCCGAGGCCGAGTTCCGGCGGCGGCAGGAAGAAGCCGATCGAGCAGACGACACCATCCGCGGGAGAAACGACCAGCCCCTCGCGCAGCGGCGTCACGCGGGCGGGATCGCGGAAGAAATAGACGCACCAGCCCGTGGCGATGAAGCCGAGCCAGCCGAGCGTCGGCGAAATCCAATGCAGCACGAAGGCGACGATCGCGAAGGCGGCGATGAAAATATAGCCCTCCGGATGAATCGGAACGAGCGACTTGCGAACGGACTCGACAATGGACATGAAAGGGCTCCGCTGAGGCGTCGGATCGATGCTTCGGCCTTATTCGCATTTTGCGCTGCGAAAGTCACGGGCGCGGCCGCTCGACAAGCGGAGTTTTCAGAGACATGAAGGCGTCATGTTCGCGCTCCTTATCGACGACCTCGACGCCTGCCTGCGTTTTTATTCACGCCTCGCGCTGCCCTATCGCGCCGGCTCCGGGGCCATGCCGGATTTTAGCCGCGCCTCCTACGCCCTGCCGCTTGCGGGCGCGTTGATCGGCGCCTGCGGCGGCGCGGCGCTGTTCATTGCGCGCGTCGCCGGGGTCGCGCCCCTGCCGGCGGCGGCCTGCGCGGTTGCGGTTCTCGTCGCCGTCACCGGCGCGCTGCACGAGGACGGGCTCGCCGATCTCGCCGATGGCTTCGGCGGCGGCCGCACGCGGGAGCGCAAGCTCGAGATCATGCGCGACAGCCGGCTCGGCAGCTATGGCGCCTGCGCGCTGGGGCTCGCCTTGATTCTGCGGCTGACGGCGCTCGCGGCCATCGCGCAGCAGGGGCTCGTCGCGGCTACTGCGGCGCTGATCGTTTCGGGCGCGGTGTCGCGCGCGGCCGGGCTCCTGCCGATGGTCGTGCTGGCGCCGGCGCGCGCCGATGGCGCGGGCGCCTCGGCGCTGCGGCCGTCGCGCGAAACGCTGCTCGCCGCTCTGGCGATCGCCGCGGCTGTCTCGCTGCTCGCGAGCCTCGCGGGAATACCGTTGCAGCGCGCGGGCCTCGCCGATCTTGCGGCGCTCATCGCCGCAGCCGCCGTCACCCGGCTCGCCGCGCGCCAGATCGGCGGTTTCACCGGCGATGTTCTCGGCGCGGCGCAGCAGGCGGGAGAGGTCGCGGTTCTGCTCCTTTTGTCGGGCTAAACCTCGGCGGCTTCGGCGGCTTCCAGCCGCGCCACGGCGCGTCGCACCTCATCCACGGCGGCGCGCAGCGTCCCGACGCCGGCGCCGGGCTTCACCGCCTCCAGCGCGAGATGGCGCCGAAAGAGCCGCGCGCCGGGCATTCCGGCGAAGAGCCCCAAAAGATGCCGGGTCATATGCGAAAGCTTCTCGCCCTTGCCGAGCTGCGCTTCGATATAGGGAACAAAAGCCTCCACCGCCTCGAAACAATCGCCAACCGGCGCCGGCTCCCCGAAAAATTCCGGATCGACCCGGAGCAGCAGCGCCGGGTCGTGATAGGCGGCGCGCCCCACCATCACGCCATCGACATGGGCGAGTTCTTCGCGCATGTCGCTTAACCGGGCGAGCCCGCCGTTGATGGCGACGGGCGTGTCCGGGAAGGCGCGCTTCAGCCGATGCACCAGCGGATAATCGAGCGGCGGAACGTCGCGATTTTCCTTCGGCGAGAGCCCTTGCAGCCAGGCCTTGCGGGCATGGACGAAGAGCGCGTCGGCGCCGGCGGCGATGGTTTCTTCGGCGATCTCGAACAGCGCCTGTGCGGGGTCTTGATCGTCGACGCCGATCCGGCACTTCACCGTCACCGGAACCGACACCGCGTCCTTCATCGCCCGCACGCAATCGGCGACAAGCGCCGGGCGCAGCATCAGGCTCGCGCCGAAGGCTCCGTTTTGCACGCGGTCCGAGGGACAGCCGCAGTTGAGATTTATTTCCGCATAGCCGTAGCTCTCCGCGATGCGCGCGGCCTCCGCGAGCGCCGCCGGATCGCAGCCGCCGAGCTGGACGGCCACCGGCTGCTCGAAGGCGTCGAAGCCGAGCAGGCGGTCGCGGTCGCCGTGGATGACGGCGCCGGTCGTGACCATCTCGGTATAGAGGCGGGCGCGGCGCGACAGAAGACGATGGAAGAACCGGCAGTGGCGGTCGGTCCAGTCCATCATCGGCGCGACGGAAAAGCGAATATCTTTCGCGAGCATTGCGCTTCTATCTAGCGGGTCTGTGCGGGTTGCGCGAAGGGTTTTATCATCGGGCAGGCCGCCCGGTCGTCACCACGTCGGGGTGAAAAAGCGGATTTGACCCCGTTCGGATTGTCAGGGCCAAGATTGTCCTTTAGTCCCATGCGAGGCCGCCATTGCCATCCTGGGAGCGCTTTAATGGAACTATCCGAGATCCTGGCCGCAGATGAATATGTGCGGCAGAGGCTGCGCCCGCGTCCGGGGGATCCCGATTATCTGTGTCTTATCGACCTCCTCGACGCAGTTCGCGCCATGGCCCCGCTCGACGCTGAACGGGTCCTCGACTTTGGCTGTGGCGGGTCCCCGTACCGGTCTTTGTTCCGGGGAAAGGAGTATCACCGCGCTGATCTTGCCGGCGGCGCCGACCTCGACTTCGAATACGGCGTCGATAGCCGACTGCCGCCAAATGCTCAAGGTTATGATTTCGTCCTGTCCTCGCAGGTGCTCGAACATGTCGCCGACCCGGCGTTCTATCTGGCCGAGTGCTTTCGGGTTCTCAAGCCTGGCGGGCGTTTGCTCGTCACCACGCACGGGACCTTTTGGGACCATGCCTGCCCGCATGATTACTGGCGGTGGACCGCCTATGGGTTGCGCAAGGCGATCGAAGCGCAAGGGTTCGTAACGCTCCAATCTCGCAAAATCACGACTGGCGCGCGCGCCGCCCTTTTCCTGTTCGAGCAGAGGCTCGACGCTCCTTTTGAACGGGCGGGGTTGGAAGGGCGGGCGCTCGCAGCTCTGTTTTCGTTGATCCGCCGCTTCGGCGCCGAGCGTCGACACCGTCTTGCGGATACGGTTCTCGCCGAAGAGCGCGTCGTGAATGCAGAGGGAGAGGGTGAAGCTGCGCGCCACGCTCTGTATATCGGGGTTGGGGTCTTGGCCCAAAAGCCGGGCGCGGAATGACGGGTCGCAGATTGCGCCGGCTGCGGCAATGCCGTACGGTGCAGGTTGAATGCGTTTGCACGAGAGCGCTGCTTGATGATTCTTAAAGACGCCGCCTTGGATTTCGCTGGCAGAGTGCTGGGTCGCCGCCCGGCGCGCCTCGGCGCGGCTGCGCCGCCGGCGCCTGCAACCGACGATTTGCCGCGAGAAGACGCTGAATTCGGGCCGATATGGGCGGCGTGCCGACCATACACCATGACGTCGTTTGCCCGGGGCCTGGCGTTGTTCCGCGCCGTCCGCCACCTTGTCCAAAACGACATCGCCGGGGACTTTGTCGAATGCGGCGTTTGGCGCGGCGGTTCGTCCATGATCGCTATGGCGACTTTGCTTTCGTTGAACGCCGCAGACCGCCGCATTTTTATGTTTGACACCTATTCCGGAATGACCGAGCCCGGCGCGTTCGACGTCGATCGCGGTGGAACCGCGGCGCAAGAATTGCTTGAAAGTGAAGGGGGTAAGGTTGATGGCGTGCTTTGTTACGCCTCGCTGGACGAAGTCAAGAGAAATGTTTCGACGATTCGCTACCCGTCTGAGCTGATAACCTTCGTAAAGGGCGATATAAGACAAACCGCCCGATCCATCCCGCCCGCGCCTATCGCTTTGCTGCGCCTGGACACGGATTTTTACGACAGCACCAAAACCGAGCTGGACGTATTTTACCCGCGTCTCGTCGAGGAGGGCATTCTCATCATTGACGATTATGGGCATTGGCAGGGCGCTCGCCGGGCGGTGGACGAATATTTCGACGGGCTTCGTGGCGCCGGGATGCGTGCGCCATTGCTGCATATCATCGACTACACTGGCCGGTCGGCTGTGAAGTGACTTTTATAGAACGCCCCAGAGCCGAGCGGGTCATGACGAAGCGCGTATTGATCGTCGCCAACCACTACCCCCCGAATTTCATCGGGGGCGCAGAGATCGTCGCGCATCGCCAGGCCTTGCTGCTGTCGCAGTCGGGGTGGGACGTGCGCGTCTTCGCCGGCGAGATGGTCGGGCCGAAAGAGCTGATGGATTATCCGCCGCTGCGGCGTGAGATTTATGACGGCCTCGACGTCTATCGCTTGCGCTATGTGCACGAGCACATCGGCGGCGATTTCTATGACGCCAAAAAGGCCCGGGTTTTCCGTCGCGTGCTCGAATCTTTCGCGCCCGACGTCGTGCATTTCCACAATATTACCGGCCTTGGCGTAAATCTGATCGCCGACGCCGAGGCGTTCGGCGCGAAGCTGGTCGTCACCCTGCATGATTACTGGGGCTTTTGCTTCAAGAACGTGCTGTTGCGCAACGATCTCTCGCCGTGTCACGATTTCGAGGCCTGCCATCTTTGCCTGCGCTCGGCGCCGATGCCGGACGAACAATTGCCGATCCGCCTGCGCCGCGATTACGTCATGACCTGCCTGGAGCGCGCCGACGCCTTTATCGCGCCGAGCCGGGCGCTCGCCGTAAATTATCAGCGCGCCGGGCTCGACGGCGCGCGAATCGAGGTGATGTCGGCGGGAATAGATCTTGCTTCAATTCCGCCGCGGCGGCGGGAGCCGTCGGACTCGGTGACATTCCTCTGCTCCGCGCATCTTGGCGATCACAAGGGCATTCGGCAGCTTGTCGCCGCCCTGCGGCAATTGTGGCAGAGACAGGAGCTGCGGGGCCGCTGGCGCATCAAGATCGCCGGACATGGCGTGTTGCGACAGTTTCTCGCCGACGCCATCGCGGACGCCGGCATGGGATCGGCGGTCGAGTTGCTCGGCCATTTGAAGCGCGACGAGCTTCTCGCCTGTCTCCATGACATAGACGCGACGGTGCTCCCCTCGATCTGGCCGGAGAATGAGCCAGTGACAGTGCTCGAAGCCATCGCCTCCGGCGCGGCTGTGATCGCGAGCCGCGTCGGCGGCGTTCCCGATCTCATCGAACACGGGGTCAACGGACTGCTATACGAGGCGCGCGACCCCGCCGCCCTGACCGACGCCATGGCGGAGTTGATCCTCTCGCCGGAGCGGCTCGCGGCCTTTTCCAGCGCCAATCTCGACCGCCGCCCGCGTCTCGACGAGCGGCGCGCCGGCGAGAAAATCATCGCGCTCTATGAGCGTCCGGCCCCGGCTCGCAAAAGCGACAGCGTGATCGTCGCCTGCGGCGTGATCGAGCCGAGAAACGGTGTGATCGAATCGATTGAACGCGCTCCGGCGCTTGTCGGCGGACGCCGTCTGAGGTTCATCTGGTCGCGCTGGGGGACGCCCGCCATGCTCGCCGGCGCAAAGCGCTTCTGGCTGTGGCGTCTCGGCCGCAATCCCTCGCGCTGGCGCCCCGCCTTCACGAATTTCTGGAAACTGCGCTTCGTACGCGATTTCAAGGCGACGGAGCTTGCGGGCGACGAGCCGTCCTCCTGCCGCGAGCGGCTGAGCTAAATCAGAAGAGTTGGGCTGGTTCGGCGCTTGCGCCCGGGCGCGGACAACGCTTCGCGTGCGAGCGCGCGAAGCGGCGAAATCCAACGAAACACAGGCGCATGTGGGGCGCGCCCGCGATGCGGGCGCGGGCTTTCAGAACGGGTGGTACTGGTAGAGCCAGTTCTCCGAGAGAACCTTATCCCCATTCTTGAGGAAGAGGCGCATCTCGACCGGGTCGGTTCCATCGACAGTGAGGTCGAACTGGGCGCGCCAATGGCCGGGGACGCCGTCGAAGACCGCCTCTGTATAGATATAGGAGAAGGTCCCGCGCGAGGCCCAGAGCACCGGCTCCGGCTTGACGCCGAAGGGCAGGGACTCGAGAGGGCCGCCGAGAAATTCGACCATGAATTTACGCACGCCCTTCGGCCGCGGCTTGCCGGGCTGGCCGCCATTGCCGAGCCGCGTCGCGACGCAGCGCGCGAGAGAACTCGGGTAAGGCTCGTCGGCAAGCCAGTGCAGGCGGTAGGAGAATTCGAAATCCGACCCGGCGACCGCCGGCTTCTCGGGAACCCAGACGGCGACGATATTGTCGTGAATCTCGTCGTCGGTCGGAATTTCGATCAGATGAATCGCGCCCTTGCCCCAATCGCCCTTCGGTTCGATCCAGACGCTCGGACGGCGGTCGTAGAACACGCCGTCGAGATAATGGTCGAAGTTGCGATCCCGCTGCAGGAGCCCAAACCCTTTCGGATTTGTGTCGCTGAAGGCCGAGGCCATGACATGCGGCGGATTGTTGAGCGGGCGCCACAAACGCTCGCCGCCGCCAGTCCACATGCAGAGGCCGTCGGAATCATGCACCTCCGGGCGCCAGTCGATCGCGGTCGGCTTTTTGGTTTCCGAGAACCAATACATAGAGGTGAGCGGCGCGACGCCGAACCGTACGAAATCGCCGCGCAAGAACAGCTTGCAATCGATGTCCATGACCACGCCCTTGCCGCGGGTCATCAGGAAGCGATAAGCGCCGACGATATGCGGCCCTTCGAGCAGGGCGTGCAGAACCACGCCGTTTTCGGTCTCGGGGCCGACATAGACATGGGTGAAATCGGGAAATTCTTCCGGCCGCCCGGCGACCCAGGTGTCGAGCGCGACGCCGCGCGCGGAAAGCCCGTATTGACGCAGCTCGCCGATGGCGCGGAAATAGGAGGCGCCGAGGAAGGCCACCCAGTCATTTTTCTTCCAGTCGAGAGGGCCGTCCTTCGACTCCTGGATGCGAAACCCCGCGAAGCCCGCCCCGGGGGGCAATTGCCGCGCGACCGAATCCTCCGGCATGTTGAAGTAGACGGGGTCGTAAAGGATTTCGCGCGCCTGGCCGTTTTGCACGGCGTGGATCCGGACCGCTTTCTTGAAGAACATGCCGAGGTGGAAAAACTCCACCGGGAAGCGCTCTTTCGTGTCCGCATAAAGCGCGTGGTCGGTGTTGTAGGTGATATGGCCCCAGGTCTCGTAGTCGATCTTGCTGGTGATCTCGGGGTTGGGCGAAGCCGGCGGACGAAAGGGCTGGTTGACCAGGCGGCGGGCTTCCTCCTTGAGCGCCTCGAAGGAGAAGGGCGCGGCGGGCCCGAATTTTATGCCGTTCGCCGCAGCCTCGGCGGACGGCGCGCCAACGGCGCCGAGCGCGCCAGTCGCCGCTGCGACCTTGAGGAAGGAACGGCGATCGGGATTATCGGCCATGAAGGTCCTCGGAACTTGAGACGAATCGAGAGGGTTTCCAGAATCGCTGGAAAAGACGGCGCCGCGATGACGGTCGGACTCAGCCGCGAATCGGCTCGTGCCGGATGGCCGTGCGCATGAAGAAATACAGGCCGACAAAGCCGGCGAGCGCGAAGACCACTTCGAAAATGCGGCTGACCAGAGGATCGAGCTGAAACAGGCCGCCGATCGCCCATCCGGCGGCCCAGGAGGCGCCGACGAGCTCCGTGCCCACGAGGATCGCGACCGCGATCAGAGTGGACAAATGCGTGAGATTGATCGGCTTCTGGCTCATGGCGCGGTCTCGGTGTCGGCTCCGGAAGGGGCGCGCAATCCTTCGCGCCCAGGCGGCTCAAAGTGCTATATGATCACCGAGGCTTAGGCAAGGACGACGCTGGCGGCCGATTGGCCCATGGCGCAGTCGCCTCAGAACGGAATGTCGTCGTCGAGCTGGTCGGAGAGGCGACCGCCTCCCGAGGAGGGCGCGGGCCGGTTGCCTCCGGAGCGCTCCGTCGGCGCCGAGCGGCTGTAACCGCCGCCGCCGCTGTCGCGGCCGAAGCCGCCGCCTTCGTAATCGCCCTCGCTGCGCCCGCCCTTGCTGTCGAGCAGGGTCAGTTCGCCGCGGTAACGCTGGAGCACGACGTCAGTCGCTTTGCGCTGATTGCCGTCCTTATCGGTATATTCGCGGGTCTGGAGCTGCCCTTCGAGATAGACCTTCGAGCCCTTGCGGCAGTATTGCTCGGCGATCTTCCCCAGATTCTCGTTGAAGATCGAAATATTGTGCCATTCGGTGCGGTCTTTGCGCTCGCCGGTGTTTTTGTCGCGCCAGGAGTCCGTCGTCGCCAGCGAGAAGGAGACCACCCGATCGCCGGAGGGCAGCGTGCGCACCTCGGGATCGCGACCGAGATTGCCGACCAGAATGACCTTATTGACGCTGCCTGCCATCTCGCTCTCCGCTCCCGGCGTTTAGACCCTGTTCCGGTCCGATTCTATCGGACCGAGACTCGGGGCCGCTTGACCGGGCCTCACGTCCATCCCGGCCGCCCTTCTGCGCGCACTTTAGATGTTGCGGCGCAAATCTGACGGCGCGGAACGTAGTTGTCCACAGTCTTCCTGTTCCTTTTTCGTTCTAGCAGCCCTCCGACGCGCGCGCAAGGGCAGGCGGAGAGCGGAAGCTAGGCGGCGTGGCGGCGGAGCTCGGCGGCGAGCCGGTCCCGATCCAGTTCGCCTTCCCAGGCGGCGACGACGAGCGCCGCCGCGCCATTCCCGCAGATATTCGTCAGGGCGCGACATTCCGCCATGAATTTGTCGACGCCGATCAGCATCGCCATGCCCGGCGCCAGTCGCGGGTCGACGGCGGCGAGCGTTGCGGCAAGGGTGATGAAACCCGCTCCCGTGACGCCGGAAGCCCCTTTCGACGTCAGCATGGCGACCAGCAATATGCCGAGCTGTTGGCTGAGCGTGAGGTCGATTCTGAGCGCCTGCGCGATGAACAGCGTCGCAAGCGTCATATAAATATTCGTGCCGTCGAGATTGAAAGAATAGCCGGCCGGGACGACGAGCCCGACGACCGATTGCGAGCAGCCCAGCCGTTCGAGTTTTTCCATCAGCCGGGGCAGGGCGCTCTCGGACGAAGAGGTGCCCAGCACGATCAGCAGCTCGTCTTTGATGTAGGCAAGGAAATCGAAGATGTTGAAGCCGACGAGACGGGCGATCAGACCGAGGGCGACGCTGATGAAAAGAAACGACGTGAGATAAAAGGCGCCGACCAGCCAGCCGAGCGCCTTGACCGCATCCATTCCATAATGGCCGACCGTATAGGCCATGGCCCCGAAGGCGCCGATCGGCGCGGCGCGCATCACTATGGCGATGACCCCGAACATGGCGTGTCCCGCGTCGTCGACAAAGCTGCGCAAGGCGCGGCCCCTTTCGCCCATCGCCGTCAGCGCGAATCCGAAAAGCACAGAGAAAAAGAGGACTTGCAGCACCTCGCCCTTTGCGAAGGCGCCAAACGCGGCGTCTGGAATAATGTCGAGGACGAAGTCGACGCCGGTCCGATTCGCCGCAGCGCTCGCATATTTCGCGACTGCGGCGGGGTCGGCCTTGCCGGGAAAGCCGGCGCCCGGCTGAAGCAGATTGCCGACGATGAGCCCCAGCCCCAGCGCGAAGGTGGACACGATCTCGAAATAGACGAGCGCTTTGACGCCGACGCGCCCGACTTTCTGCGTGTCCTCGACATGGGCGATTCCAACGACGATCGTGCAGAAGATGATCGGCGCGATCGTCATCTTGATCAGCTTGACGAAGCCGTCGCCAAGCGCCTTGACCCAGGCCTGGTCCGCCGCTTGCGGCGCCGCCCAGCCGACCAGGACGCCGAGCGCGATTGCGAAGAGCACTTGAGCGTAGAGTTGGCGGTAGATCGGGGTCCGCGCTGTAGCGCCGGCAGCCGTCAGCGTTGTCACAAAACTGGTCCTACTCCGCTCCCCTCAAGTTCGCAGGCGTTTTAGCGCTATGGGCTTTTCAGGCAAAGCGGAAAAAACCAATTTGCCGCTTCCGGCGAGGAGGGGGCGTTGCTCTTTTTTAAGGCTGCATGGCTTTCGATATCTTCGCGCGCCCGGCAGAACAGAGCGACCGCCCCAAACAGGAGGCGCCCCGGGTCCTTTCGCTACGGAAGGTTCGTGCTGATCTGGTCGAAGACGGCCGATAGTTTCGTGCCGGTCGAGCGGACGCCGGCGATGATTACGATAGCGATCAGCGCGGCGATAAGCCCATATTCGATCGCCGTCGCCCCCGCATCGTCTTGGACGAATTTTTTGAAGGACCGTTTCACGACAACCCCCTTGTTTTAATACGCTCCCGAGTTCGGCAGCCCGCTTGGCGCGCGCCGTTCCTCTATTGCAACGAAATAACAGAAAGTTGTAAATGGTCTTATTGTATTTCAGAGACTTTTTTAGAATTGGCGCAATTA
>JAWOLK010000045.1:0-18534 GCA_033853615.1 Beijerinckiaceae bacterium | reverse complement strand
GTCGGCAATGGGCTGGGAAAGGATGCGCCTCAGATGCGTCGCCCGCTCTGCCTCGAGCTGGCCGCTAAGGCGCGATCTGTCGCTCCGTCTTCGCAACAAAGGCGTGACAGGCTGGTGTGGGCTTGGGCCCGTTGATTATAGTTGATTACGATGGTGGGCGGCACAGGGATTGAACCTGTGACCCCTCCCGTGTGAAGGGAGTGCTCTCCCGCTGAGCTAGCCGCCCGTCGCGTCGCCGCGTCTGTTCTTCCTGTAGAAGAGAGCGCCCTGTCTCGTCAAGTGCGCGCCGGCGATCTTTCTGCAAGCAGGCGCCCGGCCGCCTCCCACAGCTCGTCGAAATGCGAAATCACGCAGTCGGGCGCGAGCGCCGAAACGGGAATTTCGGTATAGCCGAAATCGACTGCGGCGACCGGGACTGCGGCGTTTTTCGCGGTGTCGACGTCGGTCTTCGAGTCGCCCACCATCACCGCGCGGGCGGGATCGCCGCCGGCCGCGGCGATCGTCAGCAGCAGCATGCGCGGGTCCGGCTTGTGCATCGGGAAGGTTCCGCGGCCGCATATGGCGGCGAACAACCCCTCAACCTCGAGCCGGGCCAGCAGCAGCTTGGCGAGGCGCTCCGGCTTGTTGGTGCAGACGGCGAGCGCGAAGCCGGCGTCGCGAAAGCGCGCCAGCGCCGCCTCGGCGCCGGGGAAGAGCCGCGTCTCGTCGGCGATGTGCTCCTCGTAATGCAGCAGAAAATCCTGCACGAGCGGCTCCAGCCGCTGCGGCGGGAGCGCGACGCCGCGGGCCGCAAAGCCCCGCTCGACGAGCGCCCGCGCGCCGGCGCCGACCAGGGCGCGGGCGGACGAGACGGGCATGTCCGCGAGCCCCTCGCGGCGCAGCAGGACGTTCAGCGTGGCGACGAGGTCATGCGCCGTGTCGGCGAGCGTGCCGTCGAGATCGAAGACGAGAATGGGCTGAGCGCTTGTCATGCGGGATGGGGTAGCCGTCCGGCGCCGGCCGATCAAGCGGCGAGCGCGCGAAATTTCAGCGCGGCGCATCTGGCGGGCGCCACATTGGCGTGTAGACTGCCCTCAAACGATTCGCCCCGGGGGACGGTCCGTGCGCCTAAAAATATTCTTGCTCGCCGTTTTCAGCCTGGCCGCGGTCGAAGCCGCGTCCGCCGCCGCGAATTACGAATTTCTGGCGGCCCCGGCGACCGACGTGAACCGCGTGTTCCGGCTCGACCGCGCCACCGGCGAGGTCGGGGCCTGTCAATATGGGCTGAAAGAAGGCGCCGCCTATGGCGTGACTCTGTGCTATCCGCCGGGCGAAGGCGCGAAGGCCGGCCAATTCAGCGAATATGCGCTGGTCGCCTCGCACCACACCGGCGAGGGCGGCGTGTTTCGCGTCGATTTGCGCTCGGGCATGATGTCGATCTGTTTCGTCGTCGAAACTTCGGTCGTCTGCACCCCGCCGGCGAAATGACCAAGGGAGGATCATGACGCTCTCGCCCGCCGATCAGTTGAAACGCGCCGCCGCCGCCAAGGCGCTCGAGGCGGTGCGGCCCGGCATGAGGCTCGGCCTCGGCACCGGCTCCACCGCCGCCCATTTCGTGCATCTTTTGGGCGAGCGCGTGCGCGAGGGGCTCGACGTCGTCGGCGTGCCGACTTCCGAGCGGACCCGCGCCCAGGCCGAGAGCCTCGGCATTTCGCTGGCGACGCTCGACCAACTGCCGGAGCTGGACATAACCATCGACGGCGCCGACGAGTTCGACTCGGCGCTGCGGCTCGTCAAGGGCGGGGGCGGCGCGCTGTTGCGCGAAAAAATCGTCGCGGCGGCCTCGCGGCGGATGTTCGTCGTCGCCGACGCCAGCAAGGAAGTCGCGACGCTCGGCGCTTTTCCGCTCCCGGTCGAGATCGACCGCTTCGGCTCGCGGGCGACGCAGATCCATGTCGAGCACGCCGCGCGCGATCTCGGCCTCACAGGCGCGATCGCGCTGCGGCGCGAGAAAAACGGCGACGTCTTCGTCACCGACGGCGGCCATGTGATATTGGACTGCGCCTTGGGGGCGATTCCTGACCCCGAGGCTTTGGCCGGGCGGTTGCAGGAAATTCCCGGCGTCGTCGAGCACGGCTTGTTCATCGGACTCGCGACCGCCATCATCGTCGCCGGCGCCGACGGCGTGCGGGTGATCGGAGAGCTGGGCTGACGCCTTCCGTGATGGTTGCGCCCCTTGAGGGACGCGCGTGTGTTGTTCGCCGAAGGGAGGCGATGTTGGCGCCGAGCATTTCGGAAATCTTGCGCGCGGGGCTCTTGTGCCTCTGCCTGGGCGCGCCGCTGACCGCGACGGCGGCCGAGCCCGAGGCGGCCCAGCTCGCGCTGGCGCATGACATTGTGGTGAATTCGGGCGTCGCCAATTCCTTCCTGCTGATCATCCCGCAATATCTCGACCAGATCGGCGTGACCTTTTCGCGCACGCGGCCCGAGATCGTCTCCGATCTCAATCTGGTGCTCGCCGGCATCAAGCCGGAATTCGAGAAGAAGGCGGACGAGATGGTCGACACCGCGGCGCGACTCTATTCGCAGCGCTTCTCGCAAAAGGAGCTCGAAGACCTCGCCGCCTTCTTCAAGAGCCCGGCGGGCCGCAAATATGTCGCCTCGCAGCCGATTTTGATGAGCGACATGTTCGTCGCGCTGCAAGGCTGGTCGCAGAAGATCTCGGTCGATATGATGACCCGCGTGCGCGAAGAGATGCGCAAGAAAGGCCATGAGCTGTAAGCCGACATGACGACCTTCGATTACGATCTCATCGTCATCGGCGCGGGCTCCGGCGGCGTGCGCGCGGCGCGAATCGCCGCGGGCCATGGCGCGAGCGTCGCCATCGCGGAGGAGTTCCGCATCGGCGGAACCTGCGTCATTCGCGGCTGCGTGCCGAAGAAGCTCTATGTGCTGGCGAGCCGCTTCCGCGACGAATTCGAGGACGCCGCAGGCTTCGGCTGGAGCGTCGAGGGCGCCTCCTTCGACTGGCCGGCGCTGGTCGCCGCCAAGGAGAAGGAAATCACCCGCCTCTCCGGGCTTTACGAGCAGAATCTGATCAAGGCGGGCGTCAAGGTCATCCGCGCCCGCGCGGTTCTCGAAGGCCAGAACAGCGTGCGCTTTTCCGACGGGCGCAGCGCCACGGCGCGCTACATACTGATCGCCACGGGCGGCGGCCCGGTGCTGGCGCCGCCGATCCCCGGGATCGAGCACGCGATCTCGTCCAATGAGGTCTTTGACCTGCCGGCGCTGCCGCAGCGGCTCTTCGTGCTCGGCGCGGGCTATATCGCGGTCGAATTCGCCGGCGTCTTCGCGCGGCTCGGCTCCAAGGTGACGATGAGCTATCGCGCCGATCTGCCGCTGCGCCGCTTCGACGAAGACCTGCGCCGCCATCTCGCGACGGCGCTCGCGCAGGCCGGCGTAGATTTGCGCGCCGGCGCGCTGCCGGTCGAGATCGCCAGGACGCCGGCGGGGCTCGCGGTGCGGCTCGACGACGGCGAGACGGTCGAAGCCGATACGGTTCTGGTCGCCACGGGCCGCCGCCCGGCGACGCAGGGCCTGGGGCTCGAAGCCGCGGGCGTGGCCTTGCGCGAAGAGGGCGGGATCATCGTCGATGCGCGCTCACGCACCAACATCCCCTCGATCTACGCCGTCGGCGACGTGACCGACCGCATCAATCTGACGCCGGTCGCGATCCGCGAGGGCCACGCCTTCGCCGACAGCGTCTTCGGCGCCCGGCCGACGGAGGTCGATTACGACGCGGTGCCGAGCGCAGTGTTCTCCACGCCGGAGATCGGCACGGTCGGCATGAGCGAGGACGAGGCCGCCAAAGAATTTCCGCATGTGGTGATTTTCGAGACCGCCTTCCGGCCGATGAAGGCGACGCTCTCCGGCCGGCAGGAGCGCGTCTATATGAAGCTCGTCGTGGATGGGGCGAGCGACCGCGTGCTCGGCGTCCATATCCTCGGGCCGGAGGCGGGAGAAATGGCGCAGCTCGTCGCCATCGCCGTGCGGATGAAGGCGACCAAGGCCGATTTCGACGCGACCATGGCGCTGCATCCGACCATGGCGGAGGAGCTGGTCACGCTGAGGACGCCCACCCGCTTCCACCGCCATGGCGAGGCGGCTCAATAGGACGGGCGCCAGCCGAGGCGGCGCTCCAGCCGGTGGAGCCCGTCGCGCAGCAGCAGCCGCGCCGCCTTGGTCCGCGCTTCGGTCAGCTGTGCGAAGACATAAGCGAGGGCGACGCTGAAGGTCATGGCCAGGGCCATGCCGACCCAATGCCGCGGCTGCCGGCCAGGCCAATCGGCGCCAAAGGCGGCTTCAGCGGCGGCGCGTGAAAAGACCAGCGCCGGCATGTGGATGCTGTAGAGCGAGAAGGAAAAATCGGCGAGCCTGCGGTGCAGCGGCGAGGCGAGCAGCCGCCAGCCTTCGTCCGGCGCAAAGCGCAGCGTCGTCATGACATTGAGAAAGAGCGCCGCGGCCAGCGCGTCGGAGGCCTCCTGCAGCCAGTGATGCGCTTCGAGCAGCGGCCCGCGCACCAGCAGACGGATCAAAATCGCCGCCGCCGCGTAGATCGCGAGCGCCAGCCAGCGCGAGCGCAACAGCGGGCGGGTCGCCAGGCGCGCCAGCGCGCCCATGCTCCAGAGCAGAAAGCCGAAGCCGAACCAATCCCCCATGCGGGCGAAGGGCAGGAAGATCGCAAGGCCCAGCGCAAAGCCGGCGAAGCGCGTCCAGGCGGAATATTGCCGCGCCAGCGGCAAGAGCAGCAGAGGGAAGGTGATGTAATACCAGAACTCGCAGGCGAGCGACCACAACGGCCCATTGGTGCCGTAAAAATGCGCGGCGATGCTCTGCAGGCTGAGGAGATTGGCGGCGAAATCGGCGAGGCCGTCATGCCCCTGAAACAGCGGCCAGCCATAGACCCCGGAAACTCCGAACAGCGCCCGGCCGGCGCTGTCGAGCCCGGCGGTGAGCAGCAGAGCCGGCGCGACCACGACATAAATGCGCGCGATGCGGTGAATGAGATATTCGCGCAGAAAATCGTCGCTGTTTCTCAGGTGCTCCAGCACCGCGCCGCCGACCAGATAGCCGGACATGGCGAAGAAGCCGACGACCGCCTGATGGCCGAGCTGATAGGCCGAAAAAAACCACCAGACATGGAAAGGCGCGGCGTGCGGCGCGGTCATCACGTCGCCGAGGTCGACGAACAGGTTCGTCGCGTGGACCGCGAGAACCAGCAGCGCCCCGAGCCAGCGCGCCGCTTCGAGAAATTGCGACAGGATGAATGTCATGGCGTCCTGAGAAGCGCCTCCCCAATAGGCGCGCGAAACCAGGGGATAGAAACGTTCAGTTATAGCTGGCGCATGGGCCAATGTCGCCCCCGCACGGCCACGCTTTCGGCGGAAAAAAGGCGCGAGCCTTGCGGCGCCTGCCGCCGGCTTGTAGGAAAGCCCCCTGTTGGTTTTTTCAGGATGGCGGAATGAGTGAGGCCCGGCGACCGTTTTTTCCCTATATCGATGGGCTTCGCGCCGTCTCCATTGTCGCCGTCGTGCTGTTCCATATGAGCCCCGGGCTGCTGCCGGGAGGGTTCGCCGGCGTCGATGTCTTCTTCGCAGTTTCTGGTTTCGTTGTCAGCGGCTCGCTCCATCATTACCAGATCACTCGTTTTCGCGAGTTGGCGGCGTTCTTCTACGCCCGCCGTTTCCGGCGAATCGTGCCAGCATTGCTTCTTGTTCTGCTGACGGCAAGTCTCGCCTCGACGCTTTTTACGCCTTACGCCTATCTTTCTTCTTATACACACAAGGCGGGAGCGGCCGCTTTCTTTGGTTACTCGAATATCGTGCTCGCCCGCGGCGTCGATTATTTCTCACCGCTCGGCGAATTCAACCCCTTCACGCATACATGGTCGCTGGCGGTCGAGGAACAGTTTTATCTGATCTTCCCGCCGATGTTGTTTTTGCTGCGCAAGAAGCTTGCGCGCTGGGCCTTGTGGCTCCTCGGCGGTCTCTGCGCCGCCTCCTTCGCCTATGGCTTCATCGAGCCGTCGCTGTCAATCAATCTCGGCTTTTATTCGAGCCTCGCCCGCTTCTGGGAGATCGGCGCCGGCGTGCTGCTCTACATGGGCCTTGCGCGTTTCGGCCTGTTCGAGGGCGGCCATCGCGTGGAAAACGCGGTCGCCACCTATCTCGGCCTCGCCCTGGTCGGCCTCGCTCTCGCCTTTTCGACGAAGACGGCCTTCCCGGTTCCCGAGGCCGCGCTGCCGATCGCGGGAGCGCTCTTCGTCATGATCGGCCTGCACGGCCGCAAGCCGACGTCCCACGCCGCCCGGCTGCTCGGCTCGCGGCCGATGCTCTGGCTCGGGGCGATCTCCTATTCGCTCTATCTGTGGCACTGGCCGGTCTTCGTGCTGTTTCGCTGGACGGTCGGCTTCCACACGCCGGCGCTGAAGCTCGCGGCGCTGGCGCTGGCCTTCGCCCTGGCGAGCTTCTCTTATTATGCCGTCGAGCGGCCCTTGCGCCGCGCGCCCTTCTTGCAGCCGGCGAGACGGGCGATTCCGATCGCGCTCGCCTGCGTCGTGCTGGCCTATCTTCTCGCCAATCCGATCCTCGCCAGCAATTCCGCGCTGTCCTTCAGCGTCGTGCGGCTCAACCGGCAGGATTGGGACCCGGGATTGAAGATCGACGCCGCGGATGCGCAGGGCTGCCGCATCGCGCGCACCGAGGCGGCCTTGGGCCGCGCCACGGTGACCACGGTTCTGCGCGCGGGTTGCGACAAGCCGGCGGCGCCGCAGACGCTGTTCGTCATCGGCGACAGCCATTCCGCCGCTTTCGGGGGGATGTTCGACGCCTTTGCGCTGCGCACGGGCGTTCCGGTGATCCGCTATGAGAGCCCCGGCTGCGCCCTGCTGCAAGCGGCGCCGCCGCTCGATGTTTGCCGCGAGCCGATCGCGGCCATGGTCGACGCCGTCGCGGCGCGGGTAAAACCGGGGGATGTGGTCTTCCTGCCGGGGCTGCGCGTGCCGCGCTTTCGCCACCAATGGCTCGACGAGGATCTGGACACGGCCGCCTATTTCGCCGGCGCCGCCGCGGCCCATGACGCGACGCTCGCCGAGGCGGTCGCCCATCTCGACCGCCTGGCGCGTCCGGGCGTCAGGGTGGTGCTGGAGCTGCCGAAGCCGATCTTCAAAATCCCGTTGTTCCGCTGCAGCGACTGGTTCAACAAGGACAATCCGAGCTGCGCGAGCGGGGCCGAGCTCACCCGCGCGCATCTCGAGTCCTACCGCGCGCCGATGCTGCGCTTTGCCGAGGAGCTGCGCGCCAAGCGGCCGGATCTGGCGCTGTGGGACCCGTTCCCCCTTCTCTGCCCGGGCGAGACCTGCTCGATGTGGCGCGGCGACAAGCCGCTGTTTTTCGACGGCGACCATGTGTCGGCCTACGCCAACCGGCTGCTCTACGACGATTTTGCGCAGGAGATGCGCCGTCGGGGCCTCGGCCTTCAGCGCGAGGCCGGCGCCGGGCCGTAAGCTGTCGCGGAAGGATCTGAGCTCAATCCCTCCGCCCGCCGCCGCTCCATCCATCTGTCGCAGCGCGGTCCGCCGCCTGCCAAATCCGAAAAGGTCCGCTATGCCCGAGGCCACGATCCTCACCGACCGCTTCGACCGCGCCCTGCTCTATGCGACGCATGTGCATGGCGGGCAGACGCGCAAGGCGACGTCCATCCCCTACATCGCGCATTTGCTCGCCGTCGCGGCCACGGTGCTGGAATATGGCGGGTCCGAGGACATGGCCATTGCCGCGCTGCTGCACGACGCCGCCGAGGATCAAGGCGGCGAGCCGCGCTTGCGTGACATCCGCAACCGCTTCGGCGACCGCGTCGCCGACATCGTCCGGTCGTGTTCGGACAGCACCTCCGCGCAACAGGCGAAAGAGGACTGGCGCCTGCGCAAGGAGCGCTACATCGCGCATCTGGATACGGTGGACGAAGAGACGCTGCTGGTTTCCCTCTCCGACAAGGTCCACAACGCCCGCTCGATTCTGCGAGACCTGCGCAAGGTCGAGGTCGGCACGGCGGTTTGGGATCGCTTCAAAAAGTCGAAACAAGAGTCGCTCTGGTATTATCGGCAGTTGGCCGACAGTTTCATGCGCCTCCTGCCCGGACAATTGGCGGAGGAGCTGGGCGAGATCGTCAGCGTGCTGGAAAGCGAATAAGACAGAAGCTCGCGCATGAGCGCCCGGGCCATGGATCTGTGCGCAGCTCGCGCGAGATTAACGTCTCGGTTACTTTCGCAGCCTTAGCGTGCGATTGCTTCAACGAGGGAACCCCTTGCATGACCGACACGGTGGGAATCGCAGGCGATCGCATTCGCTCCATCATCGAGCGCATCGAACATATTGAAGAAGAGATCAAATCTCTGAACGAGGGCAAGAAGGAGATCTTCGCCGAGGCGAAGGGCGAGGGCTTCGACGTCAAGGTGATCAAGGAGATCATCCGCCTGCGCAAGCAGGATAAGGACGAGCGCGACGAGCACGAATCGCTGCTCGACCTCTATCTGCGCGCCATAGAGGAGCCGGCGCAGGCCAAGGCGGCTTAGGCGATAAGACAACGCTCGGGAGGCCCGGCCCGATGCAGCACTCGGGCCGTAAGAGGGCCAAAGGCGCGCGCGCCCTCCCGCGGCCTTCGCGCTGCGGGCGGCGGCGATCCAAACAAGGGCGCATATGCCGACGCTTTTCCTGCTGTTGATCGAAGCCGCGCTCGGCGCTGCGCTGATCTTCTCCTTCCGCGACGCGGGCGAGCCGGACGCGCGGTCCGCGGCCGCGGCGAAATGGTCGCTGCGCCTGCTGCTGCTCGTCGCGATGGGCGTGACGCTGTCCGATCTCCTCTCGCGCCTCTCGGCGGCGCCGGGCTGAGCAACGGCGCCGCTCTTGTGTGAGCGTCGGCGGCGCCCATATCCAGTGGCAAATCTCCTCCCGAAAACCGGAGAGGCGCATGACCACGATCATCTGGGCGGCGATCCTGCTCGGCGGCGAGGCCGGCCTTCTCGCCTTGGCGTTGCTTCTGGTCTCGATCTTCATCGACGGCGCGGAAGGCGCCTGAAACGAAAAAGCCCGGCTTTGCGGCCGGGCTTCCTTTCCGATCAATTGATCGTCAGAGAGAGCGGCGTCGAGCGACTGTAGACGCCATTGGTTCCTGTGATCGTCAGCGTGTAGGTTCCGCGCGTCGCGGTCTTGCCCGGCTTGATCGTCAAGGTCGATGTCCCGGTCGTCGTCACCTGAACCGGGCTGAAGGACGCGCTTGTCGATTTCGGCACGTTGCCGACGCTCAGACTGACCGTGCTCGATCC
This sequence comes from Beijerinckiaceae bacterium, assembly GCA_033853615.1. GTDB lineage: Bacteria > Pseudomonadota > Alphaproteobacteria > Rhizobiales > Beijerinckiaceae > Methylosinus. The sequence goes on along the minus strand of JAWOLK010000045.1, from coordinate 9,173 downwards.
ATTGACCGCGGTCGCGGTCACGGCGACGCCGCCGCTCGACCCGCGCGTGACGGCGAGCGCGCCGGGCGAGACAAGCGTGAAATCGGGCGTCGCCTGGCTCGCCGATACGGTGAAAGACGCAATCACCGTGCTCCAGGACGCGGAACTCGACGCCTTGTAATATTCATTCGTGTACCAGAACGTCGAATCGTCATCCGGATCGATTCGCAGCGAGGTGTAATCGCCCCAGCGGCTGTAGCCGGTCTGCGACCCCGCTCCCTGCTGGAGCGTGTTTTCCGCGCCGAGCACATTGGCGGTCATGTCCGGCGTCCGCCCGGCGAAGGCGACCGACGGATAGAGGTTGCCGCTCGATTTGCTGTAGCCGATGGCGATTTTGCCGCTTCCATCCATGGCCGCGCTGCCCATCCAGCGATAAGCGGCGTCCGGCGAGAATGTCCCCTGCTGGCAGCGATAGAAATTCGTCGCGCTGAAGGCGGAGCCGTCGCAGGCGTTCGACGCCGCGGCCGATTTGCGCAGCTCGTACCAGCGCAGGCCGACGCTCGTCCCGGCGCCGACCGCGTGATTGACGACCAGCGACGTGTGGTCCGGGAACACGCGATAGGCCAGCCGATACATCAGGCGGTCGCCGAGAGAATCGAGCTGCCGGGTTGTTGCGGGCTGTGGAATGCAGGTTCCGCCGCCGCAGGCGTAAGTGAACGAGGAGACGCCGACGTCGGTCTTCACCAGACTGACGGTGGGCGTGGCGGCGCCAAAATCGACGCCGGCCATCTCATAGAGCCGCAAGGTCGTGCTGTTGAGAAGGTCGAGGAACACGGGCCACGTTCCATCGGCCGGCGGCGCTCTGCCGTCCACATCCGCCGGCAGGAAGCTCGGGTCCGGCGTGTCGAGGCAAATCTGTTTCGGCGCGGCGAGGCCGCGGATCATCGCGTCGCGGTCATAGGCGCAGAGCCTCGCGCCGCTGAAGCTGCTCGCATTATAGAAGAGGTTGTAGCTCGCGAGATAAGCCGAATTGCTCGCCGTCGGCCAGACGCCGAACTTCGGATAATCGTTCAGGTAAGAGCCGAAGGAATAAGCGTATTGCGCGTAAGAGCCGGTCGGATCATTGCTCGTCGAGACGGCGACGCATTGATAAAAGGGCGCGCTGAGACTGCCCATCTGGCTGATGATCCAGCGGTCGGCGAAGGCGTCATATTGCACGACCGGATCGCCGCCATTGTTCAGCGAACAGGCGCCGCCGAGCGCGCTCCAGAAGGTTTTGAGCGCAACCGGGCCGCGGACGAGGGCGCCGTTCTTGGTGTAGATCGCCACCGCGGCGTTGACGCCCTGCACGATATAGCCGACGCCGGTCGTGGGGTCTGTCTTGCCGACGGCGATATTCGCATCGGGCGGAATATAGCCCGTCGCGCCGACGCCGGCGAAACTCGCCCGCGGATGGATGTGCAATTGCGGACCCGGCCGCGTCTGCACCTGCGCCGGCGGAAGGCCCCTGTCCGGCCCGACGCCGAGCCCCGGCGGGCGGCGGAGCGGGATGACGACGGGCGGCTTGCCCGGCGGCGTCCAGCTTTCGGTCGGAAGATCCGACAGCCGCGGCGAAATCACGGATTTCTCCGGCGTCGTGACGGTTTGCTCAGCGGGCGCGCTCTGCGCCAAGACGGAGCCGCCGCCAAGCAGAAGAGCGACGGGCAACAACATATGGACGCGCATCAACGTCTCCAGTTGACGAAACAGCCGCTGACGCGGCCGCGCCCAGGATGTTAAATTATTGCGCTGACGCAACCGTTTATGACACTGCATAACCCGAAATAGCCACGCTTGCGCCAAAAAAGGCGGTTGCGCCGAAGCTCGCGGCTTCGGCGCAGCGGCGCTTACTGGCAGCGCGCCGGCGCGGCGGCGCAGACGGCGTTCAGCAATTGGACGATATTGTTGCTGGTGAAGGGCGAGGCGCCCTGCTGCTTGATCGACTGGTCGACATAGCCCCAGCTCGTCACGCCGACGACCGTATTGCTCGCCGCGGCGCTGCCGAAGGTCACGCCCTGTCCGGTGATGGTCGGCGCCCGGCCGAAATTGACCAGCCACGGCCCGCCGCTCGATCCGCCCGTCTGCAGCGAGCCGATGATCGTGTTACTGGCGCTCGCGGAGGCGACATAGCCCATCGAATCGGTCCGCTCCTGCACCGCGCCATTATCGAGCGCCACCGGATAGCCGAGCTGGGTGATCTGCGCCTGACCGGAGGCGTTGTAGGAATAGCCGTTCCAGCCGACGGCGTAATAACCTGTCCGATCGCCGGCGTAGGCGTTGTTTTGCGGCGCCAAGCCGATCACCGCCACGTCATTCTGACAGACGACGCCGGCCACGGCGCAGGCGTCATTGCCGTTCCAATAGGCGGCCGCGACGTGGACCGACTGCGCCTTCCAGACGCCGAACGGCGCCGCGCCATTGTCGTAGGCGGGGATGAAGGTGATGTCCGAAAAGGCTTTTTTACTGCCGTAGTCGGTCACGCAATGGGCGGCGGTGAGCACGACGCCGCGCTTGATCATAGAGGCCGAGCAGACATAACTCGCGCCGTTCCTGGTGAAGAACAGCCGCCCGGTCGCGCGAAAGGGCCAGTAGAGCGTCGTATTATTGCCGAGTGCGGCCGCCTGGGCGGTGGTGAAAGGCTGCTGCGACGTCCCGAAAGAGCGCGGCGCGACGGCCCCCGCTTGTGAGGCTGCGCCCGATTGCGGCGTAACGCCGCCCTCCGGCGCGAGCGGCGCGGCCGGCGCGACGCGGACCGGCGTTGGCGCGCCGCTGCCCAAAGAGCCGGGCGAAAAACCGGGCGCGCCGGGGAAGGTCGGCGTCGCCGCCTTGCCGGCGCTGGTCGGCGCGGCCGTCGCGCCGCGCGGCGCCGGCAGCGTCATCGGCTTGGCGCGGGCGAAATCGGGACCGGCGGCGGCCCGGCCTTCAGCCGGAGCGCTAACGGACACCACCCCGCCGCCGGTGGTCGAAGCTTGCTGGGCGAGGGCCGGGCCGGCCGTGACGAATGCACAAGCGGCCGCCGCGCCCACAATGGAAAAGCGCATGTCGATCTCCTGCTCGCGCCAGCGAAGCCGAAGCCGCTTCGCCGCCGAGCAGGACCGACACTAAGTATCTGATTCTTAAACGACATTTGCCCGAAAACGGCGCTTTTTTCGTCAACACGGCGCCGGCCGGCGGGAGAGTTGACGCCGCCTATGGGCCGACCAGTTTTCGCGCGTCATAGAGGGTCGGGCGACCCTCCCCTTGTGGCGCCGCGCCGCCGACGCAGCCGCGCAAGCCGCGCGCCGCCGCGACATTGCCGAGAAACTGCCGGGCGGCCGCAGCCCAGGTGAAGCCCTCGGCATGGGCGCGCGGCGCGCGGCGGTCGATGGCGAGCGCCGCAAGGCAGGCGGCGCGCAAATCCTCGTCCAAAACGCCCGCCTCTTTGGCCACGACGTCGATCGGCCCCGGCGCGGGAAAGGCGGCGACCGGCAGGCCGCAGGCCATCGCCTCCAACAGCACCATGCCGAACGTATCGGTCCGGCTCGGAAAGACGAAGACGTCCGCGCCGGCGTAGAGCCCCGCCAGCTCGGCGCTGGTTTTGACGCCGAGAAAATGCGCCTGCGGAAAGCGGGCTTGCAGCGCCGGCCGCGCCGGACCGTCGCCGGCGACGAGCTTCGTCCCCGGCAGGTCGAGCGCCAGAAAGGCCTCGACATTCTTTTCGACCGCCAGGCGGCCGGCGTACAAAAAGATCGGTCGCGGAAAATCGAGCGGGATCGCCGCGCCCGGATGAAACAGCGCGTGATCGACCCCGCGCGACCAGCGCATCAGCCGCTTGAAGCCGCGCCCGCTCAATTCGCGGGCGAGGCTCTCGGTCGAGACCATTGTGCCGGCGCTCTTGTTGTGAAAGCGGCGCAGCGCCGCATAGGTCACGAACAGCGGCAGGCCGGTGCGCGCCTTGATATATTCGGGAAAGCGCGTGTGATAGCTCGTGGTGAAGGAGCGCTTCAGCCGCAGGCAACAGGCGCGGGCGGCGAGGCCCACGGGGCCTTCCGTGGCGATATGCACATGATCGTAGCCCCGCGAGAGGCGCCGCGCCACCGCCGCCGGCGTCGCGAAGGCGAGCGGAATCTCAGGGTAAGTCGGCATGGGGATGGAGCGGAAATCGCTCGGCGACAGGACGTCGATCTGCGCGCCCTCCGCCTCGGCCGCTTGCGCCAGCGCCTCGAGTGAGCGCACGACGCCGTTGACCTGCGGGCGCCATGCGTCTGTTGCGACGAGAATGCGCATCAGGCGGCCGCGCGCGCCGGCGCCAGCGTCAGCTGGCGAGCGTCCGTTTGCTTCTCGGCGATCAGCGTCTGCCAGCGCAAAATCTCGAAACTGCCGTCGAAATGCTCGGCGATCGCCGTGCAGCTCTCGACGAAATCGCCGGTGTTGAGGTAGCGCACGCCGTCGATCGTCTTGATCGTCGCGTGGTGGATATGCCCGCAGACGACGCCGTCGACGCCGCGCCGCGCCGCCTCGGCGGCGAGCGTCTTCTCGAAATCGCCGATGAAATTGACGGCGTTCTTCACCTTCAGTTTCGCCCAGGCCGAGAAAGACCAGTAGCCGACGCCGAACATGCGGCGGATGCGGTTGAAGATCGTGTTCAGCGAGATCGCCGTTTCATAGGCCCAGTCGCCGAAATGCGCGAGCCAGCGGGCGTTGCGCACGACGATGTCGAACTGGTCGCCGTGAATGACGAGCATTTTCTTGCCGTCGGCGGTTTCATGCACGGCCGTGTCCATCAGCTCGACGCCGCCGAACAACAGGCCGGTGTAGTCGCGGGCGAATTCGTCGTGATTGCCGGGCACATAGACGACGCGCGCGCCCTTGCGGGCCTTGCGCAGAATCTTCTGCACGATGTCGTTATGCGCCTGCGGCCAATACCAGCCGTTCTTCAAGCGCCAGCCGTCGACGATGTCGCCGACGAGGTAAAGCGTCTCCGACTCATTGTGCTTGAGGAAATCGAGCAACAGCTCGGCCTGGCAGCCTTTCGTGCCGAGATGCAGGTCGGAGAGAAAAAGCGTGCGATAACGCTTGGCCGCGTGATCTTGCATGGGCTGTCATCCCGGTTCCGCCGCGCTCGATGCGCGTGGACAGCAGTCGCAGACCCATATTGCGGGACGATGACAGAGCGGCGCGCCCCGTTTCGCGCCGCTCGCTGCGCGATGTTCAGCCTTTCACATTGAGAATCTGCCGCAGGCGATGGACGATCTCGACGAGATCGGACTGCGCCGCCATCACCGCGCCGAGATCCTTATAGGCGGCGGGCGATTCGTCGAGCACCTCGGGGTCTTTGCGGCACTCGATTCCTTGCGTCGCCTTGATGTGCTCTTCGAGCGTGATCTTGCGGAAGGCCTCGCCGCGCGACAACCGCCGGCCGGCGCCATGCGAGCAGGAGCAGAAGGACTCGGCGTTGCCGAGGCCGCGCACGATGAAGGAGCCCGTGCCCATCGACCCCGGAATGACGCCCATGTCCTTCTTGCGCGCGCGCACGGCGCCCTTGCGGGTGACGAAGACATTTTCGCCGAAATGGTTTTCCCGCGCGACGTAGTTGTGGTGGCAGTTGATCGCCGTCTCGGTCACCGAGAAGGGCGGCGTATGCTTTGCAAGCGCCTGCAGGATCGCGCCCATCATCGCCTCGCGATTTTCCGCCGCGAAAAGCTGCGCCCATTCCACCGCCTCGACATAATCGTCGAACAGCTCGGTCTTTTCGACGAGATAGGCGCAGTTCTGATCCGGCAGGAAGCGGTCGATATGCCAACGGCGCATCTCCTCCTTGGCGCGCTCGATGAAATAGGCGCCGATGCGGTTGCCGACGCCGCGCGATCCCGAATGCAGCATCACCCAGACGCAATCTTCCTCATCGAGGCAGATTTCGATGAAATGGTTGCCCGTGCCGAGCGTGCCGATGAATTCCGCAGTCTTCTGAGCCGCGGCCTTCGGATGCTTGTCAACGATCTTTGCATATTTGGCGGCGAGCGCCGCCCAGCGGCTCGACGCATGTTCGGGGCAGCAGTCGCACCAGGTTCCGCGGTCGTTCTTGCCGCCATTGTCGGTGCGGCCGTGCGGAACGGCGGCTTCTATCTCGCAGCGCAGCGCGTGCAGATTATCCGGCAGATCATGGGCCTTCAGCGTCAGCTTCCAGGCCATCATGCCGCAGCCGATATCGACGCCCACGGCGGCCGGAATGATCGCGCCCTTGGTGGCGATGACCGAGCCGACCGTCGCGCCCATGCCGACATGGGCGTCGGGCATGGCGGCGACATGCTGGTGGATGAAGGGAAGCGCGGCGATATTGCGCAGCTGTTGCAGCGTGCCGTCGTCGAACTCGACGCCGCGGTTCCAGGCCTTGATCGGCTTATGGCCGTCGGCGCTGGGCTTGAAATAGGAGTAGATATCGGACATGGCGGGCTCTTAAAAAATGCGCCGGCCCGTTTGAAAACAAAAGCTTCCGGCGCGAGGCCCGCTCCTCTACGCCCACGCTCATGCGTTGACAAGCTCGAATCTTTATCGGCGGCGGGGCGGTCGCGACCGCGGCGAAGCCACGCCCCCGCTCTTGCGCGGGCGTATCCGCTATTTGCCCGCGGCCGAAGGGAGCGGCGCCATCGCCTTCTCGATCTCGGGAACAAGCGTCGCCGCCACTGCTTCGCGCGTCAGCGGGCCGACGAATTTGTAAGCGATGGTCCCGTCGCCGCGGATGATGAAGGTCTCCGGCACGCCATAGACGCCGAAGTCGATCGCCGTGCGGCCGGGACGATCGAAGCCGATCCGGCTGAAGGGATTGCCGCGCTCGCTCAGGAACTGCTGCGCATTGGCGGCCTCGTCCTTATAGGAGAGGCCATAGATCGCGACGCCTTTCGCCTTCAGCCCGGCGTCCGCGGCCAGCGCCAGCAGCGTCGGGTGCTCTTGATGGCAGGGCAGGCACCAGGAGGCGAAGACATTCACCACGCTGACATGGCCCTGGCGCAAATCCTCGGTCGAAAGGCCCGGAAGGCCGACGCCCTCGACGGCCGGCAGCGTGAAATTCGGCGCCGGCTTGTTGATCAGCGCCGAAGGCAGACGCGACGGATCGCCGCCGAAAAGGCGTATGAGGAACAGCCCCGCCAGCAGCGCGAAGACGGCGAGCGGCAGGAAGCGCAGCGGCGAGCGCGGCGTCTCGGAGGTCGTCTCGCTCATTCGGGACGGCCCTTGTCGAGCTGCGCCAGCTCCGCCCGCAGGCGCCGATAGTCGAGCGCGATGCGCAGCGCCACCGCGCCGATCACCAGAAAAGTCACCCCATAGGCGAGGGCGATATAGCTCCAATGCGTCTCGCTCACTCGGCGGCCTCCAGCGCTTCCGTCTCCCCGGCGCGCACCGACTCGATCGTCAGGCGGGCGACGCGGCGGCGCAGGATTTCATTGCGGATCGCCATGAAATGCAGCGTGAGGAACAGCGTCGTCGCGCCGAGCGCCATGATCAGCAGCGGCCAGAGCATCGAAGCCGAAATGGTCGGCCCGCCCATGCGGAACACGGAGGCCGGCTGGTGCAGCGTGTTCCACCAGTCGACGGAATATTTGATGATCGGGATGTCGATCACGCCGACGATGGTCATGATCGAGGCGATGCGGGCGCCGCGCGGCGTGTCGTCCATCGTCTGGCGGACCGCGATCAGCCCGAGATAGAGCAGGAACAGCACCAGCATGGAGGTGAGCCGCGCATCCCACACCCAAAACGTTCCCCACATCGGCTTGCCCCACAGCGAGCCGGTGACGAGGCAGACGAAAGTGAAGGCGGCGCCGAGCGTCGCGGCGGTCTTTTGCGCCGCGTCGGCGAGCGGATGTTTCCAAACGAGCACGCCGAGCGCGGCGGAGGTCATCACCGCATAGGCGAACAGCGACAGCCAGGCCGACGGCACATGGATATACATGATCCGCACCGTCTCGCCCTGCTGGTAATCCGGCGGGACGACGAAGAAAACGGCGAACAGGCCGACGCCGAGCAGCAGCAGCGTCACGCCGGAGAGCCAGGGCAGCGCCTTGTCGGCGAAGCGCATGAAGCGCGTCGGATTGGCATAATCGAGAATGAAGCTCAAGGACTTAGCCCGATGTGAGACTTGGCCCGATCGAAAACGCCCCCTCCGCGGCGCGGAGAGGGCTGTGAATTAATTGGCGGATTTGCCGGACTTCGCGTCTTTCGGCGCGTCCTTCGCGGCGGCCTCCTTCGGCGGCTCCGGGGGCACGAGCTGGGCGCGCGGCTTGCCGTGCAGAAGCTCGATGGCGGCGGTGAGCTGCTTGTCCTTCTTCTCGTCCGGCGGGACATAGGCCTGCGAACCGCTCTTCTCCTCCTCGCCATTCTTCAGATGGCCCTTCAGAGAGGCTTCGCCCTTGGTGTCGTCCTTGCCCTTCAGCTCGTCCGGCACATCCTGCAGGATCACCACGTCGGGATCGATGCCCTTCGCCTGGATCGAGCGGCCGGACGGCGTGTAGTAGCGCGCCGTGGTCAGGCGCAGCGCGCCATTGTTGCCGCCGAGCGGGATGATCGTCTGCACCGAGCCCTTGCCGAAGGAGCGCGTGCCGATCAGCGTCGCGCGCTTGTGGTCCTGCAAGGCGCCGGCGACGATCTCGGACGCCGAGGCCGAACCGCCGTTGATCAGCACCACGACCGGCTTGCCCTTGGAGAGATCGCCGGGACGCGCGTTGTAGCGCTGCGTCTCGTCGGCGGTGCGGCCGCGCGTCGAAACGATCTCGCCATGGTCGATGAAGGCGTTCACCACCTGGATCGACTGATCGAGCAGACCGCCGGGATTATTGCGCAGGTCGAGAATATAGCCCTTGAACTTGTCGGCCGGAATCTCGCTCTGATATTTCTGCATCGCGGTCCGCAGGCCGTCCGCCGTTTCCTCGTTGAACTGCGAAATGCGGACATAGGCGATGTCGTCGTCCTGCTTGCGCGAGCGCACGGATTTGATGTGAATCTCGGCGCGGACGAGCTTCACCTCGACCTTTTGCTTGTCCTTGCCGCGCAGAATGGTGAGCTTCACCGGCGTATTGATCGCGCCGCGCATCTTGTCGACGGCCTGGTTCAGCGTCATGCCCTGCACGCTGTCGTCGTCGATGGCCGCGATGAGGTCGCCGGACATGACCCCGGCGCGCGAG
>JAWOLK010000044.1:0-13353 GCA_033853615.1 Beijerinckiaceae bacterium | reverse complement strand
GCGCAGCGCCTTGCAGGCCTGCGTGCCGGAATAGTCGAACTCGCAGGCCTGGCCGATGACGATGGGCCCGGCGCCGATGATCATGATCGTCGAGATGTCGGTTCTTTTCGGCATGTCGTTCCGTTTTTCGCTCCCGTTGGGAGAGCGCGCATAAAAAAAGGCCGCGTCTCCGGCCGTAGACCGGAACGCGTCCCGAAGGCCCTTCAGAGGGCGGCGAGCGGGCGCGCCCGGCTCGTGTAAGTCGCAGACGGTGTTAGACGATATTCGCCGTTCTGAGAAGGGGCCGAATCGCCGCCCCGCGTCGAGGCTGCGGGGGGCGCGCTGGGGGCTATGCGCGAAGAGGCTGCGCCGGCAGCAGCCTCTGGTCGCCGCGGCAAATGCCCGCGGGAAACGGCGCCGAGCCAGGTTTCGAATGTAACATGCAACGGAAGCAACAAAGGTTTCAAAGAATTCCTCGTCGCGGCGGCTTCGTCTCTCCGTATAAGTACGTATGCGGAAAGGACAATTTTCTGAAAAAATACGTTTTTTCGTACTTCTCGCCAGGCGGGCCCGGGACTAACAGACGCGTTAGGTTCGTAATCGAAAAGATTGAGCGAAGAGAACAGGCGATCGGGACGCGTCGGCTTGCAACTACGGGAGAGACAAGCAAAATCCGGCCATCTTCCGATGTCCTCGGGAAACGGTTCGTTTCTCGAGCCGTTATGTCCCGAACAATCCCGGCCGTTTCGCGGAGATAGATTGCAACATGTTCCCGGGCGCGGCTCTTGAAACCCGCCCTTAGCGCCAATGGTAAACAAAGGGGGTGTTAAATGGGAAAGTATGACGCGCAGCTCGCGGAAGCGATCGGCCGGAGAATCCTCGGAAAGGGCGGCGCCGAATTGCTGGAGATGATTTATCTGCTGCAAGAGGAAAAGACGCTCGAGACGCTGCGCGAGATTTCGGTGATGAGCGAAGAGGACAAGCGCCAGATTCTGAATTTCGTGCGCCAGGCCAACGCCCGCGGAAAGGTCAAGCTGGTCGCGAATGACACGGGGATCGTGCTCAAGACGTGAGCGCGCTTCCCCCGAGGCGAAAGAGTCTGATAATCGCCGGGCCCCGGAGCGCGCAGCCGCGGGCCCGCTTTCGTTTGAGGGCCCGTTTCACGCGATCAAGCCGAGTCGCAGGGCCCGAACGATCGCCGCCGTGCGGTTCGGAGCGGCGAGACTTTCCCGGCATTGCCGCATATATTTGTCGATCGTATGCTCGGAGACGTTGAGTATCGCGGCGATTTCCTTGTCGGTCTTTCCCTCGGCCGCCCACTGCAATATCTCCCGTTGCCGGTCGGTCAGCTTGGGGTGGGCGGGTGAATGGGGCTGAAAGATTCGAAGAAAAGCGTAGCGCGCCAGGAAGGACAATGTCGCCAGCGCGCTCGGGTCGAGCAGCAGATCGTCGCCGCAGAAGGACACGCCATAAAGCTTTTCGCCGACGGCGAGCACCGGGAAATTGACACAGGGCGCTCGCGGCGCCGCTTCCAGAGCGGGCAGCGGGTCGCCGATTGCTGTGATCTGCGCGGCCCGGCGCCGCGCCGGATCGCGGCAGCAGCAAAGAATCATCGGCTGTTGGAGGCGGGCGAGCGCGTCGCAGTCGAGGCCGCCGGACATCTCCAGGCCGTAGGGAGGCCGCGCGGACTCGGCGTCGCCGCGGGACGGGGAGGCGCCGACGCCCTTCGGCAGAAGGCGGACGACGACGCCTTGGACCCCGAGCGGGCGCGTAAGCTCGACAAGACGCTCGCCGAGTTGTTCGAGGGTTGCGGCCTTGTCGAGGTCGCGGACGATATCCGGCAATGTTGCGACCTTTCCTGCGCCGCGCGCCACGGCGATCTTCAAGGGATCGATCGGTTGCGTTCGGTCAGCTAGTCGCAATCTCGTGGTCGGGGCAAGTGAAACGTCGCAAACGGTCACACTTTGTCGACTATAGGCGTCTTTTTACGGGGGTAGAATGACTCGCAAAATAGGACCAATCCCGGGCTTGTCTCTTGTTGCCGCGTCTTTGCTCGTCGCAGCGCCGGGCGCAACCTTGGCTGGGCAGTCCGAATCCTTGCAGGATGTGCTCGGCCAATGCGCCGCCTGCCATGGCGTCGACGGAATCGCGCGGAGCGCCGACGTCCCGCATCTCGCCGGGCAGCAGGAGCGCTACCTCTTCCTCCAGCTCAAGAACTTCCGGTCGGGCAAGCGCGCCCATAAGGAGATGCGCTACATGAGCCGCCAGCTGACGGACGAAGATCTAGAGGTCATCGCCCGCTACTACGCCGACATGCCGCGGTGAGGGCGCGCGTCATGCGGCTGTCGCGACAATTCATCGCTTTCGCGCTGGTCGGCGTCGTCGCGTCGCTCGCGCATTATTCGGCGCTCGTCGCCTTGGTGGAATTTGCGCTGTGGCCCGCGGTTCCGGCCGCGCTCGTCGGCTATGTGATCGGCGGGGTGATTTCGTACATGCTCAACCGAAGGCATGTTTTTGCCGGCAGCGACCGGCCGCATCGCGAGGCGACGTGGCGCTTCGCCGCGGTCGCCTTTCTCGGCTTCTGCCTCACCTTTGTCGCCATGCGGCTCTTCGTCGATCAGTGGCGGGCGCCTTATCTCGCGGCGCAGGTCGTCACCACCTGTCTGGTGATGTTCGTGTCCTTCTTTGCGAATCGCGTCTGGACCTTCGGCGACGCGCTGCGCAAATGATCACGGCCATTTCACCAGCGGCGGCATGGAGGAGAGAATCGAATCGACATTGCCGCCGGTCTTCAGGCCGAAGATCGTGCCGCGGTCGTAGAGCAGGTTGAACTCGACATAGCGCCCGCGCCGCACGAGCTGCTCGTCCCGATCGGCCTCGGTCCAGGCGCTTGCGAAGTTGCGCCGCACCAGCGCGGGGTAAATGTCCAGAAAGGCGAGGCCCACGTCGCGGGTGAAGGAGAAATCGGCGTCCCAGGCGGCGTTTTGCGGGTCTCCGGCGCTGTTCAGATAATCGTAGAAAATGCCGCCGATCCCGCGGGGCTCGTTGCGATGCTTCAGAAAGAAATAGTCGTCGCACCATTCCTTGAAGCGGGCGTAATCGGCGACGCCCGGATGCGCGTCGCAAGGGCGGCGCATGGCGTCGTGAAAGGCGAGCGTGTCCGGGTCTTCCTGGGTGCGGCGGCGGTCGAGGACCGGCGTGAGATCGGCCCCGCCGCCGAACCAGCTCTTCGTCGTCACGACGAAGCGGGTGTTCATGTGCACGGCCGGGACATTCGGGTTCCAGGGGTGCGCGATCAGCGAAATGCCGGTTGCGAAGAAGCGCGGATCTTCCGCGGCGCCGGGGATCTGCCTGGCGAATTCCGGCGCAAACGTCCCGAAGACAGTGGAGGTATGGACGCCCGCCTTCTCGAAGACGCGGCCTTTGATCATCCCCATGCGGCCGCCGCCGCCGGGCGCGCCGGAGTGATCGGTGCGGCTCCAGGGCGTGAATTGGAACTGGCCCGGCGTCGCCGCCCCCGGCGCGAAGGGGCCCGTCGCGTCGCGCTCCAGCGCTTCGAAGGCCGCGACGATGCGGTTCTGAAGCTCTGCGAACCATTGGCTCGCGGCGGCTTTACGGTGTTCGAGCGCGTCTTGCATCGGCTGATCCTCGTGCGGCCGGCGTTGTCGCGCGGCCGATGCGGGCTGTCAATCGCGCCGCGTCTGGCGCAGCGCCTCGCCGACGACCATCGCCGCCGCCACCGCCACATTGAGAGAGCGCAGACCGGAGCGCATCGGAATGTAGACGCGCGCATCCGCGGCCGCGAAGACCTCCTCCGGGACGCCCGAAGATTCGCGTCCAACCATCAAAATATCGTCGGCGCGGTAATCGCATGCGCAATAGGGCAGGGAGCCCCGGGTCGTGAGCAGCACCAGCCGCCGGCCTTCTCCATGAGCCCGGCGCTCGGCCCGCCAGCTGTCGAAGGCGGCGAATGTCGGGCTGCGCATAATCTTCACATGATCGAGGTAGTCCATGCCGGAGCGGCGAAAATGGCGGTCGCTGGTCGGGAAGCCAGCCGGCTCGATGATCGCGGCGTCGAGGCCGAGGCAGGCGCACATGCGCAGCATCGTTCCGGCGTTTTGCGGGATGTCGGGTTGGAAAAGCGCGAGCATGAGGGCGGGCATGATTGTCTCTTACGCGGCGTTGGCGCCATTCTTGCCGCTCGATGCGATGGGGATCGGCCTCCAGCGCGGCAGTTGTGGAATTCCTGTCGATTTACCGCTAAAGTCGGCGTCAGGTCATCTCACTTGCGGCGTCGCCGATGCGTCTGTTGGGCCGTCATGGACAAATGTGGCGTTTGGCGCCACAACTCCGGCCGCCGCGCCGGCGGAAACAAAGTCGCGCGGCGCCGGGTCGCATTGCAAACGGCGTGTGCGCGTGGATGCTTTGAAATAACAAGAGAGTCGCCATAAATTGGCGGTAGGTCGGCGGAAGGGCGCCGGGAACCAAGGCAAGGCGGGGAGAGGTTTGAGCGTGAGTGACAAGCCGACGGCGGAGACCAACCGCCGAGATTTCCTTTTCGTCGCCACGGGCGCCGCGGCGGCGACGGCCGCTGCGGGAATGGTGTGGCCCCTCATCCAACAGATGAACCCCGACGCCTCGACGCTGGCGCTCGCCTCCACGGAAGTCGATCTCTCCGGCGTTCCCGAGGGGCAGATCATCACCGTGAAATGGCGCGGCAAGCCGGTGTTCGTGCGGCATCGCACGGCGAAGGAGGTTCAGGAGGCGGAGAAGGTGTCACTCTCCGATCTTCCCGACCCCGAGCCCGATTCGAAACGCGTGAAAAAGCCGGAATGGCTCATCGTCATCGGCGTCTGCACGCATCTCGGCTGCATCCCGCTCGGACATGAGGGGGAATTCGACGGCTGGTTCTGCCCGTGCCACGGCTCGACCTATGACGTCTCCGGCCGCATCCGCAGCGGTCCGGCGCCCGCCAATCTGGAAGTGCCCCCATACGCCTTCATCGGCGACAACAAGATCAAGATCGGCTGACGACAGCCCAACACCAGCGCCGAGACGAGTCCATGAGCGGTCCTTCGAAATATACGCCAAAGAGCGCCTTCGCCCGGTGGCTCGAGCGGCGGTTGCCGATTTTGAGCTTCGTGCACGACGCCTTCGTCGCCTATCCAACGCCGAAAAACCTCAACTATCTATGGACGTTCGGCGCAATTCTGTCCTTCATGCTGATCGCCCAGATCGTGACCGGCGTCGTGCTGGCGATGCATTACACGCCGGAGACCGGCCTCGCCTTCGACTCGGTCGAGCACATCATGCGCGACGTGAATTGGGGCGGCATATTGCGCTATGCGCACGCCAACGGCGCGTCGATGTTCTTCCTCGCCGTCTATATCCATATCTTCCGCGGCATGTATTACGGTTCCTACAAGGAGCCCCGGGAGGTTCTGTGGATTCTCGGCGTCATCATCTTCGTCGTGATGATGGCCACGGGCTTCCTCGGCTACACGCTGCCCTGGGGGCAGATGTCCTTCTGGGCGGCGACGGTCATCACCAATCTCTTCTCGGCCATTCCGGTCGTCGGCAATTCCATTACGACATGGCTGCTCGGCGGCTATTCGGTCGATAATCCGACGCTCAATCGCTTCTTCGCGCTCCATTATCTGCTGCCGTTCATCCTCTTTGCGATCGTCGGCCTGCATGTCTGGGCGCTGCATGTCACCGGACAGAACAATCCCTCCGGCGTCGAGGTGAAGGATATCGAGAAGGACACGGTGCCCTTCACGCCCTACGCGACTTTCAAGGACGCGCTGGGCATTGGCGTGTTCCTGCTGCTCTATGTCTGGATGACCTTCTTCGTGCCGAATTATCTCGGCCATCCGGACAATTACATCGAGGCGAATCCGCTGGTGACGCCGCCCCATATCGTGCCGGAATGGTATTTCCTGCCCTTCTACGCGATCCTGCGCGCCATCCCGAACAAGCTGCTCGGCGTGATCGCGCTGTTCGCGGCGGTTCTCATTCCGGCGGCCTTGCCCTGGCTCGACACGTCCAAGATCCGCTCGGCGCGTTACCGCCCGCTGTTTCGCAAATTCTTCTGGGTCTTCGTGGCCGTGAGCCTTGGTCTCGGCTATCTCGGCGCCAAGCCGGCGGAGGGCGTCTATCTCCTGTTCGCGCGCGTCTTCGCCGCCTATTACTTCTTCCACTTCCTGGTTCTTCTGCCGATCCTCGGCAAGAGAGAGAAGCCGGAGCCCGTGCCTGAGTCCATCGCGGCGTCGCTCGCCGTTCCTGGCGCATCCGAGAGCGAAGAGGGGCGGGTCCATGCGTGAGTTTCCGAAAATGCGGGCGCGCTTCATGAAGTTCTCGGCTCTGCTT
The DNA here is from genome assembly GCA_033853615.1 of Beijerinckiaceae bacterium. Lineage (GTDB taxonomy): Bacteria > Pseudomonadota > Alphaproteobacteria > Rhizobiales > Beijerinckiaceae > Methylosinus. The sequence continues at coordinate 7,005 of JAWOLK010000044.1, read as the reverse complement.
GCTGGGCTCGTTCTGTCGGTCGGGCTGTCGGCGCCGCTCTGCGCGAGCGAATCCGAGGGACCGAAGCACGAGGAGACGCCGCGCCGCTTCGACTGGAGTTTCGCCGGCGCCTTCGGGCGCTACGATCAGGCGCAAGTGCGGCGCGGCTTCAAGGTCTACAAAGAGGTTTGCGCGAGCTGTCATTCGATCAAACAGCTCGCCTTCCGCAATCTCGGCGAGCCGGGCGGCCCGCAATTCTCCGAGCAGGAAGTCGCTTCGATCGCCGCCAGCTATAAGATCAAGGACGGTCCGAATGACGCCGGCGACATGTTCGAGCGGCCGGGCCGGCCGAGCGACCGTTTCCCGCCGCCCTTCCCGTCGGAACAGGCGGCGCGCGCCGCGCTCGGCGGGGCCTATCCGCCGGACATGTCGGTGCTGGCCAAGGCGCGCGGCTACTCCCGCGGCTTTCCCTATTTCCTGCTCGACGCCGTTCCCGGCCTCGCCTATCAGGAGCAGGGGGTCGATTACATCACCTCGCTGCTGACCGGCTATTCCGATCCGCCCGAGGGCTTCAACCTCCCGACCGGCCAGTATTATAACCGCTACATGTCGGGCCGGCGCATCGGCATGCCGCCGCCGCTGTCCGATGGCGCGGTGGCCTATGACGACAAGACGCCGCAGACGGTCGAGCAATACGCCAAAGACATCTCCGCCTTTCTGATGTGGGCGGCCGAGCCGCATCTCGATCAACGCAAGAGCGTCGGCATGGGCGTGCTGGCTTTCATGGCGGTCTTTTGCGGCCTGCTCTTGTTCACCAAGCGGCGCGTCTGGAGCGACGTCCACCACTAAGCCGCGAAAGGACCAGCGTCGCCCCGTTCAACTGGCCAACAGGGCGCGCACGCCGTCGGCGACGAATTGGACGGCCAGCGCGGCCAGCAGGACGCCGAAAAGCTTTGCGGCCAGCACATTGCCGGAGGCGCCGAGAAACCGGCGCGCGCTGGCGGCCGCCATATAGACGAAAAAACACAGGAGAATGGCTGCGGCGATCGCGACGATCAGCGTCGCGACCATCATCGGATCGCCCTGCGCCCGGTCGGCGAGCAGCAAGGTCGCGGCGATGGCCCCGGGACCGGCGGTCAGCGGAATGGCGAGCGGAAAGGCGGCGATGTGCTCGACATGCTCCGAGAGCGCCTGTTCGGCCGTTTGCGCCTCGCGATCCATGCGCAGGCCAAGCACCATTTCCGAGGCGATCGAGAACAGCAGCAAGCCGCCGGCGATGCGGAAGGCCGGCAGCGAAACGCCCAGCGCGGCGAGCAGCCGCGCGCCGACGAGCGCGGCGCCGGCGAGAATCAGAAAAGCGAACAGACAGGCGCGCGCCGCGATGCGTGTGCGGCTGTGTTGGTCCAGCGCCCAGGTCGCGGCGAGGAAAATGGGCGCGAGCCCCAGCGGCTCGACCACGACGATCAATGTGACGAAGGCCGAGGCGAGGTAGTCGAGCGCGGGCAAGGGCCTCCTCATGGAACGGCGGGCGCACTGGGGCCGCATGGCCCGGCCACCCGAGCAGATGTCGGCGGATCCGCCCGCGTCAAGCGCGGCCGAGCGCCCCGCGGTTGGCCTCCCCGCCGGCGCCAATGATTGCGCCGGGCGTTGATTTTCCGGTCGCCCAGGCGATTCGGCGGCAATTTTCTCGCCCGCCGCTTGCCCGCAGGGCCGTTCTCGGCTTATGAGAAAGCGCCCGCGCCGGCGCCGATCGAGGCGCCGGGGCGCGTTTGTGCTTGGGCGTCCGCGCCTGAAGATAACCGGAATCAATCCAGTGCCCGACAAAAGCGTCTATACTTGGCCGAACATCGTCATTGCGCTCGGCGGCGGGGTCGCTTCGGCGGCGGTGTTCGCGGTCATCTCCAAAGGCTTTTTCGCCGGGCTTCTGCTCGCGCATTTGTCGCCCTTGCCGCTGATGATCGTCGCGCTCGCCTTCGGCGTCGGCCATGGGGCGACTGCGGCGTTGTTCGGCGCGGTTCTGCTCTCGCTCTGGCCGCAACAACTCATGGGCTCGCTGTCGCAGCCGCAATTCGGCATGGCCTATGGAATGCTCGTCGCGGCGCCGGCGTGGCTCGCCTGCTATGCCGCAATGGGCGCGCCGCGCCGCGGGCGTGACCGGCTCACCGCCCATCTGCCGGGCTGGGCGCTGTTCGCCACGGCGGCAACGCTCGTCGCGACCATCGGCGCCTGGGTCGTCTATGAGACCTACGCCAAGGGCAGTCTGGACGAGGTCCTCACCGAATATAAGGCCCGCTTCTACCTCATTCTGCGCCAGGTTACCGAAGAGCAGGGGGTCAGTGACAAGGTCGACCCCGCGCATTACGCGGGGGTGCTGGTCCGCACCCTTCCGGCGACGATCTCGGCCCATCTCTTCATGACCCATGCGCTCAATCTCTGGGGCGCCGGCCATCTTGCGCGCCTTTCCGGCGGCCTGCCGGCGGCGCAGTGGCCGGATATCGCCATGGAGCTCGCGCTGCCACGGGCGGCGGCGGTCTTGTTCGCGATCGGCGTCGGCCTGTCCTTCATAGGCGACGCGGCGATCGCGCCGACGGGCTATGTGCTCGCCATAACTTTCGGCGTCGCGCTCTCCTTCCAGGGTCTCGCCGTCACCCATGCGTTTTTGCGCGCCTCGAAGTCGAGCGTCTGGGTGCTGTCGGCGCTCTATTTCGTCGTCGGCCTCCTCGGCTGGCCGCTGGTGCTTTTTGCGGCTCTCGGCGTCGCCGACACGATTTTCGCCTATCGCTCCCGCTGGAAGACCGCGGCCGCGAAGCGGACTAACGAGAACTAAGCAATCCGGAGAAAGATCATGGAAGTCATCCTGCTGGAACGCGTGGCCAAGCTCGGCCAGATGGGCGACACGGTCCGCGTGCGCGACGGCTACGCCCGCAATTTCCTGCTCGCCCGCGGCAAGGCTCTGCGCGCGACGGAGAACAACAAGAAGCATTTCGAGTCGCAGCGCTCGCAGATCGAGGCGCACAACCTCGCCGCGAAGAAAGAGGCGGAAGCCGTCGCCGAGAAGCTCGAGGGGCAGAGCTTCGTCATCATTCGTCAGGCGGGCGAGAGCGGCCAGCTCTACGGCTCCGTTTCGACCCGCGACATCGCCGAGGCGGCGACGAAAGGCGGCTTCACGCTGAACCGCAATCAGGTCGTCCTTCTGCATCCGATCAAGACGCTCGGCCTGCACAATGTCCCGGTGCATCTGCATCCGGAAGTCGACGTCAAGATCGTGATCAATGTCGCGCGGTCCGAGGAAGAGGCCGAGCGGCAGGCGCGCGGCGAGACGACCGTCGGCGCACGCGAGGAGACCTCGATGGACGATCTCGGCCTCGAGGTCGGCGCGGCCCTCGCCGAGGCCGGCGACGTGGAACTCTGAGCGCTCCGCGATTCCTGTTTCGCCCGGCGGCCCACGCGGCCGCCGGGCTTTTTATTGGTTCCGTCACTCGCTGATTCGCGACGACCAGCTCGCATGCGAGACGCCCGGAAGGGCGCGGAGCTGCTGCGCCACCGCGTCGAGCTCGCCGGCGTCGACGCTCGTCGTCGACAAAGTCGCCACCAGCTCGATTTCCTCCTCCCGATCGAGCTCCGCAACGTCGCGTATCGGATAGGCGGCGGCCTCCAGCTTTTCGCACAGCGTTTCCCGGACGGCGTCGCGACGCGCCTCCGCGACTGTCACCCGCATCTCGAAAATCGCCTCCGTCGCCCGCTCGTCGATCGGCGCGCGTTCGATCAGCGTGACGAGCGGCCGCAGGAAAGTATTGCCGGCGAGCACGAAAACGGCGAGGAGGATGGCCTCGGCCGGCCGATCCGCCCCGGCGAAGCCGCCGGTCACGGCCGAGCACCAGATCGTCGCCGCCGTATTGAGGCCGCGGATGTTCATCCCTTCTTTCAGGATGACGCCGGCGCCGAGAAAGCCGACGCCGGAAGCGACATAGGAGAGAACCTGCGTCGCCCCCTGATTGCCGTGCAGCCGCATGCCGAGATCGACGAAGGCGGAGGCGCCGAGCGCCACCAACGCATTGGTGCGCAATCCCGCCGTCCGCTGGCGATATTGCCGCTCGGCGCCGATAAGCGTCCCGAGCAGCAGCGCGACGGCCAGCGAAACGAAGGTGTTGAGGAATTCGGCGCCGTCAAAATTCGCCAAGGCCGCCATGGGTGATGTCCTCGCTGTTGCGCGCACGCGCCGTGGTGGGCGCGCAGGCAGCCGACTCGATTCGCTTTCCAGGGGCAAGCCTGTTTCGCACGCTTGCGCGAGATTCGACAGGCGCTTGTGGAAAAGACTCACAAGCGCCGGCGCGGCTGTTTCACTAACCGCGCGGGCTCATTTCAGGATTGGCGGAGGCGTCGCAGTCGTGCCATGCTTCCGCTTCTTCCGCGCGGTCTGTCGCGTCGCGCCTGGCGCGACGTCTGCGCAAAATTTCGGGAAACCATGCCGATTATCGAACAATTTCCTGGCCGGCGCCTGTTGCACGTCGCCGGAACGAGCGCGCCGGTCCGCACCGCGCCGCACAATGTCGAGGCGGAGCAGGCGCTGCTCGGCGCGATCATCGTCAACAACGACGCTTTCGACCGGGTTTCCGATTTCCTGCGGCCGGAACATTTTTCCGAGGAGCTCCACCAGCGGGTCTTCGATGTCGCCGGGCATATGATTCGCCAGGGCAAGACCGCCTCGGTCATCACGATGAAGACCTTTCTCGGCAGCGACATACCGTCGGGCGTCGACGTTCAGGCCTATCTGGCGCGTCTCGCCGCGGAAGCCACGACGATCATCAACGCCGAAGATTACGGCAGGACGATCCACGACCTTGCGGTCCGGCGCAAGCTGATCACTGTCGGCGAGGAGATCGTCAACACCGCCTATGATTCGCCGATCGACGCGCCGCCGCGCCAGCAGATCGAGGAGGCGGAGCGCAAGCTCTACGCCCTCGCCGAAACCGGCCGCTATGACGGCGGTTTCCAGCCATTCGGCGGCGCGCTGGCGAAAGCGATGGAGATGGCCAACGCCGCCTATCAGCGGGACGGCCATTTGTCCGGCACATCGACCGGGCTGACCGATCTCGACGAGAAAATGGGCGGCTTGCAGCGCTCCGACCTGATCATCGTCGCCGGGCGCCCCGGCATGGGCAAGACGGCGCTCGCGACGAATATCGCTTTCAACATCGCGAGAGCCTATCGCTCCGAGACGCAGCCCGACGGCTCGCACCGCACCGTCAATGGCGGCATCGTCGGCTTCTTCTCTCTGGAAATGTCGGCCGAGCAGCTCGCGACGCGCGTCATCGCCGAGCAATCCGGCGTGCCGAGCTACAAGATCCGCCGCGGCGACATCAATGAGGACGACTTTCGCCGCGTCACCGACGCCGCGCGCGAGATGGAGAGTCTGCCCTTCTATATCGACCAGAGCGGCGGCATCTCGATCGCCCAGCTCACCGCGCGCGCCCGGCGGCTCAAGCGGCAGAAGGGGCTCGACGTATTGGTCGTCGACTATCTGCAATTGCTCGCCGGCTCCAAGACGCGGGGCGACAATCGCGTGCAGGAGCTCACCGAAATCACCACGGGCCTGAAGGCTCTGGCGAAAGAGCTGGACGTGCCGGTCATCGCGCTGTCGCAGCTCTCGCGTCAGGTGGAATCGCGCGACGACAAGCGGCCGCAGCTCTCCGACCTGCGCGAATCCGGGTCGATCGAGCAGGACGCCGACGTGGTGATCTTCGTTTATCGCGAGGAATATTACCTCAAGAATCGCGAGCCGCGCGAAGGCACCGAAGAGCACATCAACTGGATGGCGGAGATGGAGCGCGTGCACGGCCGGGCCGAGGTGATCATCGGCAAGCAGCGCCACGGCCCGACCGGCACGGTGCCGCTCGCCTTCGAGGCGGAGGTGACGCGCTTCTCGAACCTTGCGGACGAAGACAAGCTTCCCGCCCGCATGGAATAGGGCCCCGCCGGTCGCGCCGGCGGAGCCTCGCCGCTCACTGCTGGGCCAAGGTCCAGGCGCCCTGCTGGCGGTCGTATTTGAAGCCCGTGGCGTTGTTCAGCGTGTCCCTGTTGGCGTTCATCACCAGCATGAACTTGTTGTTGTCACGCTTGGACAGGGTGATCGCGTCGAAGGGCGCGGCGACGTCCTTTTCATTCACGCCGAAGAAGCCGCCGACCGAGATGATCACGGCGGTCACCTTGCCCGATTTGTCGAGCAGCATGTCCTTGATCTCGCCGAGCTTGTTGTCGGACGGGTCATAGACGTTCTGATCGTACCAGTTGGAGACAGCGGAGGCGTGCTCGGGCAGCGTCGTCAGCATTTGCGCCGGCGCGCCGGTCGCGGGCGGGGGCGTGACCGCCTTGTTCTGAGCCAAAACCAGGCCGGCGCCGGTCGTTACGATCGCCAGAGCGATCACAGAGGCTTTCAACATGCTCTTGCTCCGTCACTAGGGCTCGAGACTCGTGTGAACCACTGCGGTTCGTCTCGCCCTAACAACGGAAGGTCGCCGCGCGGCGTTCCCGCCGGCGGCGACAATTCCAGCCGAGAGCCTCCGTTTTCGGAGGCGTCTCGAGGCTTTTTTGCGCGTGTTTTTTATCGCGGCAGCACGGCCCAGTAATCGAGGTCGAGCAGGACGGCGGGGTCCGGCTTGCCGTCAGGGCCGTTCAGCGGAAATTCGGCGCAAGGCTTGTCCTTCGTCGCGACGAGGCGCAGACGCAGCGCGCCGATGTCGCTGCGGCCGGGGATCTCGGCCTTGTCGAGCACTTCCGACCAGGCGAAGACGGTGCCGCCGGCAAACAGCGGATTGACGTGGCGGCCGCCATTGATCGCCGAGATATGGAAGACGTTCTCCAGCCCGTTGAAGGACAGCGCGCGCGCCAGCGAAATGACGTGGCCGCCGTAGATGATGCGCTTGCCGAAGCGGCCCTGCGCTTCGTAATACTGGTTGAAATGGACCTTGGAGTTGTTCTGATAGAGGCGCGTGGCGATCTGGTGCTCGGCCTCCTCCACGGTCATTC
>JAWOLK010000043.1:0-33306 GCA_033853615.1 Beijerinckiaceae bacterium | reverse complement strand
CCGTGCTCCGCGCAATGACGGCGCTCAGTTCTCCTCCATCGCCTCCAGCTCGCCTATGAGGCCCGAAATCATTTCGAGACCGATGTTCCAGAAGGCGGGATCGCGGGCGTCGAGGCCGAAGGGGGCGAGCAGCTCGTTATAGGGCCTGGAGCCGCCGGCTTCGAGCAAGGCGAAATAGCGCTCGGCGAAGCCCTCATGGGCCTTCTGGTAGACGCCATAGAGCGAGTTCACCAGACAATCGCCGAAGGCGTAAGCGTAGACATAGAAAGGCGAATGGACGAAGTGGGGAATATAGGCCCAGAAAGCCTCGTAGCCCGGCCCGAGGCGGATCGACGGGCCGAGGCTCTCGCCCTGCACGCTCATCCACAGCTCGCACAGTCGATCGGCGGTCAGCTCGCCGCTCCGCCGCTCGCTATGAACCTTCCGCTCGAAGGAATAGAAGGCCATCTGCCGCACGACGGTGTTCAGCATGTCCTCGACCTTGGCGGCGAGCAGGGCGCGGCGCTCTTCCTTCTCGCCGGCCTTTTCCAAAAGCTTGCGGAAGGTCAGCATCTCGCCGAAGACCGAGGCCGTCTCGGCGAGCGTCAAGGGCGTGGGCGCCATCAGCGCGCCCTGCTTGCCGGCGAGCACCTGATGCACGCCATGGCCGAGCTCATGCGCGAGCGTCATGACATCGCGCGTCTTGCCCTGAAAATTGACGAGCACATAAGGGTGCGCCGAGGGGACGGTCGGATGCGCGAAGGCGCCCGGCGATTTGCCCGGCCGCACCGGCGCGTCGATCCAGCCCTTGTCGAAGAACAGGCCGGCGATCTCGGACATGCGCGGCGCAAAGCCGGCGTAAGCCGAGAGCACCACTTCGCGCGCCTCGTCCCAGCCGTAGCGCTTCGCCGGCGAGCGCGGCAGCGGCGCGTTGCGGTCCCAATAATCCAGCGCGTCCTTGCCGAACCATTTCGCCTTGAGCTTGTAATAGCGATGCGACAGGCGCGGCAGCGCCGCCTGCACGGCGGAAGCGAGCGCCGCGACCACCTCGCCCTCGACGCGGTTGGAGAGGTGGCGGGAGTCGGCGACGTCCTTGAAGCCGCGCCAGCGGTCGGAAATCTCCTTGTCCTTGGCGAGCGTATTGGTGATCAGCGTGAAGACGCGCAGATTGTCGGTGAGCGTCTTGCCGATCGCCAGCGCCGCCTCGCGCCGCACCTCCTCGCGCGGGTCCTGCATCAGATTCAGCACCGGCTCGATCGCAAGCTCCTGCTCGCCGACCTTGAAGCGCAGGCTGGTGATCGTCTCGTCGAACAGCCGGTTCCAGGCGGCGGCGCCGGAGACGGACTTTTCGTGGAACAGCTCCTCGAGCTTCTCGTCGAGCTCATAGGGTTTTTCGCGCCGAATGTCCTGCAGCCAGGGCTTGTAATGGGAAAGCGGCGGCGCGCTCGCCGCGGCGTCGAGCAGCACGTCGTCGACGCGGTTCAATTCGAGCTGGAAGAAGAGCGTCTTCGTCGAGGCGTCGACGATTTTTTCGCGCGTGTCGCCGAAGAATTTGGCCCGCGCCGGATCGGTCGTGTTCGCCGAATAGAGCAGGCTGGCGTAGGCGATGATGCGGCCGAGGAGATCCTCCAGAGCCTCGTAGCGTTTCACCGCTTCGGCGAGTTTTTCGCTCGGCTGCGGCGCGCGCGCGAGATCGGCGAGCTTGCCGCGGTAGTCCTGCGCGAAGCCGGCGGCGTCGGCCGCGGCCTTGTCGAGATCCGCCTTGAGTTGCGGCGCGTCCATGCTCGCATAGAGATCATTCAGATTCCATTCGGGCAGGGCGCCCCCGGCGCCGGCTCCGGACTCCGTGGCGGCGTCGCGCGGGATGAAGGCGAAGGGCTGCATCTTACAAAAACCTTGCTGAGGAAGGCCGCCGGCCGGCCGATGGGTCAGCATATGGGCAAAGCCGCAGGAGCTTCAACCCGAGCCTGGCCGCCGCCGTGCGGCGCTGCAAAAAAGCGTTTTCGTGACGAGGATTTGGCTTTTTTCATACAGGCGCCGCGGCCCGCCGTTAACGCCGCCTTTACCACGTTTCCCCACGATGCTCCGAAAGCACATTTGCCAACGCGACAGTTTTTCGAGTTTTACGCGGGCGGAGCCGGACGACAGGAAACCCATGGCCTCGACGATTTTGATTGCCGACGACGACCCGGCGCAGCGCCGTGTGCTGGAGGCCATGACGCGGCGATTCGGCTATGAGGTCGAAACGGTCGAAGGCGGCGAGGAGGCGCTGGCGCGTCTCACCGAGGCCAAGGCGGCGCCGGTCGCGCTGCTGTTGCTCGATCTCGTCATGCCCGATCTCGACGGCATGGGCGTGCTCACCCGCATGCGCGAACTGAAACTCACGACGCCGGTGATCGTGCAGACGGCGCATGGCTCGATCGAGGCGGTGATGTCGGCGCTGCGCGCCGGCGCGCAGGACTTTGTCGTCAAGCCGGTCGGCGCCGAGCGGCTGCATGTCTCGATCAAGAATGCGCTCGCAGCCAAAGCGCTCGCCGATGCGCTGCGCCGCGCCGACCGCTGCGCCAGGGGGGCGCTCGCCTTCAAGGATCTCATCGCGCAGAGCCCCGACATGGCGCGCGTGCTGCGGCTCGGCGAGCGCGCCGCCGCTTCGGCGATCCCGGTGCTGATCGAGGGCGAAACGGGCGTCGGCAAGGAGGCGATCGCGCGGGCGATCCAGGGGGCTTCCGATCGCCGCGGCAAGCCTTTCGTCACGGCGAATTGCGCCGCCGCGGCGCCGCATCTTCTCGACTCGCTGCTTTTTGGCCATGAGAAGGGCGCTCATCCGGGCGCGCATGAGAAGCGGATCGGCAAATTCGCCGAAGCGCATGGCGGGACGCTGTTTCTCGACGAGGTCGGCGCATTGCCGCTCGAGTTGCAGGCGAAGCTCTTGCGCGCGCTTCAGGACGGCGAGATCGCGCCGCTCGGCGCCCGCCGCGCCCAGCGCGTCGACGTGCGGGTGATCGGCGCGACCGAGAAAAATCTGATCGCGCTCGTGAAACAGGGGCGGTTTCGCGAGGATTTGTTCTACCGGCTCAACGTCTTTCCGATCGGCGTGCCGCCGCTCAGGGCGCGGCGGGAGGACATCGCCGCGCTGGCGACGGGCTTTGCCGCGCGTTTCGCCGCCGAAGAGGGCCGCAAGCTGCGCGGCCTGTCCGACGAGGCGCTCACGCTTTTGACCCGCTACGACTGGCCCGGCAATGTGCGCCAGCTCGAGAATGCGATCTTCCGCGCCGTCCTGCTCTGCCCGGGCGACGAACTGACCGTCGCGGAATTTCCGCAAATCGCCGACCGCGTGCCGGGCTACGAAGCTGCGCCGCCGCCGCCTCTGCCGATCTCTCCGATCGTGTCGGCGCCGCGCGAGCGCGAGATCCTGCGCGTCGAGATTCGCGACCCGAATGTCCTCGGCCTGCTCGGACCGCATGGCCATATGCGTCGGCTCGACGAGCTGGAGGCGGAGGCGATCCGCTTCGCGCTCGGCCATTACCGCGGGCAAATGTCCGAAATAGCGCGCCGCCTCGGCATCGGGCGCTCGACGCTCTATCGCAAAATGAAGGAATACGGCCTCGCCGACGAAAGCGACACGGCGCCCGAGAGGCGCGAATCGATGGTGGCGTAATCGGCGCGATCATGCGAGTCTCGCAGCCGGGAGGTTTCGTCTATGGCTTCGCTCTACGACATCGAAGTGACGACGATCGACGGTGAAACGCAGAGGCTTGCCGAATATGCGGGCAAATGCCTGCTGATCGTCAATGTCGCCAGCAAATGCGGCTTCACCCCGCAATATGCCGGGCTGGAGGCGCTCTATCGCACGCATAAGGACAAGGGCCTCGTGGTGCTGGGTTTCCCCTGCAACCAGTTCGGCGCGCAGGAGCCGGGGACCGAGAAAGACATAGCGGCCTTCTGCTCCGCCTCTTACGGCGTGACCTTTCCGATGTTCGCCAAGATCGAGGTGAATGGCGATCGCGCCCATCCCATTTACCAGTTTCTCAAGAAACAGGCGCCGGGCCTGCTGGGCACCGAGGCGATCAAGTGGAACTTCACCAAATTTCTCGTCGACCGCGACGGCTGCGTGCGCAAGCGTTACGCGCCCAATGACGCGCCGCAAGCGATCGCCAAGGACATAGAGGCCTTGCTGTGATCGAGGTCGAGCAGACCTCGGCCGGCGAGCCCTTGCGCTTTGCGGTGACGGTGCGCGCCGGCGGCGGCGCGACGCATCATACAGTCACCATGGCGCAGGCCGATCACGCGCGTCTCGGCCCCGGCCACGCGGCGACGGCGGTGATCGACGCCGCCTTCCGCTTCCTGCTCGACCGCGAGCCGAAGGAGGCGATTCTCGGCTCTTTCGACGTCAGCGTGATCCCGCGCTATTTCTCAGACTTCGAGCGCCTGCTGCCGTCCTATCTCGAAGGCGCGTGAGTTTTTCATCCCCGTTCCAGGCCGTCATCGCGAGGGGCGTGAGCGCCGACGGGTCAGAGGGGCCGCCTCACGGCTCTGGATTGTTTCGCTGCGCTCGCAAGACGGCCGCTCAAAACGCCGCGTGCATGCGGAGGCCGAAAACATTCACCGGCCCGCGCGCGGCGTTATGCCCGGGGTTGACGATGAGCTGGTGATCAAAGGTGAAATCCAGCCAGTTGTTGACGGTGAATTTGTAATAAAGCTCGGTCGCCTTCTCGCCCGCGTAGCTCAGCGCGCCGTCGCCGATGTAGACGCTGATTCCGCCGGCCGAAAAATAGCGGATCTGCGGGCCGGAGAGGCCGCTGAAGGCGATCGCCGCGCCGATCTCGTCCTTGGGCCGGCCCCACAGCGGCCCCGCGGCGACGAGGCCGAAGGAGAGCTGCTTATCGACATCGGTGTAGTCGACGGTCTCGTAACGCCCGTCGAGCATGCTGGCGCGCAGAAAGAAGCCGAGATTCGGCATGAGCTGCTGCTTGATGTTGATCCCGCCGCCGAGTTTCGCCCGGCGCCGGCGCAGCGCATCGACCGTCGGCGGCAGATCGCCGGTCGCATAGGCGAGCGCCGTGACCTCGTCGAGCTTGCTGAAATAGCCGTTGTCGCCATAAGCGAGAAATTTGATCGCGCCCGGCTGGCCGAAGAGATCGTAGCGGCCTTCCGCCTCGACGACGCCCATGAACTGGCGCCCGAGCACCGGCTCGATCTCCGGCCCGTTCGGAATCTTTGAGAGCTGGAACAAGCCGCCGCGCAGCGTCCACCAATTCTGCTGCCATTCGAGCGCCGCCCCGTAAGTGTAGCCCCAGGCGTCGGCGGCGTAGTCGAAGCCGCCCATCGTGTTGAAGGCGAAATTCAGAAAGCCGGTCAAAGGGTCATGCGCGTAGACGTTGTCGTCGAAGACGTCGCCGACGGCGAATTTGCCGAGCGTGAGAACGAGGCGATTCTTATCGACGACGCCGGCGAGCTGGTTCTGCGCCGACTCCAGCGCCTCGCTGCGCGAGCCCTCGTCCGGGTTCAAGCCTTCGCCGCCGCCAAGGCCGATGATCTGGCGCAGGAAATAGCGCTGCATGCGAAAATAGGGGGCCGCCGCGCCGACCTTGGCGACGGCGCCGTTCACATAGGCGGCGGCGCCCGTCGAATTGGAGAGGCCATAGCCCTGGTCGATCTCCGGATTGATGAAGACCGAGGCGTTGTCCCAAAGGCGCATGCCGAGAAAGAGATTGCTGGTCGAGCCGTCGCGCGCCTGCCCCTGCGGCCGGAAACTGTTCGGCCCGCTATAGGCGGCGGGAAAGCGCGGATAGCCCTGCACCACATCGGTGAACTGCGCGTGGACGCTGTAGATTTCGGATTTCTTCTCGTCGGCTTTCTCCTTCTCGGCGTCGCTCTGCGGCAGCCGGTAGTCGAGCCCGAGCCGTAGGAGATGCGTCTCATTGCGGCGATGCGCGGCGAATTGATACCCAAGGCCATTGTCGAAGAGCTGGTTCTGCAGCGCCTGGTTGAGAAATAAATATTCGAGCCGCGCCGACCATTGCGCGTCGAGCGCATGGGCGAAGCCTGCGCCGATGAGATATTTCAGCCGCGAGGACTGCGACACGGGCGCGAAGAAGGGCGCCCCGGCGCCGGGGCCGAGGAAGGCGAGCGTCGCCCCGCCGAGCCAGCCGCCCGCGGCGACGCCGCCGAAGGCGTAGAAGAGATTGTCGCCGAGCGCATAGCCGAGCCGGCCGCGCAGGCTGGCGAAATAAGTCCCGCTCGGCTGCGGCGTCAGGCTGTAGGCGAAGACGCCGGCCGGCCCATAGATCGGCGGGGCGGGAAAGGCGCCGTTCGGCCCGTGGCGGTTGTCGAGGAAGCTCAGCTCCGTCTCGATCCCATAGACGAAGGGGCCGCTTTGCCAATCATAGCCGGCGTTCGCGCCGAAAGAGACGCCCGCCCGGTCGAGGCTTTGCGGGTAGAGATCGTAAGTTGTGCTGGTGAAGCCGCTTCCCGCTTGCAGGCGCTGGCCGGCATGCAGCGGAAAGCCCGCGCCGAGCGTCGCGCCGAGGTGAAACCCCGCCCAAGTGAAGACCGGCGGCGGGGCGGGCTTCGGCTCCGCCGCCAGCGCCGGCCCGGCGAGCGCCGCAAGCAGCAGCGGCCCGTGACGACGCAGGGCGCGGCGTCGTCCCATGCTTTTGAAATCTCCGCTCGTCATGCCCGCCCGATTCACTCAACACGCGTCCCTAAAGCGCAAGCATGAGAGTTCTGTGTCAAGCGGCGCGCAGATTTTTTCAATTCCGTGGTCAAGCGCGGAGCGCGCCGCTTGTGGCCGCCGCCTTGATATTGCGGCCGCCGGCGTCTGGCGCGGGCTTTGCATGAGGTCGCCTGGGGCCGTCGGAGTTGCGCCGGCGGCCCGCGATGGTCCTTCACGCAAGGAGCGCCGGCCGTGGATATGCGCGTCCTCCAATTCGATGAGATGAACGGAAAGACCGGCAAGACCCGGCTTCCTTATGAAAAGCTTTCGCGCTGGCTCGCGGTCACAGAGCCCGATTTTCTCGCCGCCCGACGCCTCCAGGCGGAGCTGTTGTTTCGCCGCATCGGCATCACTTTCGCCGTCCATGGCGCGAGCGAGGCGACCGAGCGGCTGATCCCCTTCGACATTCTGCCGCGCATCATCTCCCGCGCCGAATGGGCGGCCTTGGAAAAGGGCCTCGTGCAGCGGGTGACGGCGCTCAATCTCTTCCTCGCCGATCTTTACGACGCCGGCGAAATTCTCAAAGCCGGCGTCGTTCCCGCCGAGCTCGTCTATCGCAATCCCGCCTTTCGGCCGGAGATGGTCGGTCGGCCCGCGCCGCATAATGTCTATGTGCATATCGCCGGCGTCGATGTGATCCGCACCGACGACGATGGTTTCTATGTGCTGGAAGACAACGCCCGCACGCCCTCCGGCGTCTCTTATATGCTGGAGAATCGCGAGGTGATGCTGCGTCTCTTTCCCGATCTCTTCGCCATGCACCGCGTCGCGCCGATCGAAAATTATCCCGATCAATTGCTGGCGACGCTGCGCTCCGTCGCGCCGCAGCGCGCGAGCCGCGATCCGGCGATCGTGCTGCTGACGCCCGGCCAGTATAATTCCGCCTTCTACGAACATTCCTTCCTCGCCGACAAGCTCGGCGTGGAGCTGGTCGAAGGCGGCGATCTCTTCGTGCGCGACGACGTCGTCTACATGCGCACGACGGAAGGGCCGCGCCGCGTCGATGTCATTTATCGCCGCATCGACGACGATTTTCTCGATCCGCTCGCCTTCCGCCCTGATTCTGCGCTCGGCGTCGCCGGTTTGATGGGCGCCTATCACGCAGGCAATGTGACGCTGGCCAACGCCATCGGCACGGGCGTCGCCGACGACAAGGCGATGTATACTTACATGCCCGAGGTCATTCGCTTCTATCTCGGCGAAGAGCCGCTCTTGAAAAATGTGCCGACCTGGCGCTGCCGCGAGAAAGAGGCGCTCTCCTATGTGCTCGACCATCTCGATGAATTGGTGGTGAAGGAGGTCAATGGCTCGGGCGGCTATGGCATGTTGGTCGGGCCGCATGCGACGCGCGCGCAAATCGAGGAGTTCCGCGTCAAGCTTATCGCCCATCCGGATAATTTCATCGCCCAACCGACGCTCGCGCTCTCCACCTGCCCGATTTCCATCGCGCAGGGGATCGCGCCGCGGCATGTCGATCTGCGGCCTTTCGTGCTCCACGGCGCCGAGGGCGCGCGGGTCGTCCCGGGCGGGCTGACGCGCGTCGCCATGATGGAAAACTCGCTCGTCGTAAATTCGAGCCAGGGCGGCGGCGCCAAGGACACTTGGGTGATCGACGACCTTCTCGGCTGAACAGGAACGATAATGATCGAAGCCGGCGCGCCAGCGCCGCACGACGGGTGTTTCATGCTTTCACGCGCCGCCGACAATCTCTACTGGCTCGCCCGCTATATCGAGCGCGCCGATTATCTCGCGCGTCTGCTGCAGGCGTCGCGGCGCCTCGCCGCATTGCCGAAAGCCTATGGCGGCGCGGATTCGGAATGGGAGAGCGTTCTCCTGTCGTCCGGCGGCGCCGATGGTTTCCGCGCCACGGGGCTCCCGATGGACGAGGCGCATGTCACCGACTATCTCGCCTTCGCGCCGGACAATCCATCGTCGATCCGCCGCTGCGTCGAGGCTGCGCGGGCCAATGCGCGCGCCGTGCGCACCGCGCTGACCGCCGAAATGTGGGAGGCGATCAACGACGGCTATCTCGACATGAAGGCGCAGGCGCGCGCCGCCTCTGGCGAGGAGCTGTCGCGTTTTCTCGAATTCGTGAAGCGCATGTCGCTCGCCTATGATGGCGGCGCCTATCGCACCATGCTGCGCAACGACGCTTATTGGTTCTCGCGCCTCGGTCTCTACATCGAGCGCGCCGACAACACCGCGCGGCTTCTCGATGTGAAATATCATGTGTTGTTGCCCGAAAAGGAGAGCGTCGGCGGCTCGCTCGATTATTTCCAATGGAACGCCATTCTGCGCGCCGTCTCGGCGCACACCGCCTATCACTGGGTTTATCGCGAGAGCCTGAAACCCTGGCTCGTCGCCGATCTTTTGATCCTGCGGCCGGAGATGCCGCGCTCGCTCATCTCCTGTTACGAGAGCGTCGTTTCCAATCTCGAGCGGCTGGCGAAGACGCATGGCCGGCAGGGGCCGGCGCAGCGCCATGCGCGCGACGTTTACGGCCGGCTGGAGAATATGTCGACGGAGGCGGTGTTCCAAGGCGGCCTGCACGAGTTCGTCCAGGGCTTCATCGCCGACAATAACCGGCTGGGCGCGCTGGTTTCCGAGCAATATTTGTTTTGAGGCCGTCATGCGCATAAGGGTGCGGCACGAGACCGTCTATACCTATGAGACGCCGGCCAAGGCGGCGATCCAGCAGTTGCGGCTGACCCCGCGCAACACGAGCGGCCAGCATATCGCCCATTGGCGGATCGAGGTGGAGGGCGACGCGCGTCTGACGCAAAATGAGGACGCCTTCGGCAATGTGCTGCATAGTTTCACCGCCGATGGGCCGCTCGACAGGCTTGCGACGCAGGTCGTGGGCGAGGTCGAAACCTTCGATACGGCCGGCGTCCTGCGCGGCGCCGTCGAGCGCTTTCCGCCGCAGCTCTATCTGCGCGAGACCGCGCTCACCGCGCCAAGTCCCGAACTCATCGATTTCGCCCGCGCAGCGACCGGACGGTGCGCGACCATGCTCGACCGCCTGCATGTGTTGATGGCGCGTCTTTTTCAGGACATGGTTTTCGATGCCGACGCCACGCATGCCGCGACCAGCGCCGCCGAGGCTTTTGCTCAGAAACAAGGCGTTTGTCAGGATTTCGCCCATGTCTTCATCGCCGGCGCGCGGGCGATCGGCGCGCCGGCCCGCTATGTCAGCGGCTATTTCAAGCGCAGCGACATCGAGGATCAGACGGCGGGCCACGCCTGGGCCGAGGCCTATGTCGAAGATCTCGGCTGGGTCGGCTTCGATCCGGCGCATGGACTGTCGCCGAACGACGCCTATGTGCGGGTCGCCGCCGCGCTCGATTATCTCTCGGCGGCGCCGATCCGCGGCGCCCGCAGCGGCGGGGGCGGGGAGGCGATGGAGGTGCGGGTGCGCGTCGCCGCCGCGCGGGACCAATCGCAAAATTGATTGCGCTGGCGCTGGGGGCTTGTCGACAAAGCGCGCGCGGCGGAAGAGGCAGGCGCCCGCAGGGCGCTCGTGCGCCGTGCAGATCGCCCTAAAAAGAGAGAGAAGCGCCCTTAAGCGGCGCTTCGGTCCTCGTCGCGCTCGGTCTTGCCCTGCTGGGCCGCGGCGAGCACGGCGTTCAGCGGCTTCCAGCGCACCTCGCCGTCTTCATAGAAATATTCGCAGAGCGGGTCGGTGGCGAGAGCGGCGAACACCTTCGGCCAGACCTCCGCCTTGGTCCAGCGATTGTAGCGCGTGTAGGTCGTGTACCATTTGCCGAACTCGGGCGGGAGGTTGCGCCAGGGCGACCGCGTGCGCGCAACCCATAACACGGCTTCGAGAAACAACCGGTTGTCGCGGCCGCTTCGACCGGGATCGCCGACCTTGCCGGGAAGCAGCGAGGCGATCAGCGCCCATCTTTCGTCAGTTAGATATCGCTCGGTCAAAGGGGCCCCCCCATTGCTGTTCGTCGGGGCGCCGTATTGCTCGGCTCGGTCGCCGACGCCCGCGATCCACGAATCACTATCAGGACGCTACCTTGGGTTGCATATCTACGCAACTCTACGTAGCAGGCTCGCGTCCAAGCAAATTTTCTAGTGTGGCAAGCCTTTGCGAGGCTGACGGCGCACAGCAGCCGTCGGCGAAAAGTCGCCGTTGCGTGAAGGAAGATTTGCGCCGTTCCTCGAAACGCGGTTCGTTTCGCCGTGCGCCGTGAGCGCTGGGGGGATAGAAAAAACAAAGCGCCCGCGTTTCATCGCGGGCGCTGCTGCAAGCCGCTTTCGCGGGCGGCGAACGGCTGGGACCGTCGCCCGATTGTCGTTACGCGGCTTTCGCTTGCTTCGCGAAACGGCCGTAGAAGGTTTGGTTCTTCTCCGCCATTTCGCGCAGAAGTTGTGGCGGCTCGAAGCGCGGCCCGTGCTTCTGCGCCAAGGCGTCGCAGAGGGCGACGAATTTTTTGGCGCCCATGCCGTCGATATAAGACAGCGTCCCGCCGGTGAAAGGCGCAAAGCCGAAGCCGAGGATCGAGCCGACATCCGCCTCGCGCGGGTCGGTGACGACATGTTCGGCGAGCGTGCGCGCCGCTTCCACCGCCTGCACGACGAGGAAGCGCTGTTTCAGCTCCTCGACGTCGAGCGCGTCGGGATCGAGCGGCTCTTTGGCGAGCTGCGCCAGACCCGGCCACAGCGTCTTTTTGCCGCCGGCGGGGTAGTCATAAAAGCCCTTGCCGTTCTTGCGGCCGAAGCGGCCTTCCTTTTCGACCATGAAGGACAGCACCCGCTCCTGCGCCGGATCGGCCGCCTTCTCGCCGAGGTCCTTCTTCGCCGCGACGAGGATCTTCCAGGCGAGATCGAGCGCGATTTCGTCGTTGAGCGAGAGCGGCCCGACCGGCATGCCGGCCATGCGCGCGGTGTTTTCGATCATCGCCGGCGGCACGCCTTCGAGCAGCATGATATGCCCCTCGCGGACATAGTTCAGCACGCAGCGGTTGGCGTAGAAGCCGCGCGAGTCGTTCACGACGATCGGCGTCTTCTTGATGACGCGGACGAAATCGAGCGCCGTCGCCAAAGCGAGATCGCCGGTCTTCTTGCCGAGAATGATCTCCACGAGCAGCATCTTCTCGACCGGCGAAAAGAAGTGGATGCCGATGAAATTGTCGGGCCGCAGCGAGGTCTCGGCGAGCGAGGTGATCGGCAGCGTCGACGTGTTGGAGGCGAAGACGACGTCGGGACCGACGACTTCTTGCGCCTTCTTCGTCGCTTCCGCCTTCACGGCGCGGTCCTCGAACACCGCTTCGACGATCAGATCGCAGCCCTTCAGCCGCGCATAATCCGGCGTCGCTTCGATGCGGGAGAGCAGCGCCTCCTTGTCGGCGGCGCTGGCGCGGCCCTTCGACACCTGGCCCGAAATCAGCTTGTCGCAGACCGCCTTGCCCTTGTCGGCGCTGTCCTGATCGCGGTCGATCAGCACCACTTGGAGCCCGTTCAGCGCGCTGACGTAAGCGACGCCCGCGCCCATGAAGCCGGCGCCGAGAATGCCCACTTTCTTGAGATTGGTCGGCGGAATGTCATGCGGGCGATGCGCGCCCTTCTCCAGCTCGTTCTTCGACAGGAACAGCGAGCGGATCATCGCCGCCGCCTCCTTCGAGCGCAGGATATGCGCGAACCAGCGCGACTCGACCCGTAAGCCAAGATCCATCGGCAGTTGCAGGCCCTCGTACACGGCGTGCAGGATCGCCTTGGCGGCCGGGTAATTGTCGTAGGTTTCGCGGCGATAGATGGCGTTGGCCGCCGGCCAGACCATCATGCCGCCCGGCGAGAAGACGCGGCCCGAAGGGTTCTTGAAACCCGGAACGTCCCAGGGCGCCTTGGCCGAGCCGCCATTGACGATCCAGGCCCGGGCCCGGTCGACCATCTCTTCCGCCGGCGCCAACTCATGCGCGAGGCCGGCGCCGACCGCCTGCTTCGCCTTGAGCTGCTCGCCCCTGAACAAGAATTGCAGCGCGTCGGCCGTTTGCAGCAGCCGCGCCACGCGCTGCGTGCCGCCCGCGCCGGGGAAGAGGCCGACCTTGATCTCCGGCAGGCCGACCTTGGTCTTCTCATTATCGGCCAGCACGCGATGGTGGCAGGCGAGCGCCAGCTCGAAAGCGCCGCCGAGACAGACGCCGTTGATCGCTATGGCGAAGGCTTTGCCGCAGGTCTCCAGCTTGCGGTAGAGCAGGGAGAGGCGGCGCGAGCCCTCGAAGAACTCCTTGTTCGCCACATCCTCGCCGCGCTCCGCCCGCGCCTTGGCGTATTGCGCGGCGCTCTGTTGCAGCATCGAGAGATCGGCGCCGCCGGAAAAAGCGCTCTTGCCCGAGGCGATGACGCAGCCCTTGATCGCCGCATCAGACGCCACCTTGTCGATGACCTGCTCCAATTCGTCCATCACCTCATAGGTGATGACATTCATCGAGCGGCCCGGCATGTCCCAGGTCAGTAGAGCGACGCCGTCGGCGCCGGTCTCGAAGCGGAAATTGACGAGATTCATAGGAAGCTCCGTGAAATCTTTCACACCCGCTCGATGATCGTCGCCGTGCCCATGCCGGCGCCGATGCACAGCGTCACCAACGCCGTCGATTTGCCGCTGCGCTCCAACTCGTCCACCGCCGAGCCGAGCAGCATCGCCCCGGTCGCGCCGAGCGGATGGCCCATGGCGATGGCGCCGCCGTTGACATTGACCTTCTCGGAATCGAGATCGAAAGCCTGCATAAAGCGGAGAACGACGGCGGCGAAAGCCTCGTTGACCTCGATCAGGTCGATGTCCGAGAGCGCCATCCTGGCGCGCGCCAGCAGCTTCTTCGTCACGTCGATCGGGCCGGTCAGCATCAGCGCCGGCTCCGAGCCGATATTGGCGAAGGCGCGGATGCGCGCCCGCGGCTTCGCGCCGATCCGTTCGCCCGCCTCTTTGGAACCGATCAGCACCGCCGCGGCGCCGTCGACGATGCCCGACGAATTACCGGCGTGATGGACATAATTGATCTTCTCGACCTCGGGATGCGCCTGAATGGCGACCGCGTCGAACCCGCCCTGTTCCGCAAAAAAAGCGAAAGAGGGTTTCAGGCTCGCCAGCGACTGCATGTCGGTCGAAGGCCGCATGTGTTCGTCGCGATCGAGGATCGTGAGGCCGTTCACATCCTTCACCGGCACGATAGAGCGTTTGAAACGCCCTTCCTCCCAGGCGCGGGCGGCGCGCTGTTGCGACTGAACCGCGTAGGCATCAACATCGTCGCGCGTAAAACCGTATTTCGTCGCGATGAGATCGGCGGAGACGCCCTGCGGCATGAAATAAGAGGGGATGGCGATGGTCGGGTCGACCGGCCAGGCGCCGCCCGAAGCGCCGATGCCGACCCGGCTCATGCTCTCGACGCCGCCGCCGATCGCAAGCTCGTGCTGGCCGGACATGATCTGCGCCGCCGCGAAATTCACCGAGTCGAGCCCCGAGGCGCAGAAACGGTTGATCTGCACGCCGGGCGTCTCAGTGCCGAGCCCCGCGGCGATCGCGGCCGCGCGCGCAATGTCGCCGCCCGCCTCGCCGACGGGATCGACGCAGCCGAGCACGACGTCGTCGATCTCGGCGCCGTCGAGATGATTGCGCTCCTTGATCGCCTTCAGCGCCGTGACCGCAAGGCCGAGCGACGACACCTCATGCAGCGACCCATCCGGCTTGCCGCGCCCGCGCGGGGTGCGCACGGCGTCGTAGACATAGGCTTCGGGCATCTCGAGCTCCTGGCGTTACCGTCCAGCCCACGGGCGCGGCGCCGGATCGTATTTTCTCACAGCCTTGCGGCCGGCGCTAAAACATGTCCTCGGCGAGCGACATCATCGTGTCGGCGCCGGATTCGATGCGCGCGAGGCGCAGCTTCGTCTCCGGCAGGATGCGCTCCATGAAGAAGCGCGCGGTGAGAAGCTTTTCGTCCATTCGCGCGCTCTCCGCCGGCGCGGCCTGTTTCTTCTCCAGCGCCGCCTTGGCGATTCGCGCCGAAATATAACCGAGCGCGACGCGGCCGAAGAGATGCATGTAGTCGGTCGAGGCGGCGCCGGCGTTGTCGGGCTTGGCCAGAGCATTGTTCATCAGCCACATGGTCGCCTTTTGCAGATCGTCCAAACCGCTCTTCAACGCAGCCACATAGGGCTGCATCGGCTCTTGTCCCGCTTGCCCGGCGATGAAGCCGCCGACCTCCTGGAAGAAGGCCATGATCGCGCGGCCGCCGTCCTTCGGCAGCTTGCGGCCGACGAGATCGAGCGCCTGAATGCCGTTCGCGCCCTCGTAGATCATGGCGATGCGGGCGTCGCGCACATATTGCTCCATGCCCCATTCGGCGATGTAGCCATGGCCGCCATAGACCTGCTGCGCCTTCACGGTATTTTCGAAACCGACGTCGGTGAGCACGCCCTTCAGCACCGGCGTCAGCAGGCCCAGCCGATCCTCGGCCGCCTGACGCGCCGCCGCGTCCGGCGAGCGGTGGGCGATGTCGCTGTCGATCGCCGCGAGCAGCACGAGACCGCGCGCCGCCTCGTTGAAGGATTTGATCTCCAGCAGAATTCGGCGAATGTCCGGGTGGACGATGATCGGATCGGCCGGCTTGCCGGGCGCCTTCGGACCCGACAGAGAGCGGCCCTGCAAACGCTCTTTCGCATACGTCGCGGCGTTCTGATAGGCGACCTCCGATTGCGCGAGACCCTGCACCGCGACGCCGAGCCGCGCCTCGTTCATCATCACGAACATGGCGTTGAGGCCGCGGTTCGCCTCGCCGACGAGAAAGCCGGTGGCGCCGTCGTAATTCATCACGCAGGTGGCGTTGCCGTGGATCCCCATCTTGTGCTCGATCGAGCCGCAGACGAGCCGGTTGCGCGCGCCGGCCGAGCCGTCCGGGTTCGGCAGGAACTTCGGCACGATAAAGAGCGATATGCCCTTCACGCCGGCCGGCGCGCCCTCGATCCGCGCCAGCACGAGATGCACGATGTTCTTCGAAAGATCATGCTCGCCGGCGGAGATGAAGATCTTCTGCCCGGAGATGGCGTAGGTTCCGTCGTCCTTGGGCGTCGCCTTGGTGGTCAGGAGGCCGAGATCCGTGCCGCATTGCGGCTCGGTGAGATTCATCGTCCCGGTCCATTCGCCGCTCGCGAGTTTGGGCGCATAAATGCGCTTCTGTTCCTCGCTGCCGTGGCGCAGCAGCGCCGCGAGCGCGCCTTGCGTAAGGCCGGGATACATGGCGAAAGCCATATTGGCCGAGGAGGCGAATTCATTGACCAATGTGCTGAGCGTGAAGGGCAGGCCCTGGCCGCCATATTCGGTCGGGACAGGCAGGCCGATCCAGCCGCCGCCGGCATATTCGGCGTAAGCCTCCTTAAAGCCTTTCGGCGTCGATACGGCGCCGTCCTCATGGCGCGTGCAGCCCTCGCTGTCGCCGATCTGGTTGAGCGGCGCGAGCTTCTCTTCGCAGAGCTTCGCCGATTCGGAGAGGATCTGCTCCATCAGCTCCGTCGAGACGTCCTCGAAACCGGGGAGATTGCCGTAGCGCCTGAAATTCAGCACGTCGTCGAGAAGAAACAGAGCCTCCTCCACCGGGGCTTTGTAGCTCGGCATCTCACCCTCCAAAAAAGTCGCGGCGCCTGCGTCTTCGCCGGCCAACGCGCCCCACTAGGTAGAGAGGGGCGCCCCCTGGCGCAATAGAGCGCCGTGCTGGCGCGAGCTTGTCCGAAAGATCTTAACGTCGTAACGCCCAAGGCCGAGGCCAAGCCTTGCGAATCGGCGGCGTCGGCCTCTTTGGCCGATTCGGATCCGGAAAAGGAGAGGAAGGCGCAAGCCTTGTCTCCTAACGAGCGATGTGACGTAGGGAATTTATTGTTAACGCGGCGTTTACCATGAAAGAACAAAGATCGCGGGAGCGTCGCCAAGCGTCGAGCGGCGCCGTGCGCTTCAGTTTCTTGCGGTGCGGTTCTTTGTCGGGCGCTCACTTGCGGATCGAGTCATGACCAAGGCGTTTTCCCACAGCGGCGGCAGTGTGGCGCGCGACCGGCGCCAAGGCGCTCGGGCCGATGTTCCGCGCGCTCAGCGGGAAGCCGGCGACGCGTCGGCGGTCGGCCAGGCGCCGCGGGAAGGGGATGCGCTCGATGCGGTGATGCGCCGTCTGAGCCGCGCCGCCGCGCGCGACGCCGAGCGTCGGCCGGCTCCGCGCGAGGCGCCCCTGGTCGACGTCGTCGGCATCGTCGAAACCGCGACGCAGAAGGCCGCGACGCTGGTCGAGCAGCGCGTTTCGGCGAGCGAACGCCAGACCGCGCAAGCGCTGGAGCAGGTCGCCGAACTGATCGAGAAGAACCGCCCAGACCGCGCCGCCTTGGCGCAGGCGCTCGCCGCGATGGATCGGCGGGCGCGCGACAGCGAGCGCAAAACCGCGCGGGCCTTGAGCGGCCTCGTCGATCTGATCGAGCGCAAGCCCTCGGGCGTCGAGGCGCTGGCCGGGCGGCTCGACCGAATCGAAACGAAGTTGGCGCAGCGCGATCCGGCCGCCGACATGCGCGACGCGCTGCGCGGGCTCGACCGACGCATTGACGACATCGCCCGCAAGCTCGACGGCGCGGAGCCGATGGCGGCGAGCCGGTCGGCGATGGAGAGCGGCTTGGGTGAGGCCCAGCCGCGGCCGGTCGCCAACGCCATCGCCGAGATCGCCCGGCGCCTGGAGGCCCGGCAGGCGCGGGACGAGGGTCCGGCGCCGGCGGCCGTCGCGGAGCCGCAGCGGCTCGACGCGTTGCAAAGCTCGATCGAAGCCCTCGCGCAGGAGCTTGCGGAGCGCAACGCCGCCGCCGCGGCCGATGCGGAGCAGCGCGAGGCGACCGCCCATCAGCTCGAAACGCTGCGCCAGGAGCTGGCGCTGCTGGCGGAGTCGCTGCGCGATCTTGCGCCCCGCGCCGCCGTCGGCGCCCTCGAGGACGCGCTGCGCGACCTCGCCGAGCGGGTTGAAACCCAGCGCGACCGCGGCGTCGACGAGGCGGCGCTGGCGCCGGTCGAACAGCTCGCTGGCGAATTGCGGGCGCTGCTCGAGGATATGGATCCGACGGCGCTCGTTCATCATTTGCGCGGCGACGTCGAAGCGGTCCGCCGCCGGCTCGACCAGCTCGGGGCCTCGGCGCAGGGCAACGCCGATGGTCTCGAGGAGCTGTGGCGACAGACCGGCGAGATCAAGGAGCTGGTGACGACGCTGGTCGCGCGGCCGCTGCCGCTGGAACGTCTCGAGTCGCGACTGCTCGATCTCACCGAAAGGGTCGATGCGCTCAGTTTCGCCAGTTCCGGCGCGCGCGACGTCGAGGCGATCGTCAAGGCGATCCGCGCCATCCTCGCCAGCGAAACGGGCCACGCCTATCGCGCGCTCAATCAGCGGCTCGAAGATTTAAGCGCCAAGGTCGAAGAGACGCTCGCCGGCGTCGGCGGCGCGCGCTTCGAGCAACTCGCCGAGCGCGTCGAGACGATGCACAAGGCGCTCGCCGACCGGATCGACCGCGTTTCGACGCGCGCGCAAGGGGAGGCGCTCGAACATCTCGTCGCCAAGCTCGCCAAGAAGATCGACGCCTCATTGGAGCGGGCGCCCCGCGGCAAGGATGTCGACGCGCTGAACGAACATTTGCGCAAGCTCGAGTCGCGTCTCGCCAATCCCGGCGCGCCCGAGGCTCTTGCCCGGATCGAGGCGCTGCTGATGAAATCCGGCCGTTGCGAAGACGTCTCCGACCTATCCCGACGTCTCGACGCTATTCAGCGCGCGCTCGCAGCGCGGCGGGAGCAGGGCGTGGCGGAGGCGCCGCGCGTCGAAGAGCTGCTGCGGCGGCTCGACGGCAAGCTCGACGCGGCGCTCGCGCCGGGAGCCGGATTGCGCGACGCTGAATCGCTCGCCCGCCAGGTCGCCCAGGTCGCGAAAAAGCTCGACCGCTTCATCGACGAAGCGCCGACCCGCATTGGCGAGGCGCTCGCCCATGCGCCGCAGCCGAAGGGGATCGAGGCGCTCGTCGATCGCATGGGCGGCCTGCACGCGGAACTCGCCCAGCGCATCGAGGCGGACGCCGCGACGCGGGCGGAAAAGGGCCAGGCGCAGCTCGTCGAGCGCCTCGAGCAACTGGCCCGCAAGATCGAACGCGCGCCGACCGCCGGCGGCGGCGCGTCGGCGGCGCTGGAGAAGCAACTCGCCGCGCTGCTCGCCGGCATTGAGGGGGTCCGCGGCGCTTCGCCCGAGGCGGTGGAGGCCTCCGTGCGCCGCGCGACGCAAGAGGCGCTGCGCGCCGCGGCGGGCGGCGGGCTTGGGCAAGAGATCGCCCGCGACCTCGCGGAACTGCGCAAGACGCAGGAGGAGCGCGGCAAGCTCACCCAGCAGACGCTCGTGGCCGTGCATAAAACGCTCGAGCGGGTGGTCGAACGGCTCGCGGCCTTCGAGGGGGAGCGTTCCGATCAGCGCGGCGCCCAGCCGGCGCCGAAGGAGTTCGCCGAGCCGACTGTCGCTTCGCCGGCGCCTTCTGCGGCGTCGCTGCAATCCGGCTTCATCGCCGCCGCGCGCCGCGCCGCCGAGAAGGCTGCGGCCGACGCCGAGGCGGCGAAACGGGCGCGCGAGGAAAAGCGCGCATCGGCGGCCGCGCCGGAGCGCCCCGCGCCGGCGCCCGCCAATATCGCTTCATTCGCCCTTCAGGCGCGCAAGCGGCCGCTGCTCATCGGCCTCGGCGGCCTCGCTTTGGTCGCGGGCGCCTATGAGGCCGCCCGCGTCTCGATCGACGACCCGCGCGTGCAGGATATGGCGGGCCGGCTCCCGGTCACGGGGAAGCAGCTCGCGGCGGGGCAGGATCAGGCGCCGCAGGCCGTCGCGCCGGAATCGGTCGCCTCGGCCGAACACGCCGCTGGACAAGCCGGAAAATCGTCGCTGCTCGCCTCGGCGCCGCTCACATCGACATTCACGCCCCCTCCCGGCGGCGCGACGAAGCCGGCCGCCGCCGCGAACCCCGGGATCGATCAGACGCCGGTCGGGTCGATCGACAAGATCGCCGCCACGCAGCAGCTCGCCGAGCAGGGCGACGCCGCCGCGCAGTTCGACCTCGGCGTCAGCTACGCCGAGGGCCGCGCCGTCGCCCGCGACTTCAGGACGGCGGCGCAATGGCTCGAGAAATCGGCGGCGCAGGGGATGGCGCAGGCGCAATATCGTCTCGGCGCGCTCTATGAGCGCGGGGCCGGGGTCGCGCGCGACTACGCCAAGGCGCGCAGCTGGTATCAGCGCGCGGCGGAAGCCGGCAATGTCCGCGCCATGCACAATCTCGCAGTGCTTGCGGCCGAGGGGCAGGACGGCAAGCCGGATTATACCGCCGCGGCGGAGTGGTTCCGCAAGGCGGCGGAGCTTGGGGTTCGCGACAGCCAGTTCAATCTGGCGATCCTTTACACGCGAGGCCTGGGCGTCCAGCAAAGTCTCGCCAACGCTTACATGTGGTTTGCGATCGCCGCGGCTCAGGGCGACGAGGATGCGGCGAAAAAGCGCGACGAGGTCGGCGCGCGGCTCGAGGGCAAAGAGCTTGCGGCGGCCAAGGCGATGGCCGAGGCCTTCCGGCCGCAGACCCCGAATCCGGCGGCCAATGAGGCGCGGGTCGGAAAAATCGGCGGCGTGGAGGGGGCCCGCCCCACCCCGGCCCCGGCGCCGGCCGGCAAAGCGAAAGTCTCCCGATTGTGAGAGGGCGATAGAGGCGCGCGCGGCCCTGAGCGCGGCCTTTTTTTTGCCTTCTATTAACGCTTCATGGATCAAATCGATTCAGGGCCGGATCGGAAATGCCGCTTTAACAATTCGAAGCCGCTGCGTCCGGCGAGAGATCACGCCCTTTCGAGCGCGGCCCGCGAGGAGAAGTTCATGAAGAGACGTTTCGCTGCGACCTTCGGCTTGGCTTTTGCGGCCGCGACCCTGTCCCCGCTCGCGCCGGCCCAGGCGGACTCGGCCGGCCCGGCGATCGCCGCCGGCATCGGCGGTTTCGCGCTCGGCGCCATCGCCGGCGGCGCTTTGGCCCAGCCGGCCCCGCCGCCGCCGCCGGTGGTCTATACGGCGCCGCCCCGCCCGGTTTATGTCGAGCCGGCCCCGATCTATGAGCGCTGCTGGTTCGAGCGGCGACCCGTCTATGACGAATATGGCGATGTCATCGGCTCTCGCCGCCAGCGCGTTTGCGAGTAAACGGGTCTGTCGATCATGCTCCGAGGGCGGGCGACGCCCTCGGTCCGAGAACCTGCAAGGTCAAGGCTGAGCTGCGGGGTCGCGCGGGCCTCGAGACGCGCCTGATGTTTTGTCCCGGTCTCACGGCGGGGCTGCGCCGCCGCCCGGTAACGAGCGCAATCCGCGCGAAGCGGGTAGCCGCGGCGCAGCCGCTGTGGCAAACTCCGGACGTGTTTCTCGCAGTCCGAGCGGCGGGGCGATTGGGCGCCCGGCGTATTCTGGCAAGGCGACGAAAGCCGGAACAGCTTCTTTCGACGTGACTTCTGAAACTCACTCCCTCGAGCGTCTGGTCGAGGCGCCGCGGCGTCGCCTTTTCGGGCCCCGGCGGCGCTTCCTCTTATTCGTGGCGCTGTGCCTCGCGCTGCATGTCGCGCTGGTTGCGCTGGTCTTGATCCTGGACGCGCTGTTTGCGCCGAAGATCCCGCCGGCCGAGGAAATCCCGGTCGAGGTCGTTGTGGAGCCGCCGGCGCCGCCGAAGCAGGAGGCGCCGCCGCCCGAAGAGCCGAAGAAAGAGGAAGAGCAGAAGAAGGAAGAGCCAAAGAAGCCGCCGCCGCCGCCGCTGAAGCAGCAATATATCGAGGAGGAGCCCGCCTACGACGCGCCGCGCCAGCAGAGCAAGGAGAAGCTCGAGCGCGAGGCCCCCGACGAGGCGACGCAGGCGCAGAAAAAGGCCCAGCCGAAAGAAACGGCCGCGCCGGAGCCCTCGCCCGAGAAACAGGACAACAAGCCGCCGGAGCAGGCGCCGGAGGTCGCGCCGGAGAAGACCGAGAAGCCGAGCGACGACAAGCCCGACGCCGAAGTGATCGAGCGCGCCGAGCAGAAGGCGGCGAAGCCGGAGGAAAAACAGACCGCCGTAAAAAACAAGGGGCCGGCGAAGAAAGGCGCCGAGAAATCGATCGCCGAGCAGCTCGCCTCGCTCGAGCAATTGCCGGAATTCAAATTCGGCGGCGCGACGAAGCCCTCGCCGGTCGGCGGCGGCCAGGCGAAGACGACCTATCTGACCATCCTTTACGGCATGATCATGCCGCATATGCGCGTGCCCGAGCGGGTGCGCGGCGGCCATTTGAGCGGCAGCGGGATCGTCGCCTTTTATATCGATGAGATGGGCAATCTGACCCACCAGGCCGTTTATCGCACCAGCGGCTTGCCGGACCTCGACGCGGCGGCGGTCTACGCCGTGCGCCGCGCGGCGCCTTTCCCGCCGCCGCCGCGCGGCCTGCCGCACGCCATTCAGTTCACCTATTCGACCCGCTGAGGCTCAGCCCAGCGCAATGGCCGAAACCAGCCGGCCGTAATCCGGCTCCTGCCGGTGCACGCTGCGGCGATAGCTGAAGCAGCGCGCTTCGTCGGCGTAAGTGTCGACGCCGAGATCCTCGAAGGAGGCGACGTCGAGCCGTGCGACGCGCGCGGCGATGAAGGCCGGCAGATCGAACATCGCATGGCCCGCACGGGGCGAGGGAGCGAAAAAGCGCGCGTAATCCGCGTCCTCGGCCGAAAAGCGCGCGACGAATTCCGGCCCGACCTCATAGCTGCGTCCCGAAATCGTCGGCCCCAGCGCAATGTGGATGTCGGCGCGGCGGGCGCCGCGCGCTTCCATCGCCGCGACGGTCGCCTCGATCATGCCGGTGAGCGCGCCCTTCCAGCCGGCATGCGCCGCGCCGACGACGCCGGCGCGGGCGTCGGCGAAGAGCAGCATGCCGCAATCGGCCCCGGTGACGCCGAGCGCGAGGCCGGGCGTCGTCGTCACCAGCCCGTCGCAGCGCGGGCGCGCCTCCGCCGCCCAGGGCGCCTCGACCAGGAGCGCGTCGGGCGAATGGATCTGATAGGGCACCAGCAGCCGTTCAGCCTCGGTCCCGAGGCGGCGCGCCATGCGCGCGCGGTTCTCGCGCACCCGCTCCGGCGCGTCCTTCGAACCGACGCCGCCGTTCAGAGAGTCATAGACGCCGTCCGAGACGCCGCCGCGCCGCGTGAAAAAGGCGTGACGGACTCCGGCGCGCGCGAGATTGCCGGCGGCGAGCGCCTCGATCTCATCCATTCACAGCTCCGCGAAACCGGGCATGTCCGGCATGTCGGGATGGGTTACGGCGAGAACCTTGAACAATTCGCCCATGTTCTTCGGGCCGCTTCCGATCAGGCGCTCCACCGCCGCGGCGATGTCGGCGCGCTGCTCCGGCGAGGCGTTGCGCGACAGCACCTCGGCGCGCCGCTCGGCCCCCAGTCGCCGCAGGAAATCGCCCTGCGTCGCCGGCCCCTGCACTTTGGCCCCCGCGGCGCGGGCGGCGCGGACGAGAGCCGCGAAATCGACATGGGTGGTGAGATCGGCCTCGCCCGGCTCGTAGAGCGGGTCGACATAGGCGTGATCCTTGACCGCCTGGAGGCTCTCGCCGAGCGTCGTTTCCGTATAGCCGTAATCGACGATCAGCATGGCGCCGCCCTGGTCGACGATGCGCCGCGCCAATTGCCCCATGATCATCTGGGCGACGGCGCCGATCTCGATCACCGAGCCTTGCGGCGCCTCGACCGCCAGCCCATGCTCGACGGCGCCGGAGAGGCCGAAGGCGAGAGCGCCGGCGCTGTCCACGCCGACGAGGCGCTCGCGCCAGCCGGAAGCGGATTTTACGAAATGCCGCACCGGCAGCGCGTCGAAAAACTCATTGGCGAGGATGAAGGCCGGCCCGGGCGGGATCTCGGCGACATCGGCGCTCCAGGAGACCGGAGGGACCGCGCCCTGCAGCGTCTGTTCCTGCACCGAGCGCAGCAACGGGCTCGTCTCGACGAGATGCACCGAGACCTGCTCAAGAAAGGGCGGCGCCACGCGGCCGACCCGCAGCACGTCCGCCATCAGCGTGCCGCGGCCGGGGCCGAGCTCGACGAGTCGCGCATCCGCGGGAGCGCCCGAGGCGCGCCAGGCCTCCGTCATCCACAGGCCGAGCAGCTCCCCAAAAATCTGGCTGATCTCCGGCGCGGTGATGAAGTCGCCGCGCCGCCCGAAGGGGTCGCGGGTCATGTAATAGCCGTGCTGAGGGTGGGACAGGCAGAGGGAGATATAAGTTTCCAGCGTGATCGGCCCATCATGGGCGACCATCGCCGCAATCGCGTCGCCGAGCGCGCTCATGCAGTCACCTCGCGTCGGCGCAAAGAGAGGAGAACCAAGGCGGCGCCGATGAGGATCATCGGAGCCGAGAGCGCCATTCCCTTGGTGAGACCGCCGGCCAGCGCCTCCTGGACCGGGTCGGGCTCGCGGAAGAATTCGCAGAAGACACGCGCTGCGCCATAGCCGACGCCAAACAGGCCGGCGGCCCGGCCCGGATGTTTCAGCGCCCCGGCCCGCACGGCGAGCCACAGCAGCAGGCCGAGCAAAAGCCCTTCCAGCCCCGCCTCGTAGAGCTGGCTCGGATGGCGCGGCGCCTCCCCGGCGCCTGGGAAGACGACGCCCCAGGGAAGGTCGGTCTCGCGGCCCCACATCTCGGGCCGGATGAAATTGGCGATTCGGCCGAAGAACAGGCCGACCGGCGCGACCGCCGCGCCGAGATCGACGACGGTCAGCGCCGGAAGTTTCTCGCGCCGCGCGAAGAGCAGCAGGCCGAGCAGCGCGCCGATGAGGCCGCCGTGAAAGGCCATGCCGCCCTTCCAGGTCTGCAGGATTTCTTCCGGATGGGCGAGATAGAAGCCCGGATCGTAAATCAGCACATGGCCGAGCCGGCCGCCGAGAATCACGCCGAGAGCGGCATAGACGACGAGATCGTCGATCGAATCGGCGCTCGGGCGCGGCTGGCCCGGCGCCCACACATCCGCGCGCTTGACGATCGCCCGCATGCCGATCCAGGCGAAGACGAAACCGGCGATATAGGCGAGCGCATACCAGCGAATCGGCAGCGGGCCGAGGTGGACCGCGACCGGGTCGATCATGGGAAAGGGCAAGGCGAGAAGCGGCATGGGTGGGCGGGCGTTGGCGAGAGCGATCGTCAACCTCTCTTACCCTTTTGACAATCCCCTGTCACATCCCGCGCGCGCTCAATCGGCGAAGGCGGCGCGGGTCGCGATCAGCTCCTCTTCGGTGAGGATGTATTCGAGACGCTCGTCATGCGCTTCGCGCGGCACGGCCTCCGCCTCCTGGCGGGCGTAGGCGACCCCGACCGCAGTGATTTTCTTCTCGGCGCGCAACCGCGACAGCGTCGCGTCATAGATGCCGCCGCCATAGCCGAGGCGGAAGCCGGCGCGGTCGAAGGCGGCGAGCGGCGAGAAGACGATGTCGGGCGAGAGGATCGGCTTGTCGGCGGCGGGCTCGGAGAGGCCGAAGGGGCCTTTGACGAGATCGTCGCCGGGCGTAAACAAACGGAAAATCAGCGGATGGCGCACCGCCGTCATCACCGGCAGCGTCACGGTGACGCCCTTCTTCGCCAGCGCGTCGATCAGCGGCCGCGTGTTCAGCTCGCTGCGAATCGGCCAGTAGACCGAGACCACCGGGGCCGCAAGGCGCGCCTGCGCGGCGATGTCCTCGACCAGCGCGAGGCCGCGCCGGCGCAGCCCCTCGGCCGCGGCATGAGCCTCGTCATGCGAGACGAGATCGCGGCGGGCGAGCATGTGGCGGCGCAAATCGGTCTTCGGGTCGGTCATGGGCCTTGGGCGCAAAAATCGGACGGAGGGCGCAGCGCGCGCCATCCGACTCAGGAGACGCAAGAAACGGAAGTAGGCGCGGGCCACGTGAGCCGTGGGACGTCGATCCCGGGAACCTACAACGTAGGTGGGCGCCGTGTGGCCAAGCCCACGGGCAAGGCCAGGGACAGCTCCCTTCAGGATCGATAAGGCCCCGGGGAATAATGTCCTACACGCACCCCGCAGCGCCGCATCGCCAATTTAAGCCGGACGCGTCCCAAAAACCAGAGGGACGCCGCGGCTCAAGGCGTCGGCTCGAGAATTTTTTGCTGCGGCGGCCCGCCCGCAACGCGCGGCTCGCAGCGGATGCGTTCGATTCGCGTCAAGGTGAAAAGGCCGAAGGGCGGCAGCAGGCGGCGCTCGATCAGGCGCATGTCGGCGCGGCTGTCGATCCAGTCGCCGATGATCGCCCAGGGAAATTCCGGCCGCCAGCCGAGCTTGGCCGCGAATCGCCGGCCGACCCAGGCCTCCAGCTCCGAGAAGGGCGTGTCCTCGGAGCTGACGTGGTTGACGAGCACCATATGGCCGCCGACGCACAAGACCCGCGTCAGCTCGTCGAGCATGCGCAGAGGCTCCGGCGCGACGGTGAGCACATAGGGAGCGACGACGCAGCCGAAGCTGCGGTCCGGAAAGGCGAGGCGCGTTGCGTCCATGCGGCAAAGGCCGGCGATCTGGCCGAGCCTTTCCCGCCGCACCCGCTGCGCCGCGCGGCGCAACATCGGCTCCGAAAGGTCGACGCCGATGATGGCGCGTCCGCGGTCGAAGAACGGCAATTCGAGGCCGGTGCCGCAGCCGACGTCGAGAATCACGCCCTCGGTCTTGGAGGCGGCCTCTGCGGCGGCGCGCCGGCCGGGGCGCAGCAGCTCCGTAAAAAACAGATCGTAAACCGGGGCCCAGCGCGCATAGGCCGACTCGATGTCGCCGTTCGCCAGCGCTAAGCCTTGCGCGCGCATGCGCTGGCGCGTGTTCATGCCGGGGTTCTCCGGGCTGGGGCGTTTTTGGCCGGGGCGTTTTTGCTGGTCGTTGTGACCGGAAGCCGCGCCGGCTCCACCGCGGCGATGAAGCCGCCGCCGAGCACCCGCGCCTCGTCGCCGTCGTCGTCGTAGAAGACGCAGGCCTGGCCCGGCGCGACGCCGAATTCGCCGGCGGCGAAGACCACCGTCGCGCCGCTCTCATGCGGCAGCAGACGCGCCGGAAGCGGCGGCCGCGTCGAGCGCACGCGGGCCATGACGTCGATCCCGCCGGGCGGCAGGTCGGACAGAGCGCCGTCGCCGATCCAGTTCACGTCGCGCAGGCTGACGGCGCGGGTCTCCAGCGCCTCGCGCGGTCCGACGATCACCTGCGCCTTGGCCGCATCCAGCCGGACGACGTAGAGCGGCTCGCTGGCGCGACCGGCGCGGGCGCCGCCGAGGCCGAGTCCCCGCCGCTGGCCGACCGTATAATGGATGACCCCCGAATGCCGGCCGAGCACGCGGCCGTCGATATGGATGAGGTCGCCGGGGACCGCGGCGCCGGGGGTCAAACGCTCGACGACCTCGGTGTAATGGCCGCTCGGCACGAAGCAAATGTCCTGGCTGTCGGGCTTTTCCGCAACTTCCAGATCGTAGCGCCGCGCCAGCTCCCGCACCTCGGTCTTGGTGAAGCCGCCGAGCGGGAAGCGCAGCAGGCGCAGCTGCTCCTTGGTGGTGGCGAAGAGAAAATAGCTCTGATCGCGCGAGGCGTCCCGCGCCCGAAACAGCGCGCGCTCGCCGCTCGCGGTCTCGCGCGAGGAGATGTAATGGCCGGTCGCCAGCACATCGGCGCCGAGATCCTTTGCGGTCTCGAAGAGATCGGCGAATTTGATGAATTGATTGCAGGCGACGCAGGGCACCGGCGTCTCGCCATTGGCGTAGCTCATGGCGAAACTGTCGATCACCTTCTCGCGAAAGCGGTTTTCGTAATCGAGCACGAAATGCGGCACGCCGAGACGCGCCGCGACGCGACGGGCGTCCTGAATGTCCTGGCCGGCGCAGCAGGCGCCCTTGCGATGGACGGCGGCGCCGTGGTCGTAGAGCTGGAGCGTGACGCCGACGACGTCATAGCCTTGTTCCTTGAGAAGCGCCGCGACCACGCTGGAATCGACCCCGCCGGACATGGCGACGACGACGCGCGTATCCTGCGGCGCCTTTTTCGAGACAAGGGGTTCGGAGACGGGAACAGCAACCGTCATTGGGCAAGAAACCGTTTCATACTGGAGTCGCGAGGACCGCCGCGGCGGCGCGTCGTCGATCTCTGGACACTTAAAGCATTATCCCACAAGTCACGCAACGAAGCGAAAAAAATACGGCGGCGCCGCGTAAAACTCCTCATCAATCCCGCGCTTTCGCGGCAAGCCGTTGGCTCGTGTCAAGTTTTGCGCGGCGCGCGGCGGTCGCGCTTTCGGCGTAGCCCATTTTCTTCCCTCATGCGCGCGGCCAGGGCCCTGGAGCCTGCCGCTGCGCGCTTATATCACACGCTTATATCAGAGGAGGGGAGGCGACATGCAAGCCGTATCGATATGCGCCGCCATGACGCTCGCCATGACGCTCGCGATCGCCGCCGCTCCGCCCGGCCGAGCCCAGCCGGCGGACGCAAAGGCCGGCGAGACGCTGGCTCAGGAGCGCTGCGCGCCCTGCCACGGCGTCGCCGGCGGAGGCGGCGCCGAATCGAAGCGCGCGCAGACGCTGGAGGAGATCGCCAAAGGGCCGAAGGGCGGCAGTAACGCGCTGCGCGATTTTTTGCATTCGACCCAGGCGAATGTCAGCCACCCCGGAGCCATGCCCAATCTCGGCTTGAGCGAGCGACAGACCGCGGATCTTTCCGCCTATCTCGCGACGCTGCGGAAGGATTGACGCATGGCCGAGGCCGCCGCCGCGCCCGAGAGCGGGCGTTACGAACATTTCCCGCATGACGCCGACATCGGCGTGCGCGGCTTCGGGTCGAGCCCGGCCGTAGCCTTCGAACAGGCCGCCCGCGCCATGAGCGCGGCGATCACCGAGCTTTCCTCGGTGCGCCGCGAGAAGACGGTCGAAGTCACGGCCGAGGCGGAGGATCTCGACCTCCTGCTGCTCGATTGGCTCAACGCGCTCGTTTTCGAAATGGCGGAACGCGGCATGGTTTTTGGCGATTTCGCGGTGACGATCGAGGCTGGCCGCTTGAAAGGGCGGGCCATGGGCGAAAAAATCTCGCGCGAGCGCCATGCGCCGGCCGTCGAGGTGAAGGGCGCGACCTTCACCGAGCTGGCCGTCGTCGAGGACAGGCCCGGCCTGTGGCGGGCGCAATGCGTCATCGACGTCTAGGACCGCGCGCGCAACGAGAGAAAACGCATGGACATTTCCCGCTTCGAAAAACTCTCCGACGCCGCCTGGCGCGTCGCGCCCTTCGGCGACATGCGGGTTCCGGCCGTCATCTACGCCAGCGAAGCGCTGATCGCCGAAATGGACGACAAGGTCTTCGACCAGCTCACCAATGTCGCCAGACTCCCCGGCATCGTGCGCGCCGCCTACGCCATGCCGGACGCCCATTGGGGCTATGGGTTTCCGATCGGCGGCGTCGCCGCTTTCGATCCTTCGGCGGGGGGCGTCGTCTCGGCCGGCGGCGTCGGCTTCGACGTCTCCTGCGGCGTGCGCACGCATCTTACGGGGCTGAAGCGCGACGAGATACTGGCCGTGCAGGAGGATCTCGCCAATGCGCTCTACCACCATGTGCCGGTCGGGCTCGGCTCCGAGGGCGAGGTGCGGCTCGATCCCGAGCAAATGTCGGCCATGCTGACGGGCGGGGCGCGCTGGGCCGTGTCGCGCGGCTTCGGGCGGGCGGAGGATCTCGACCGCATCGAGGAGGAGGGCTGCGTCGCCGGCGCCGATCCGCAGGCCGTCTCCGACCAGGCGAAAAAACGCCAGCGCGCCGAGATGGGGACGCTCGGCTCCGGCAATCATTATCTCGAAGTGCAGGAGGTGCGCGAGATTTTCGACGCCGAGGCGGCCGCGGCCTATGGGCTGAAGAAGGGCGAATGCGTGGTGACGATCCATTGCGGCTCGCGCGGGCTCGGGCACCAGATCGGCACGGAATATTTGCGCGAGATGGCGGCCGCCGCGCCGTCCTACGGCATTGCGCT
This sequence comes from Beijerinckiaceae bacterium, assembly GCA_033853615.1. Lineage (GTDB taxonomy): Bacteria > Pseudomonadota > Alphaproteobacteria > Rhizobiales > Beijerinckiaceae > Methylosinus. The sequence continues at coordinate 3,578 of JAWOLK010000043.1, read as the reverse complement.
TCCCGATCGCGAGCTCGCCTGCGCGCCGATCCGTTCGGAACTCGGCCAGCGCTATCTCTCCGCCATGCGCGCGGCGATCAATTGCGCGCTCGCCAATCGCGAGATCATCGGCCATCTCGCCCGCGAAGTATTTGGGCGCTTCTTCAAGGAGAGCGAGCTGCCGTTGATGTTCGACGTGTCGCACAACACCTGCAAGGAGGAGCGCCACAAGGTCGACGGCGAGACCCGGGCGCTCTTCGTGCATCGCAAGGGCGCGACGCGCGCCTTCGGCCCCGGCCATGAGAGCCTGCCCGAGCCGCTGCGCGCTTACGGCCAGCCGGTGCTGATCGGCGGCAGCATGGGCGCGGGCTCTTATGTGCTTGCCGGGATGGCCGAAAGCGAGGCGCGCGCCTTTTCCTCCGCCTGTCACGGCGCCGGGCGGCGCATGAGCCGGCATGCGGCGACGAAGATGTGGGGCGGCCGGCAGGTGGTCGACGAGCTGCGCGCAAGGGGCATTCTCATCCGCAGCCCGTCCATGCGCGGCGTCGCCGAAGAGGCGCCCGGCGCCTATAAGGACGTCGCGGCGGTGGTGGATTGCGCAGAGGCGGACGGGCTCGCAAAAAAGGTCGCCTATCTTGCGCCGCTGATCTGCGTGAAGGGGTGAAGCCGCCGCTCCTTTACATTCAATCGCTTGTAACGCCGCGCGGATAGGTTACAACGCCTGCGGCGCCCCGGCTGGCGTCCGCGGCCGCGAGCGTTTGAATGACCAGCGAATCTCTCTCCACCCTTTCCCCCGCCGCGCTGTTGCGCGTCAGATTGCGCAACGGCGACGTGCTGCGCGCCGCCGCCGCTGTTTTTTGGGCGGCCAATGCCATTTTCGGCGCGTGGATCGGCGTCGGGGCGGGGCTCGGCTTGGCCGCCAATGCGCTCGTCTGTCTCGGCGGCGCGCTCGGCCTCTTCGTTGTCTTTACGGAAACCGGCGGCCCGTTGCTGCGCGCGCCCGCCGACCCTCGCGCGCTCGGCCTTTGTCTTCTCGCCGCCTTTGTCCTGTGCGTCGTCGGCGGCGGCGGGCACTTGCTGTTCAGCCCCTTTGATTTTCTGATCCGGGACGCGGTGCTCTCGGACGTCGTGCGGCAGGGCCTGCCGGGTTTTTATCGTCATGAAGGCGTCGATTACCTGCTGCGGGCGCCGCTCGGCATGTATATGATTCCCGCCGTCATCGGCCGCCTGTTCGGCCTGCAGGCGGCGCATATCACGACGCTCGTCCAGAACGCGCTCCTCTACGGCGCGATCCTTTATTGCCTGTCGATCCTGGTCAAGCGGGAAAGGCTGCGGTTTTTCGTGCTTTTCGCCTTCTTCGGCAGCGTCGACGTGATTCCACGCTTCCTGCTCGACTACGCCGAATGGCGCGCGACCGGCCACTTGGAGCTCAGTCCAAATCTGATGTTTTGGACGCCGAACCCCTATTTCGGCCATGTCGCATCCTTGTTCTGGACTCCCAATCACGCGCTTTCGGGCTGGTTCTTCGGCGTCTTGATCCTTCTTCATATCGACGACGAGATCGACGTCGCGACGCTCGGCTTTGCTTTCTGCGCGCTGTTGTTCTGGTCGCCGCTTTCAATGATGGGTGCGACGCCATTCCTTTTGCTGAGCGGGTTTCTGGCCGTGAGAAAGGGCGTCGTTTGGCGCCGCCTCGTCCCCGCGGGCGCCGCGTCGCTGTGTTTGTTTCCGATTGTTCTCTACCTGCAGGCGGATTCCGGCGCCATCCAGCGCGGCTGGGCGTTTCGCGACGCGAATTTCCCGAGCTACTATGTTCTCGCGCTGCTATTCTCGATTCCGCAGATCTGGCTGGTTATCGCCGCCCGGCGTCTGCTCGACCAGAAATACAGGCCCACCGCGGCGCTCGCGATCGCGATGCTGGCCTTTCTCCCGTTTTACAAGCTCGGCGTCACGCCGAACAATGACATGACCATGCGGGTATCGATTGCGCCGCTGTTCCTGCTCGGATTTTTTTTCTGCAGGACGGCGCACGACCTTTTGGCCGAGGGCGCGGTTTTGCGCTTCGCGACGGCGGCGGTTATCGGGCTTTCCGCCCTGACCGGCATGTTCGAAATCAGGCGCGGCCTGACCGATCCCGCCTATGCGCCGAGCGATTGCAATATTTTGACCGTTCACCAAAAGATAATGAGAGCGGGCGACGGCTGGATCTTTCCAAGCAATTATCTTGCACGGCTATCGGAAGTTCCCTCGTGGATGGCCGCCGAAAGAAAGCCGCCGGCGACGCTCGAGGACCGCGCGTGCTGGCCGGACTACAGCCTTTTGCCGGCGCGAAACCGATGATCGAGGGCGCGGATTTTCGCCGCGTCCTCGGATGATGTCTTAAAAATATCCTTCGCGCTTCTTCTGCTCCAGCGAGCCGCCGTCTTCGCCGTCGCTGATGCGGCCCTGCCGCTCGGACATTTTGGCGTCGCGCGTTTCCTGCACGACGCTTGGAATGTCGGCGGCGTCCGATTCGATCGCCCCCGTCACCGGCCAGCAGCCGAGCGTGCGGAATCGCACGCGGCGCGTCTCGATCTTGTCGCCGGGCTGAAAGCGCATGCGTGCTTCGTCGTCGACGACGACGTAGGCGCCGCTGCGCCGCACGACCGGCCGCTCCTGCGCAAAATAAAGCGGCGCGAGTTTTATCTCGCGCGCCAGCGCATAATCCCAGATGTCGTTCTCGGTCCAATTGGAAAGCGGAAAGACGCGGGCCGACTGATCCTTGCCGAGGCGCAAATTATATTGGCGCCAGAACTCGGGCCGCTGGTCGCGCGGCTCCCAGACATGACCGGCGTTGCGGATCGACACGATGCGCTCCTTGGCGCGGGACTTCTCTTCGTCGCGACGCGCGCCGCCGAAGACGACGTCATAGCCGCCCTTGTCCAGCGCCGCCTTAAGCGGCTCGGTGCGCATGACGAGCGTATAGCGATCGCCATAGTCGAAAGGGTTCATCCCGGCGGCGCGCCCCTCCTCATTGGCGTAGGCGATCAACGCAAAACCATTTTCGCGGGCGAAGGCGTCGCGAAATTCGAGGAGCGACGAGAACTCCCAAGTGGAATCGATATGCAAGAGCGGGAAGGGCGGCTTCGACGGATAAAAGGCGCGCATGGCGAGATGCGCCATCACCGTCGAATCCTTGCCGGCGGAAAACAGCATCACCGGATTATGCGCCTCCGCGACCGCCTCGCGGATGATGTGCATTGCTTCGGCTTCCAACCACGCCAAATGACCAAGGCCTTCGCGCATGTTTCTCCCCCGCACATGCGATGATTGCGCCGACGCGGCGCGGGCCGCGGCGGCGTGAACTTTCACGAGCTTTCTGAGCAGCCGCGCTATTTGGCGCGGTTCTTCGAGGCCGCCAAAACATCCTCGAAGGTGCGCAGACCGGTGACCGGCGCGCTGACCAGCGCCGCCATGTTGCCGGGCGGATGCTGGTTCTTCCACATCTTGGTGTGCGCCTGCGGAATCTTGTCCCAGGCATAGACTTCCGACATGCAGGGATCGACGCGCCGGTCGAGCACGAACTGGTTCGCCGCCGCCGCCTGCTTCAGATGCGCGAA
>JAWOLK010000042.1:0-6435 GCA_033853615.1 Beijerinckiaceae bacterium | reverse complement strand
GAGCCGCGATAGGGAATGATGCGGGCCGCGAACAGCAGCTTGCCGGAGGAGTGGCTCTTGCCCTTGTCGTGGTCGAAGAACACGCCCGGCGAGCGATGCATCTGCGAGACGATGACGCGCTCGGTGCCATTGACGATGAAGGTGCCGTTCGACGTCATGAAGGGCATGTCGCCCATGTAGACGTCCTGCTCCTTGATGTCCTTGACCGACTTCGCCTGCGTGTCGGGATCGACGTCGAACACGATCAGCCGCAGCGTCACCTTCAGCGGCGCGGCGAAGGTCATGCCGCGCTGGCGGCATTCGTCCACGTCATATTTCGGCGGCTCGAACTCGTAGCGGACGAATTCGAGCAGCGCGACCTGAGAGAAATCCGAGATCGGGAAGACGGATTTGAAGACGGATTGAAGGCCTTCGTCCGGGCGTCCGCCCTTGGGCTCGTCCACGAGGAGGAACTGATCGTAAGAGGCCTTCTGCACCTCGATCAGATTGGGCATTTCCGCGGCTTCGCGGATGTGGCCAAAGAACTTGCGGATACGCTTGCGACCGGTGAACTTCCGCGCCGACGTCTGAGCCATGTCGCCTATCGAACCTCTTCTGGAGAACGGTCGCCGTCTCTGCCGAGACGCCGCGACGCCTGGGGCGCCGTCTCACGGCCGTCGCGCCGACGAAGCCGAAGCCTCGCTCCGATCCCTCGCCGCGCTGGCGTTCATCTTTCCTTCAACCGCGCGCGGCCCCAGCATGCGCCGGGACCGCGAAGAGCGTCGCTAAACGGGCCGCAAGGCCCGCAAGCGCAATTACTTGAGTTCGACCTTCGCGCCGACCTTCTCGAGGGCGGCCTTGATCTTCTCGGCCTCGTCCTTCGACGCGCCTTCCTTGACCGGCTTCGGAGCGCCCTCGACGAGGTCCTTGGCCTCCTTGAGGCCGAGGCCGGTGATGCCGCGGACTTCCTTGATGACCTCGATCTTCTTGTCGCCGGCCGAGGCCAGGATCACGTTGAACTCGGTCTTCTCCTCGGCGGCCGGAGCGGCGGCGCCAGCGGCCGGAGCAGCGGCGACGGCCACGGCGGCAGCCGCGGAGACGCCCCACTTCTCTTCGAGCATCTTGGCGAGTTCAGCCGCCTCGAGCACGGTGAGGGCGGAGAGGTCTTCGACGATCTTTTCGAGATTGGCCATTTTCTGTGCGTCCTTTGAATTTGGTTCTTATGCGGTGCGAGCCTTCGGTCAGGCCGCGTCTCGTTTGGCGTAGGCCCCGAACACACGCGCAAGCTTGGCGGCCGGCGCGGTGGAGAGCTGCGCGACCTTCGTCGCCGGAGCCTGAATGAGGCCCACGAGCTTGGCGCGCAGTTCGTCCAGAGACGGCATGGTCGCAAGCGACTTGACGCCGTCCGGGTTCAGGGCGGTGGTCCCCATGGCGCCGCCGAGGATCACGAATTTGTCGTGATCCTTTGCGAAGGCCACGGCCACCTTGGGCGCCACCACCGGATCGTCCGAATAGGCGATCAGGGTCGGCCCCTTGAGCAGGGAGCCGATGCTGGCGACGCTGGTGCCATCGAGAGCGATCTTGGCGAGGCGGTTTTTGGCGACCTGAACGGTGACGCCGGAGTCGCGAGCCTGCCTGCGCAGCTTCTGCAACTGGGCGACCGTCAGGCCGGAGTAGTGCGCCACGACGACGACCGAGGTCTTCGAAAAGGCCTCGTTCAACGCCGCAACGGCTTCTTTCTTCTCCGCTCTATCCACGGTGCTCTCTCCTCGAGCGGGGCGGACCCCGCCGGTTTGCGACATGCCGCTTTTTCCCGGATGCGGGAGGAAGGCGGCGCCGTAGATCCTGTCCCCGAGGCGAAAAAACGCCTTGGTCTTGAGGGTTCGAACCAAAGTCGAAGAACGCGGGCGCCTGGCGGCGCCGGTCCGGCAATTCTTGGTTTTCCCCGTCTGTGCAGGCCGCCCGATCGCCGGCGGAAACTCCGCCGCCTACCGAGCCGATTGAGCCACTGTCGGAGCGAAAGCCCCCTCGCGGCGCCGGCAGTCTCGGACAGGACATGGCCGGACAAGACGCAAGGCATGAGCCCGGTCCGCCGGCCTATCCACCGCCATAACCCTTGCGCCAACAAGCGCGCAGAGGCATGACGGAAGCTCAAAACTGTGAGAGGGGCCGCCTCTGCCAGCCGACCCCGCTGGCCGCGTTTTTAAACGTCCAGAGCGGCCTTGCCAAGCGGAATCTTGCGTCCTCCGGCGGAACTGCTGGTCAAGCCCGGATTTTTACTTCAGGCGGTAGGCCGAATGGCAGGCGGCGCAGGCCTCCGTCACTTTCGACAGCGCCGCGAGCGAGGGCCGCAGGTCGCCGTTCGGGCCCATCGCCGCGGCCGTGCGGGCGAAATCGCTGGCCGACTGGTGCATCGCGGCGCCGAGCTCGCGCATGTCCTGCGGCATGTGCCTGGCCATCATCGCCGCCATGCCGCCAGCCGCCTCGCCCTTCACGCAGGCTCCGGCGCCCGGCGAGCCGAGACCGAGGCGCCCTTCGGCGATCTTGGCCGCCTGCGCGCCGTCGCCGGCGCCGAGCGCGGCGGTTATTTCTCCGAGCGCTTCGAGATGGCCGCGCATATTCGTGAGCATGTGGTCGCGCATCGGCCCCGGAAAATCGAGGAGCTGACGATTGTCCTCATGCCGCATGGACATATGGCCCATGTCGTGCGGCGCGCCCTCGAGCGCCTGCGCCGCCGCCAAGCCGAGGGCGAGGCCGGCGGCGCTGAGAGAAAGCCGCGGGATCAAGCGGCGCCCTTGCCGAGCGTGTCGACGCCCAGGAGGCGATAGAGCGGGCAGAAGCTCACCACGGCGGTGCCGAGCGGAACGAGGCCGATCAGGCCCCACATCGTCTTCGGACCCACGAAAACGAGGCTCAACAGCGCCAGCCCGATCAGAATGCGCAATATGCGGTCGATTTTTCCGACATTGGCCATGACCTGCCCCTCCCTTTGGAGAACCAACGCCGCAAGCATAGCTCTTCCGCACGAGGCGCTCTGCGATTTTGTCGCTCAAGCCCGCGGGGCCAATCGTCGCACCTTCTCGCGACCAAATCAGCCTGCGCGCGCTTCGATATGCAGGGCGTCGCCTGCAACCCGACGGGCTGCGACACAGCGCCGCGCTTGAACGGCTTCGCCTCAGCTCGTAGCACTCTGAAATCAAACGTCTTCCCGAATCGTTTTACGACGCCCCGATGAGACCCGAGCGGATGAAGTGCTGGAGATTTTGGCGAGCGGCGCTGGCGGCGTTGGTCGCGCTGCTCATCCAGCACGCCGCTCTCGCGCGCATGGAGCATGGCGCCGGGGCGACTGGCGCGCCATCGCTATCGGCGGCCGCGACTTGCAGCGCCGACCAGTCGAAGACGCATAGGCCGGCGCCGGGCTTTCCCGTCCACGCCTGCGACGCCTGCCTGTCCTGCAGCGATGCCGCCGTCCGCATCGACCCATTCCATCCGGCGAGCCGTCGTCTCGCCTTCGCTGGCCAGGTGATCGGGCTTCCCGACCAGTGTTTCGACAGACGCGCCACTCCCGAAGCGGCGGCCCATGCGCCGAGAGCGCCGCCGGCCTCGGCCTGATCCCCAGCCTCCCAGCAAAAACACACACATTCGGCGCAGCAGCGCCCGGCGCAGCAGCGCCGCAGCACCGGCCGCGTCCCCGCGCGCCGAGGAGGATTTCATGTTCCGTTTCGATTTGATGCGCGGCGTTTCCGCCGGCGCAATCGCCGTCTTCTTGTCCGTTTCCGCCCGCGCCGAGACGCAGCTTCCGCCGATCACCATCGGCGCCGCCGCCCGCACGGCGCAATCCGGCGCGGCCTCTGCCGCCCCCGTCGCGCGCGAGGCGAGCGAGGTCGTCGTCGGCGAGAAGCAGCTCTCGCCGGAAAAGCCGCGCTACACCGACACGGCCCGGCTGCTCGCCGATCAGCCGGGCGTCAGCATGTATACGATGGGCGGCGTCTCGGGCCTGCCGGTCATTCGCGGGATGGCCGACGAGCGGGTGAAGGTTCTCGTCGGCGGCGTGCAGACGACCTCCGCCTGCTCCAACCACATGAATTCGCCGCTGAGCTACACGGACCCCAATACGATCGACAGCATCGACGTAGTTTACGGCGTCTCCTCGGTCAGCAAGGGCGGCGATTCCACGGGCGGCTCGATCCTCGTCAAGCCGCGCTCCCCGGTCTTCCTCGCTTCCGCCCCGGTCGCCGGCCCGGTCGCCGCGCAGACGACCAAATCCGCGCCCGCGCCGACCGCCGCCGCGCGCGAGCCGCTGGCGCCTGCGCCCTTCCTGCCGTGGGGCGCGCCCGGCGAGCTGCGCTTTGGCGACGGCAAGCAGGTTCTGGCGACCGGCAGCGTGTCGAGCTTCTACCGCGGCGTCAACAACGGCTATGGCGTCTCCGGCGTCCTCAACATGGCGACGGACCACTGGAGCCTGCTCTACAACGGCTCATATCAGCGCGCCGAGAACTACCGCGCCGGCGGCGGCGCCGGCGAAGTCTATTCGACCAATTTCCAGTCGGAGAACCATGGTCTCGCCCTCGGCTATCAGAACGACGGCCACCGGCTGACGGTGCGGGGAAGCTATCAGAACATCCCCTATCAGGGCTTCCCCAACATGCGCATGGATATGACGCGCAACAAGGCCTATTCGATCGAGGCCTCCTATCAGGGCGAATATTCCTGGGGCAAGGTCGACGCGCGCGCCTATTGGGCGCAGGTCGCTCATAAGATGGGCTTCCTCGACGACCGCTCGACGCTCAATCATCCGATGAAGAACAACGGCCGCGATTTCGGCTATTCGATCAAGGCGGAAATCCCCTTGACCGAGCGCGATCTGCTGCGCCTCGGCAATGAATATCACGGCCAGCGGCTCCAGGATTATTGGCCGACCGATCTCACCGGCTATCCGGGTCCGCTCGGGCGCCCGTTCCCCTTCGTGGTCATCAACGGCGGCCAGCGCGACCGCGTCGGAACCTATGCGGAATGGGAGCACGCCTGGCTCACGAACTGGACGACCGTTCTCGGCTTCCGCAACGACACGGTGTGGATGGATACGAACACCGTCCAATCCTATAATCCGTTCATGCGCATGGGCGTGCTCGGCACGAACAATGTCGCCGCAAATCTCTTCAACGGGCAGGATCGCAACCGCGCCAACGCCAATTTCGACATGACCGCGATCGCCCGCTACAAGCCGAGCGAGGCGGCGCTCTACGAGTTCGGCTATTCGCGCAAGACCCGCGCGCCGAGCCTTTACGAGCGCTATCTGTGGCCGGTCACCGGCCCCTATATGGCCATGTTCAACTGGTTCGGCGACGGCAACGGCTATGTCGGCAATCTCAACCTCTCGCCGGAAGTCGCGCATAACATCTCGGTCACCGGCAGCTGGAAGGATCCGTCCGGCCAGGAGAAGTGGGAGGCGCGCATCACGCCCTTCTACAGCTATGTCGAAAATTACATCGCTGGCGGCCGCACCGGCGGCACATTCGGCTTCCCCAATTACACCGGGCCGAACCCGCCGCCGGTCTATACCTTCCAGGTGCTGCAATTCCGCAATTTCAACGCGCAGCTCTTCGGCGTCGACGGTTTCGGAAAATACAAGGTCTTCGATACGCCCGAATACGGCCGCTTGACCGCCTCGGCGACGGTGAGCTGGGTCTATGGCGAGAACTTGAGCGTCGGCAATCCGACGGGCTGCGCGCCGAACAACGGCTTTTGCTCGGCCACCGCCTTTCTGCGCAAGCGCGGCGATGGTCTGTGGAATCTGATGCCGCTCAACAGCCTCATCGCGCTGGAGCACAGAATCGGCGGGCTCACCACGGTGATCGAGACCCAGCTCGTCGCCGCCAAGGACCATGTCTCGGCGACGCAGGGCGAGTTCACGACTCCCGGCTATGCGCTGCTCAATCTGCGCGGCTCTTACGAGTGGAGCAATATGCGCGTCGATCTCGGCGTCGATAATCTGACCAACGCGCTCTATTCGCTGCCGCTCGGCGGCTTCGACCTCACCAACTACTACCGCAACACGATCTTCGTCTCGCCGGCCTACGGCATTGCCACGGTGCGCCAGGTGCCGGGCATGGGGCGCAATTTCTATGCGGGCTTGACGGTGAAGTTCTGACCTTTCGCGCCGGGGCGCTCGGCGCTCCGGCGCCCCTAGAGCCTTTTTCGGTCCGATTTAGTCGGACCGGGGGCTCCCACTTCGGCGGAAAACGCTCTTTTCTCTTGGGCGTTTTTCTCGTCACCGAACGGGTCCCCACTTCGGCGGAAAACGTTCTTTTCTCTTGGGCGTTTTCTTTTCGCCGAACCGGTCCCCACTTCGGCGGAAAACGCCCTAGCCGGGCGCGCCCTGTTCGCGCGCGCTCCAGTGGCCGAGGAGGCCCGCCAGCAGCACGGCGATGACGCCGGTGACGAAAATGCCGTCGA
>JAWOLK010000041.1:0-32570 GCA_033853615.1 Beijerinckiaceae bacterium | reverse complement strand
CTTCGCGGCTGAGATCGGCGGCCCGGTCATTCCGAAGTTCGTCGCCGGCGATATGCCCTGATCGACTTCTGATCTGACCTGAAAATCAGCCGGCCGGACCAAAAGTCCGGCCGGTTCGTTTTTGGGGGGCTTTGGCCTTTGCGCAAGGAAGCTAGGCTCAGACGCCCGGCAGTCGGCCGCAATCCGTCGAGCGGCGGCTGCGTCCATTCGACGCAAACAGCTCTTCCGCTTTTTGCTCGAAACTGTATTTGTTTTCGGGAACAGTGGCGGAAAACAGCGGCGTCCCGGAGTCTTCGACCCGTGACCTCGCATGTGGGGAAATTGAGGGAAAAATCAGATGAAATGGCGCAGCGTTCTGGCGGCTCTGATCGGCGCTTTCATGTTTTCGGTGGTTTCACCCACCGCGCGGGCTGAGAGCGGCGCCGGGCCCGAAGCGATGATGATGGGCAATATGTGCATGGTCATGTTCGGCTATGACATGATCCACATTACGGCCTATCTGCCTGGGCAATCGCGCAGTGAGTTTTGCGAAGAGATCCCGTCGACCGGCAAGGTCGTCATGGCCTTCGACATTGAGAATCCGCGGTTTCGGGATCTTCCGATCGAGATCCGCGTGATTCGAGATCCGCTCACGCCGGTCAGCTCGAGCACCGAGCTCGAACCGCTCACCGAGGTCCATTTCCCGCCCACCAAATACACGAAGGGCACGTTCAGCTTCGAGCACGATTTCACGAAGAATGGCCATTACATCGGGCTGGTGACGCTGACCAAGGAAAACGGCGAACAGGAAACCCAGCAATTCAAATTCTCGGTCGGCGAGACATTCTGGGGTTACGTGTCCTACATTCTCGGCGCGATCTTCATCGGCATGGTGGTGGCGGCCTATTGGCGGCACAGCCATCCTGCAAAAAAGGCTGCGGAGAAGGCCGAGGCGCAAGCGTCTTGAACGGCGAGCTCCTCAATAACATGTCGAGAGCAAGAGCGAGAAAAATTGGAAGGGACGCAGCATGAGAGAACTCCTGGTTTTCGCTAGGTCGGCCGGGCTCGCGCTCGCTGTCGCAGTGGCCGGCGCGGTCGCTTCGCCGGCGCTTGCGCACTCGTTCCTCGTTGAGGCGACGCCATCCTCCAAGGATCATGTGGCCTCTTCGCCAAAGATCGTGAAGCTGCGCTTTGGAGGCGGCGTCGAGCCGGCCTATTCGAAACTCACGATCGAAACGCCGGATGGCAAGGTTCTCGCCTCGGGGGCCAACGGTAGGCCGGAGGCCCCGAAGGAGCTGAGCGTCAATTCGCCCGAGCTTTCGGCGGGGCGTTACATCGTGCGGTATCGCGTGCTCTCCACCGACGGGCATGTGGTGGAAGGGAATTACGAGTTTTTCGTAGACAGCAAGTGATGCGCCGCGGCGTTCGGGACGACGGAGCGGCGCTTCGTCCCGAGCGAGCGGCCAGCAGCGGAATCAAAAGAGATGGGACTGGCGTTTCTTCGCTTCTTCGAGAGCCTTCCAGCGGCTCTAGCTGTGGGCTTGTTGTTGCTTCCGCGCCTCATCGGAGAAGATGGCGCGCGTTTCAAGCCAGCGGTCGCGTTCTTAGCGGCGTTGCGCGCCGGGCTCGGCTTCTTCCTCATCGCCGCCATCGCACGGTCGATCATTCCCGCTGAACGGCAGATCGACTTTTCGACGCTCGTCGACTTCACGACAGGAACCGTCGTCGGCAAGGCTTGGGCGGCCACCCAGATCATTTCGCTCCTATTCGCGGCGCTTGCAGCGGCGCGCCTCGTGAAATCTTCTGATCTGCTGGATCGGATTACGCTCTGGTCCGGCATATTGGTCATTGCGGTCGTGTCGGTCACCGGCCATGCGATCGACGACACGCTCCCGATCTATACGCAGGTAAGCTTCCTGCTGCATACAAGCGCGGGTCTCACCTGGCTCGGGGGGCTTCTCGGGCTCATCTGGTGGATGGTGACCGCGCGCGGAAAGCCGCCGGAAGTCGCTCACAAACTCGCCGAGCGCTGGTCGCTCGTCGCGAAGATCGCAATGGGCATCGTGGTGTTGTCGGGCGTCGCGCTGGCCTGGGAGAACGTCGGCAGTTTCCCGAACATGCTGGCGACGCCCTATGGCCGCCTGCTGAGCCTGAAGCTCTCTTTCCTCTGCGCCGTGCTGCTGATCGCCCTGGCGCTCGTGCGCTACAACGCCAAGCCCGCGTCCGGTTTCGATACGCACTGGTATGGCCGCGTCGCTTCGGTCGAAGCCGTGTTCGGCGTGTCTTTGCTGTTCCTCGCCGGATGGATCGCGGTGATAACGCCCGCGTCGCATGAAAACGACATTTATTGGCCCCTGCCGTTCCGTCTCTCCTGGGCGGCGACATGGGGTTACAAAGTCCCGACCTTCAGCCCGACGTGGTGGTGGGGCGTCGTCGGTCTTGCGCTGGGCGTGGCGGCGGTGGCGCTCTGGCTCGCGCCGAGGGTTCGCAACTGGCGCCTCTACTCGACGCCGGCGGCTGCGATTGCCGGCGTCGCCTGCCTTATCGTGTCGCTCTCGGTCGAGGCCTATCCCGACACCTACAATGATCCGACTCAGGATTACACGGCCGAGTCGATCCTGCGTGGTCAGACCCATTTCGCCGCCAATTGCATCGCCTGTCACGGCGTCGACGGCGAGGGCAAAGGGCCGATGGCCAAGGATCTGAAGGTCCCGCCGGCCGATCTCACGGCGCCGCATGTGGGCACGCACACGATCGGAGACATTTTCCATTGGCTCACCTTCGGCGGCCAAAGCGGGGTCATGCCGGCCTTCGCCGGGACGCTCGAGGCGGATGACCGCTGGGACGTGATCAACTTCTTGCTCATTCTCTCGAGCACGAATCAATCGCGTTTCATCGGCCCCAGGGGCATGATCCAATGGCTTGTGGCGCCTGATTTCGCGCTGATCGACCCTGCCGACGAGATCACGACGCTCGCGAAGCTGCGTGGGACGCCGACGCTGCTTTCCTTCGCTCGCTGCAGCGGGGACGCGGATCCGGCGAAGCTCCGTAGTCTCGAACTGGCGCATGAGGCGACGAAAGCGGCAGGCACACATCACGTCACCGTCTATGACGCCGCTTGCCCCGCGAGCGCCAAGGGCCGCGAGGCGACGCATCCCAAGGCGGTCGAGAGCGCCTATTCGATCATCAACCGCTACCCGAACGAGCCCTACTCGGCCGAGATCTCGGAGGCGCATTTCCTGATCGACAGATCCGGCTATGTGCGGGCGCGTTTCCGCAGCTTTGCGCCCGACGACCGTAGTGTGGGGGACTTCAATGCGCAGGCGGCCTTGCTCAAGGCGGAGCCGTTCGTAACGATCAATCTGCATTCGCACTGAAGCCGATCAAGCAAGATCGCGCTAAATTGTCGCAATCAAGCGAAGCCGCGGCAGGAACGCTGGCGCGGCTTTCTCTCATGGGTCATGATGCGCTCAAGCCGGCGGGAAAGCCGGCGTTCGAAGGGAGAAGACCTCATGTTGATCAAGCGGCGCGATCTCTTGCTGTCTGGCGGCGCGATTGTGGGAGGCGCAGCGCTCGGCCTGTTCGTCGCGCGCGACCAGGCCAAGGCCCATGAATATGACGTTGGGCAGTTGAAGGTCGAACATCCCTGGCTGCGCGCTCCGGCCGAAGGCCAGACGAAAGCGCAGTTTTTCGCCTTCATTCACAATAATGGCGATACGGCGGACAAGCTCATCGCCGTGAAGTCAGCGAACTTCGGCAAGGCTGAGATTTATTCCGACGCGACGCATCCGGCGACCGGCGGGCTCGTCCTTCCGCCGAAGAAAAAAACCGTTCTCGCGCCCGACGGCGCGCATGTCGTGCTTTCCGATTTCAAGAAACATCTCGAGGTCGGCTGGGGTCTCGAAATGACCCTCGTCTTCGAAAAGGCTGGCGAAGTGACGATCGACGCGTCGATAGACGCGCCGGACGCCATGCATGCGCATGACGCCGAGGCGATGGAGCGTTGGGAAAAGGCCCAGGGGAAAGACACCTCGGGTCCGGCCGCCCCGCAGGGACATGAGCATCATCATCATATGGACCATGACATGAAGCACATGGACCACGATATGAAGCATATGGACCACATGAATCACGACATGAAGGACATGCCGCAGGCCAAATAATTCCCATAGAGTCGCGCAGCCCGATCAGGGGCGACGGGCTGCGCGTAATCGGCGGCGGATCGCGGTAGGGTCAGATAGAAGGCGCGCCTCAACGGTCGCCGATCGTCACGAGCCGCCCTGTGAATCCGTCGCTGCTCGCCATGGGCGAAGATTTGCCGGTCCGCGGCGCGTCGAGCGGCAGAGCGAATCCGAGCACGAAGGCCGCCAACGCCATCGCTGCGACGAGCAACACCGACACGCGCAACTGACGTCGCGCCGATTCCGGATCGAAACTGCGGGTGAAACCAGGCTCGGACTGATCTTCAAATTTATCAACCAGCGACATTGCTCTCTTCCCCTTCAACCCTCTGCCTCGTCGCGACCCCTTTCGTCGCGTCTCGGGACCGTCGGTTTGCCCGCTTCCTGCCCGAAATGGCTTTACGAACCCGCCGCTTGTTCGAACCGCCGCATCGAATAACGTCGACGGAGCCGGAAAGTTTCGCGGTCAAGCTGATTTTTTTGCACAAATTCTAATCTCGCCTCTCGCGGCCAAGGAGCCCTGGCGTTCGTCGCGGAGGGCCCGACCGGGCGGCTTGCACGGTCACGTAGAAGAGCAAAGCCACGGTGAGCGCGCCGATCGGCGCGCGCAAGAAACCGCCCGCCTGCCGCGCCGCCACGGGCATGACGTAAGCGAGACAAAGCGCGCTTTTTTCGAAGGGGCGGAAACCTGTCTCGAGCCCATGCGCGAGAAGAAAAGCCAGCGCCGGGCCGAGAGCCGCCATGTCGTAATCGAGACAGTAAGGCGTCGTCAGCAGCGCGGCGATAATCGTCGCGGCGGCTCTCAATCTCCTATCGGCGCCTGTCCGCCAGAGCCAGGCGAGGGCCGCCAGCGTGACGAGCGTCACGGCCGCTTGCGCGGCGTAAGCAAGCGGCGCGTCGCCGCCAAGGAGACGCACCGCCGCGAAGACGCTTTGGATTTTCTCGAAACCGATTGCGCCCTCTTCGACCAGCAACCGACGCGACACAGGCAGGCTCGCGAAAAACGCCTGCCAAGCGGCGAGGCCGAAGGCCCAAAGGCTCGCGAGCGTCAGCGCCGCAGCGGTCGCAACGGCCGCGGCTATGGCGGTCCAATAGCCTCCCGCGAGCAGCGCGACAGGCAGCGCCAGGGCGAATTGCGGCTTATAGGCGAGAAGGCCGAAAAACAGGCCCGCGGCGAGCGGGCGCCGCTCGAGCAGCAGAAGACCCGCGCCGAGCAAGGCGGCGGTGAGAAAACCGTTCTGCCCGTGGGTGAGGTTTACGAGGACCGCAGGAAAAGCCAGCGCCGCAATGAGAATGCGCAGCCGGGAAAGCCCCGTCGGCGACAAAATTGCGAAAATGACCGCGAGATAGGCGAGCAAAGTCGTCGCTTGCCAGATCGCCAGCGCCGCAAGATAGGGCAGTTTCGCGAGCGCCGCCGCAAGGCCGAGGAAAAAGGGCGGGTAATGCCAGCCATATGTCGCGTTCTCGCCAAACAGCTTGTGCTGTTCGGCGATATGGGCGGGGAGATCGAAGGGCGTCTCGGGTCGGCCCGCCAGGGCTTCCAGCCCTGCGACATAGACTTGCGAAAAATCGGTTCCGAGCGGACGCCCGAACATATCCAGCCCGTCGTGGGAGGTCGCCGCCAAGGCGACGACTGCGGCTACCGAGACCGCAAGCAGAAGCAGCGGATAGAGCCGCAAGCGCTCCTCTGTCGCGAAAGCGCCGCTTTTGATCGTCTCCCACAACGCCGTCGCCCTTTCTCCCTGCGCCTCGCCTTGTCTAGGCGGAAGGGGTTAATCATCCAGCGGCTTGGAATAGTGAATTTTTATTGCCGGGCGCGGAAGGCGCTCTTATGGTCCTTGTGCGGCGCACAGTCGCCAATCCCATGGACAAGGAATAGGAAAAGATGAGCTTTCTCGCCAACGCTCTCTCGCGCGTAAAACCCTCCGCCACGATCGCCGTGACGCAGAAGGCGCGCGATCTGAAAGCGCAAGGGCGGGAGGTCATCAGCCTGTCGGTCGGCGAGCCGGACTTCGACACGCCCGAACACATCCGCAAGGCGGCGATCCGCGCCATCGAGCGCGGCGAAACGCGTTACACGCCGGTGCTCGGCATTCCGCAGCTGCGCGAGGCGGTGGCGAAGAAGTTCAAGCGCGAGAACGGGCTCGACTACAAGGCCTCCGACACGATCGTCGCGACCGGCGGCAAGCATATTCTGTTCAACGCTTTTCTCGCGACGATCAATCCCGGCGACGAGGTGATCGTGCCGGCGCCCTTCTGGGTGAGCTATCCCGAGATGGTGGCGATTTGCGGCGGCGTCGCCGTCACCGTCGAAACGCGGATGGAGCACGGCTTCAAGCTGCAGCCCGAGGATCTGGAGCGCGCCATCACGCCGCGCACCAAATGGCTGGTGCTGAATTCGCCGTCGAACCCGTCCGGCGCCGCCTATAGTTACGACGAGATGAAGAAAGTGACCGACGTGCTGCTGCGCCATCCGCAGGTGCATGTGCTCACCGACGACATCTACGAGCACCTCGTCTATGGCGATTTCAAATTCGTGACGCCGGCGCAGGTCGAGCCCAATCTCTTCGACCGCACGCTGACGATGAACGGCGTCTCCAAGGCCTATGCGATGACCGGCTGGCGCATCGGCTACGCCGCCGGGCCGAGCCAGCTCATCAAGGCGATGGATCTGTTGCAGGGCCAGCAGACGTCGGGCGCCTGTTCGATCGCGCAATGGGCGGCGGTCGAGGCGCTGGACGGGCCGCAGGAACATTTGCAGCTTTTCCGCAAGGCGTTTCAGGAGCGGCGCGACCTCGTGGTGTCGATGCTGAACCAGTGCCAATATCTGCGCTGCCCGACGCCCGAGGGCGCGTTCTACGTCTTCCCCTCCTGCGCCGAGGCGATCGGCCGCAAAACGCCGGACGGCAAAGTGATCGAGAGCGACACGGATTTCGTCACCGCGCTGCTGGAGGCCGAGGGCGTCGCCGTGGTGCAGGGCTCGGCCTTCGGCACGGGGCCGAATTTCCGCGTGTCCTATGCGGCGTCGAGCCTGCTGCTCGAAGACGCCTGCACGAAGATCCAGAGGTTCTGCGCCAGCCTGAGCTGAAGGCGGGGGCGCCCGGCTCGCCCGGGCGCCTCTCTGCAATTATCGCCTCGCGGGTTTTCGTCGCATTCCCGGTCAAAAAAAATCCCGGCGAAGCCCGCGCCGGGATCTAAGAGCGACAGGCGAGCGATCCGCCGCGCTTACTTCACCGCCTTCTCGAACATCTCCTCGACATACTCCCAGTTCACGAGATGATCGAGGAACGCCTTGAGGAAGTCGGCGCGGCGGTTGCGGTAGTCGATGTAATAGGCGTGCTCCCACACATCGGCGACGAGGATGGGCTTCGCGCCATGCACGAGCGGGTTCTCGGCGTTCGGCGTCTTGCGCACGGCGAGCTTGCCGTCCTTAACTTCGAGCCAAACCCAGCCCGAGCCGAACTGGCCGAGGCCCTGCGCCTGAAACTCTTCGCGGAATTTATCGACCGAGCCGAAGGAGTCGATGATCGCCTTCTCGACCTTGCCGGGGATCGCGCCGCCGCCATTCGGCTTCATCCACTTCCAATAATGGTGGTGGTTGTAATGCTGCGCGACATTGTTGAAGACCGGGACGTTCTTGCCGAAAGAACCAACGATCACGTCCTCGATCGGCTTGCCTTCGAATTCCGTGCCTTTGACGAGATTATTCGCGTTGTTCACATAAGTCGCGTGATGCTTGTCGTGATGATATTCGAACGACTCCCGCGACAAATAGGGCTGCAACGCGTCATAGGCGTAGGGCAGATCCTCGAGCGTGAAAGACATTAGGGTCTCCTGAAGCTGCATCGCGAGCTGCGCCAGGCGCCGGCGCGCTCCGCTCCTACCTAGAGCCCGACCTTCGCCGGGGCAATATCGGGCGGGCCTCGGCGCTTAAATTTTACGCCGCAGTCGCGCGGCAAGGGCAGGCGACGCAAAAAACGATCCGGCGCGGGCGCCGGACCGTTTTTCAAAAAAAGCGCTTTTGTCGTGAGAGCTTCAATCACGCCTGGGCGGGAAGCGCGTCGACCGGGGCCTTCGGATGGGCGCGGCGCCACGACATCCACCACAGGAAGCTGCACAGCGACACGAAGCCGACGCCGTACAGGATATATTCGATCATGCCCCAGAAGGTGTAGAGACCGACCGTGAAGGGGAAACGCGACACCCATTGATTCCCGTCTTCGTCCTGCACTGTGACGATGCCGACATAACGGCCCGCGGACTTGAAGTTGTGCTCGAAGGTCATGATGCCGTTTCGGTAGACCTTCGGCGCAAGATAGGCGACCGTCACCGCGTCGAGATTCTCCTTCTCCTTGGCCTCGCCCACATCCTTCACTACGCGAATGCCGATCGCCATGTCGCGCAGGTCCGGCGAAACCGCCGACAGGGCGATGACGGTCGGGCCGGTCTGGGCGATGTCCTCGCAGAATTCCGCCTCTTCGCCGCTGCGCTGATAGCCGATGAAGTGCATGACGTTGGGGCCGATCTTGAAGACGCATTCGTCTTGCTCGAGCTTGACGCCGCCATGCGCAAAAGCATTTCCGCCGCTGATCATCGCGATGGCGAAACCAAGCGCCAGCGCCAGACGTTTAATAAGCCGGCTCTGCATGTTTAGAACCCCTCCAATTCCAGGTGGGATCTTGACGAACGGCCGCCAAATCCACTCCCATGGCGGATGGATGTTTGTTTGCCTCCCGCGTTTTACTATGTGACCTTTTACCACATTGAAATTTATACTTTTTATCAGGTCCGCCCGCGCGGCCCTCTGCGGCGTTCCCAAGTCGGCGCGAAGGCTCTAGATTGCGCCGCACAAGGAAGAAGAGGGGCATTGCCGGCGATGGGACGAAAGATTTCCAGATGGGGCGTGACGTTGCTCGGCCTTCTGCTGCTCGGCTGGGGCGCGGCCGCCATGTGGACGGGCTGGGGCATGGTGCAGATCGAGCGCGGCTGGAGCCTGTTCATCGCCGGCGCAGCGGCGCTCGCGGGCGGCGCCGTGACGCTGGCGCTGGGGCTCGTTTTGGCGCGGCTCGATCAGCTTATCGCAGGAGCGCCGGCGCAAAGCCCCCTCGCCAAAGCCGCGCCTGCGCCCGCGCCGGGGCCGGAAAATCTTTCCGCTTGGGTTCCGCCGCCGGCAAAGGCGGCCGAGCGGAAGCCCGCGCCCGCCCCGGAGGCCGCGCCAAACCGCGCGCCCGAGCCGCTAGAGGTCGATCGTTATTCGAGCGGCGACACCACTTATGTCATGTTCTCGGACGGCTCGGTCGAGGTGCGGGACGCGGCGGGGGCGCGGCGCTACCGCTCCCTCGCCGATCTGCGCGCCGAGACGCCGCTGCCGTCCTGACCCTCACGCGGCCCAGATCAGGAACAGCGCCGCATCGCCCGGCACGCCGTGCGGAAAATCGACGATCTGGGCGGCGAGGCGGAAACCGCAGGGCTCCAACTCTCGCCGCCAGCGCGTGAAAATATCCAGCGGCTCGCCGCGCAGCGTCGCCGGCCAGCCGGGATCGGGCGCATTGATCGCGCGGCCGCCGTCCAGGCAGAGCCGCGCGGGGAAGCGGATCAGCATGAATTCCTTGGCGCCGGCGGCGGCGGCGCGGCGGGCCTGAGCAAGAAGCTCCCGCCACTCCCCGTCGGAGAGCCTGCGCTGCGCCAGTTCTTCGATTCGCTGCTTTTCAGCCTCCTGCCGCAGGCGCTCGGCCTCGGCGCGCTGGCGGGCCTCGTCGTCTTCATGCGCCAGGATCAGCCGCCGGAACGCCTCGGCGGTCAGTTGCGAGGCCGCGCCGGCGCAGGGCTCCGGCGCTGCGCCGCTATCGAGCGCGCGCAACACATCCGGGCGCCAGAGCAGCCCGACGAGGGCGCGGCCGTCCACGACCGGGAGGCGCTTCAGCCGGCGCGCCTCCATGATCCGAACGATCTCCTCGAGCGGATCCGTTTGCAAGACGGAAACGGCCGGCGCGCTCATGACGTCCCGCAAGGGCCGGCGATCCGGGCGGGCGAGCGACAACGGGCGCGGGCCTTTCACCAGCCAGGCGGGCGGCGCCTCGCCGAGATAGGGGTCTTTGGCGCGCAGGACGTCGCTTCGCGTGACGATGCCGATCGGCGCGCGCCGATCGTCGACGACCGGCACCGCGCCGGCGCGCGCGTCCTTCAGCAGGCGAATGACCTCAGCGAGGTCGGCGTTCGCCGTCACAAAAGCCACG
The DNA here is from genome assembly GCA_033853615.1 of Beijerinckiaceae bacterium. Taxonomy (GTDB): domain Bacteria; phylum Pseudomonadota; class Alphaproteobacteria; order Rhizobiales; family Beijerinckiaceae; genus Methylosinus. The sequence goes on along the minus strand of JAWOLK010000041.1, from coordinate 22,174 downwards.
TCGCTGATCATCAGGTCGCGCGCGCGCATTTACTTGACCTATTCGAGCCCCCGAAGCGGCGCCCGTCGTGAGGAAGACGTCGCCTTATAATGCAAGCTCGATCGTGACGGGAACATGATCCGAGGGGCGCTCCCAGCTGCGCGCCTCACGCAGCACGTCGAGGCGGCGCAAGCTTCCGCCGAGCGCCTCGCTCACCAGAATATGGTCGAGCCGGCGGCCGCGGTCGGAGGCGGCCCAATCGGCGGCGCGATAGCTCCACCAGGTGTAGAGCTTCTCCTCCTGCGGCACGAAATGGCGCATGGCGTCGATCCAGGGCCCCGCGTTGAACACGGCGCCGAGTTTCTCGACTTCGATCGGCGTGTGGCTGACGACTTTCAACAGCGCCTTGTGGCTCCAGACGTCATGCTCGAGCGGCGCGATGTTGAGGTCGCCGACCAGCGCCACGCGGCCGTCGGTCACGCGCGCGTCTTTGATCCAGGCCGCCATCTCGTCGAGGAAATCGAGCTTGTGCTGGAACTTTGGGTTGACGTCTACGTCGGGCTCGTCGCCGCCCGCGGGCACGTAGAAATTATGCAGCGTGAAGGGCGCGCCAGCCGCTTCCACCTCGACGGCGACATGGCGGGCGTCGCCCTTGTCGCAAAAATCGCGTTTGTCGATTCGGCGCAGCGGCTTCTTCGAAACGATCGCGACGCCGTGATAGCCCTTCTGGCCGTTGATCGCGATATGCTCGTAACCGAGCGCGCGAAAGTCGGAAGAAGGGAACTCCGCGTCGCGGCACTTCGTCTCCTGCAGGCAGAGCACGTCGGGCGCGCGGCTTTTCAAGAAATGCGCGACGAGCGGCATGCGCAGCCGCACGGAATTGATGTTCCAGGTCGTGATTTTCATTTGCTCTTGGTCTTGTCGCCGAAGAGGAAGGGCGCGACGTCGGCGACGCCCGGCTGTTTCTCCGCGGCGAAGGGCATGGGCCGGCAGACCGCCATCGCCGAAAGGCCGACGCGCGCGGTCAGCAATCCATTCAGAACGCCTTCGCCGAGACGCGCCGAGAGCCGCGCGGCGATGCCATGGCCGACGAGTTGTTGCAGCAAGGAATCGCCGATCGCGAGACCGCCGGTGATGGCGAGATGCGAGCCGACGGACCGCGCGAGCTTGAAGAAGCCGAGGAGGCCCGGCCGGCCGCCGTAGATTTCCGCGATGCGCCGCATCAGCGCGATCGCTTGCCCGGCGACGAAGAGCACGTCGAGCAGCGCGCGGGGACTCACCGTCGTGACGACAGAGACGCGCTTCGAGGCGGCGGCGATCTCGCGTCGCGCCATTTCATCGAGCGGGAGCATCAGATTGCGCTCGGCGAGATCGATGAGGTCGCGCCCGTCGATGATCTGTTTCGAGAAGTCGAGCACCAGCGCCCGCGCCCGGCTCGTCTCGGGGCGTTTTTCGTATATCGCGACCAGCTCCGTGATGCGGCCGCGCGCGAGCTTGGCGTCGTCTTTGGCGCGCGCTTCGGCGATGGCGATATGGAGCTTGGCGATTCGGTTCTGCCGCGCCATGGCGTGAAATTCGCGCGCCAGCAGCACCAGCGCCGCGACGACGAGCAATCCGGCGAGAACGAGGCCGACCATGCCGAGAAGCGGCGAGCGGCGAAACGAATCCTCGACCAGATTCGTCACCCATAAAGTCAGGGCGAGGGAGAGCAGGCCGCCGAGCGCCGAGACGAAGGTTCCGCCCCAGGACATCAGGAAGCCGCGCAGCACGCCGTGGACCTGCGCCGCCTCGATCGCCTGTTCCTCTTCATCGGGCGAGAGAGCGCCGGCGGCTTCGAGCGCGAAGACGTCGAACTCCGGCTCGACGACTTCCGGCTTTTGCTCTTCCTGCTGCGGCGGGGCGGCGGCGGCGGGTTTCGGCGGGACCACCTGCTCGCCCTCGAGACGGAAGGCCCGCGGCCGCAATCTACGCTCTGGCTCAGTCATGTCCCACCCTTCGTTTCCGCCTTCCTTTACCGCGTCGCGCGCGAAAACGGGAGCCCCGACCGTCATCGCCGATCACGCCTTTGCGCATTGCTCGGTTGCAGGCGGGGTGCGGCTCGTTTAGCATTATTAAGAAGTTCCTTGGCTCTCAGGCCTGCCGCTCGCCGGCGCCGAGCTTATGCAGTTGCTCATGTCGATCCCGCCGCTCCTTCTCCATCCGCTTATTTTCCTCCTTGGTTATCTGTTGGGCTCGATCCCCTTCGGCCTGTTGCTGACGCGCGTCGCCGGCACCGCAGACATTCGCTCGATCGGCTCCGGCAATATCGGCGCGACCAATGTGTTGCGCACCGGCCGCAAGGATCTCGCAGCGGCGACGCTGCTGCTCGACGCGCTGAAGGGCGCCGCCGCCGCGCTGCTCGGCGCTCTGGTCTCGCCGCTCGACGCGCTGATTGCGGCGCTCGGCGCTTTCGCCGGCCATATCGCCCCGGTGTGGCTGAGATTTCGCGGCGGCAAGGGCGTCGCCACTTATCTCGGCTGTCTGTTCGCGCTGCATTGGCCGAGCGGCCTCGCCTTTTGCGCGATCTGGCTCGCTGCGGCGGCGGTGTGGCGCTATTCGTCGCTATCGGCGCTGCTCGCCTCGCTGGCTGCGCCGGCTGTTCTCTCCGCCGCCGGCCATGGCCCGCAGGCGGCCGTGGTCGCTGTGATGACCGCGCTGCTGTGGTGGAAGCACCGCGAAAATATTTCCCGCCTGCTCGCCGGGACGGAAAGCCGCATCGGACGCAAGGCGTGAAGCCCGCCGCCCGGCTTTCCGACGAGCAGCTCATCGATTGGCTGCGACTCATCCGCAGCGAGAACGTCGGCCCGCGCACCTTTCGCCAGCTCGTCAATCGCTACGGCGGCGCCGCTGCGGCGCTGGAGGCCTTGCCGGGGCTCGCTGCGCGCGCGCTGAAGGGCCGCGCGATTCGCATTTTCGAGCGCGGCGAGGCGGAGCGCGAGATCAGCCGCGCCCGGGCGCTCGGCGTGCGCTTCGTCGCGCTCGGCGAGCCGGAATATCCGGCGCGGCTGCGCGAAATCCCCGACGCGCCGCCGCTGATCGCGGTGCGCGGCGATGCGGCGGCCCTGTCTCGCGACAGTCTCGGCGTCGTCGGCTCGCGCAACGCCTCGGCCAATGGCCTCGCCTTCACCGAGCGGCTGGCGCGGGATTTATCGCGGGCCGGCTATGTGATCGTCTCCGGCCTTGCGCGCGGCATAGACACCGTCGCCCATCGCGCCAGCCTGGAAAACGGGACCGTCGCGGTGCTGGCCGGCGGCCATGCGCGGCCTTACCCCTCCGAAAACACCGGGCTTCTCGAAAAAATCGCCGGCGAGGGCGGGGCGGTCCTGTCCGAAATGCCGCTGGAATGGGAGCCGCGCGGGCGCGATTTTCCCCGCCGCAACCGAATCGTTTCGGGCCTGTGCCTCGGCGTGATCGTTGTGGAGGCGGCGCGCCGCTCCGGCTCGCTGATCACGGCGCGCTTCGCCGCAGAGCAAAACCGCGAAATTTTCGCCGTGCCCGGCTCGCCGCTCGATCCGCGGGCGGAGGGCGCGAATGATCTTCTGCGCCAGGGGGCGCATCTTTGCGCCAGCGCCGAGGACGTGATCCGCGGCTTGACCGATCTCGGCGCGATCCCGCGCGACCGCCAGGGCGATCTGTTCAGCGAAGAGGAATCAGCCCTGCCCGAGGCGCCCTTGTTCGACGAGCTGGACTTGTTCTCGCTTCAAGAGAGCGGCGGTCGCGCCTTCCTCCGCAAAGACGAGGAGCCGCCTCTAGAACCTGCGCCGCCGCAAGCCGGCGCGCCCGTCGCGGAGGAGGGCAAAGCCGAGGACGCCCGCGCCCGCGTCATATCCTTGCTCGGCCCTTCGCCGGTCACGGTGGACGAGCTCATCCGCATCGCCGACTTGCCCGCGCGAGAGGTGCAGGGCGTTCTGATCGAGCTCGATCTCGACGGACGGCTCGAACGCCACGGGCCGAACGCCGTGTCGCTGCGCGTTTAGGACCGCATGCGCTCGTCGCCCCGCCGCAGGCGCTGGGCCTCGACGCGAGCGATGTCGCTGGCGACGCTGCGCGCCCGCATCTCCGCCTCGACGCGCGCGAGGTTCAGGAAATAGGCGAGCATTGGAAGTTCCGAGCGCCCGGCGAGGCCGGCAAGCTCGGCCGACATGTCCGCAATATAGCCCGCGATCGAGGCGGCGTCCGCCGATCCGGCGCCGTCCCGCGTGGCCGCGCCGCCATGCCCCGTTTGTCCCATGCCGTTATTCCTGCGGGCTGATCGCAACATAGCGTATTCCGTGCTGATTTTTCAAGGCTGTTGGCAGGTTAGTGCAAAGCTAAGGTTGCGTCAACAATTTTATCAATTACTGGTTGTATCTACTGGATCTTCGTCGGGGCGCGCTTAGATAAAGCGTAGCCTTGGGCGACGTATGCGACGCGGGTCGAGCGTCCCTGCCGGCTTTGACACAAGGAGTTGTGCATGAAGAGCGTTGTCAAAACCCTTACGGCCGCGGCCCTCAGCGGATCGGTCGCTCTGCTCATGTCGAGCGCCGCTTGGGCGGGCCCGTCGTCTGTCGCGGCTCCGGACGCCGTCGCGGCCCCTTCGATGGTCGTGACCACGCATGCGACGGGGCGCTACCATCACCATCATCGCCACCACCACCATCATCACCACCATCACCACCACCATCACCATCATCACCACTATCGCTGATGCGAGCCGTTCGCTCGCTCGGTGATGGAGAGCGTCGTCGCCGGCTCCAACCCGGACGTCCGGCGGCGCAGCACTGAGGTCTGCGGAAGAAGCGAAGATGAAAACGGCGAATTTGGCGTTGGCGACCGTTGTTCTGGCCCTCGCGCCCTCCGCGGCGGCGCAGGCGGGGACGCCGGCTCTCCCCGGCCTGTCCAACCCCGGCGGGGCCATCGTTCTGGCGCATTCCCCCCACCATGCGCGGCGACATGCGCATGGCCATGCTTATCGACCGGCGCCGATCTACCGGCCGCATTACGGCGCCTATTATGGCGCGCCGCGCGTCTATTCTCCCGCCTATCCCGCTTATGGCTATCCGGCCTATCCATATCCCGCCTATGGCGGCCCGCATTGGAACGCCTGGGGCGGCTGGATGTGGTGAATTACGGGAGGCGCGCCAGGCGATCGAGCGCGCCTTGTAGAATATAGGCCGCCGCCATGCGGTCGACGACCTCGGCGCGCTTCGCGCGGGACGCGTCCTGAGCGATCAACTCGCGGGTGACGGCGGCGGTGGAGAGGCGCTCGTCCCAATAGGCGAAGGGCAGGGGCGTGAGCTTCATCAAATTGCGCATGAAGGCGCGGGTCGCCTGCGCGCGCGGGCCTTGCGTGCCGTCCATGTTCAGCGGCAGCCCCACAATCAGCGCGCAGGTCTCGAAATCCCGCGCGCGCTTTACGAGCGACTCGGCGTCCTGCGAGAATTTGACGCGCCTGATCGTATCGAGCGGCGAGGCGAGCCGGCGCTCGACGTCGGACAGGGCGAGGCCGATCGTTTTCGTGCCGAGGTCGAGCCCCATCAGCCGACCCTTGGCCGGCAGAAACGCCTTGAGCGCCTCGAGCGTTGTTTCTCCGCTGATCATCGCATCCGCCTATCACGCGCGCCGCCGGCCGCAAAGCGGCTGCAACAGGCTTGGCCGCGGCCGCGCCGATCGGATAAGCGAGGCGCCGGAGGTTGCGACATGAAAATCACCTGGCTCGGCCATTCCGCCTTTCGCGTCGAGATAGGCGCCTCGGTCCTGCTGATCGATCCCTTTCTCAGCGGGAACCCGCAGTTCACCGGCTCCTATGAGGAGGCGGTTCAGGGCGCGACGCATGTGCTCATCACCCATGGGCACGAGGACCATATCGGCGACGCGGCGCAGATCGCGCAGGAAACCGGCGCGGAGATCGTCGCCAATTACGAGATTTGCATGTTCCTCAACGGGCTGGGAGCAGAGAGGATCAATCCCGGCAATACCGGCGGAACCGTTCCATGCGGGGATTTTTCGGTCAGTTTCACCGACGCGCGACATTCCTCGGGCGTCGTGGTCGAGGGCCGCTCGATTTATCTCGGCAATCCGAATGGTCTGATCGTCGAGGCGGCCGGCGCGCCGACGCTCTATCACATGGGCGACACCGGAATTTTCGGCGACATGGCGCTGATCGAGGAGCTTTATCATCCCAGAATCGGGCTCGTGCCGGTCGGCGGGCGCTTCACCATGGACGGCCGCATGGCGGCGCTGGCGGTCAACCGCTTCTTCCGCTTCGAGACCGTGATTCCCTGCCATTACGGGACCTTCGACGTCATCGACAAGGACGCCTCGGCCTTTCTTGCGGCGATGGAGGGGCGGCCGACGCGGGTCTTCGTCCCAAAAATCGGGGAGAGCGCGGTTTTCTGATCCTCGCCCCGCGCCAGCTTCGCATTGCGCCGCGAAAGCGCCGGGTGCTATAGCGCCGGGTGAGAGACATTGAGCGGAGCCCAACTATGTCCGTCGATTCCGCCACCGTGCGCCGTATCGCCCATCTTGCGCGCATCGCCGTCGAAGACGCCGAGGTCGAGCGCCTCGGCGGCGAGCTGAACGCGATTCTCGCTTTCGTCGAGGAATTGAGCGCGGTCGACGTCGAGGGCGTCGAGCCGATCACATCGGTCCTGCCGATGCAAATGAAGAAGCGGGAGGACGTCGTCACCGACGGCGGCGTCGCCGACGACATTCTCGCCAACGCGCCGGCGCGCGAGGATCATTACTTCGTGGTGCCCAAGGTCGTCGAATAACGACGCCTTTTCCCTGGCGACAGACCGAGCAGATTCATGTCCGACCCGACCAAGCTTACTCTTGCGCAGGCGCGCGACGCGGTAAAATCGAAAGAGATGTCCGCGGTCGAACTGACGCGGGCGCATCTTGACGCGATGACCCGCGCGAAAAGCCTCAATTGCTACATCACCGAGACCCCGGAGCGGGCGCTCGCGATGGCGAAGGCGAGCGATGACAGAATCGCGCGCGGCGAAGCCGGCCCGCTCGAAGGCCTGCCGCTCGGGATCAAGGATCTCTATTGCACCAAGGGCGTGCGCACGACCGCGGCGAGCCGCATTCTCGACCGCTTCACGCCGCCTTACGAGTCGACGGTCAGCGCCAATCTGTGGCGCGACGGCGCCGTGATGCTCGGCAAGCTCAATCTCGACGAATTCGCGATGGGCTCGTCGAATGAGACGAGCGCCTTCGGCCCCGTCGTCTCGCCGTGGCGGCGCAAGGGCGACGACGCGAAGATCGTGCCGGGCGGCTCGTCCGGCGGCTCCTCGGCGGCCGTCGCCGCGCGTCTCTGCCTCGGCGCCACCGCCACCGACACCGGCGGCTCGATTCGCCAGCCGGCGGCCTTCACCGGCACGGTGGGAATCAAGCCGACCTACGGCCGCTGCTCGCGTTGGGGCATCGTCGCCTTCGCCTCCTCGCTCGATCAGGCGGGGCCGATCACCCGCACGGTGCGCGACGCGGCGATCATGCTGCGCTCGATGGCCGGCCATGATCCCAAGGACACGACCAGCGTCGACGCGCCCGTGCCGGATTACGAGGCGGCCGTCGGCGCCTCGGTGAAGGGGCGGCGCATCGGCGTGCCGAAAGAATATCGGCTCGACGGCATGTCGGCGGAAATCGCCGCGCTGTGGGATCAGGGCGTCGCCTGGCTGAAGGACGCGGGCGCGGAAATCGTCGATATTTCCTTGCCGCACACGCGCCATGCGCTGCCGACCTATTACATCATCGCGCCGGCGGAGGCCTCCTCCAATCTCGCCCGCTACGACGGGGTGCGCTACGGCCTGCGCGTCGAGGGCCGCGACATTATCGAAATGTACGAGAATACGCGCGCGCGGGGCTTCGGCTCGGAAGTGCGCCGCCGCGTCATGATCGGCACATATGTTTTGTCGCACGGCTATTACGACGCCTATTACGTCCGCGCGCAGAAAGTCCGCAGCCTCATCAAGCGCGATTTCGATCAGGCCTTCGCCGCGGGCGTCGACGCCGTGCTCACGCCTGCGACGCCTTCGACCGCCTTCGCGCAAGGGGAGAAGGGCGCCGCCGATCCGGTCGAGATGTATCTGAACGACGTCTTCACCGTCACGGTGAACATGGCCGGCCTGCCGGGCGTGTCGGTTCCGGGCGGCCTCGCCGCGAACGGGCTGCCGCTCGGATTGCAGCTGATCGGCCGCCCCTTCGATGAAGAGACGCTGTTCTCGCTGGCCGCGGCGATCGAGAGCGCGGCGCCGAAGATCGACTTGCCCAGCCCTTGGTGGAACGAGGTGTGACGTGACCATGCGAGGCGAAGAGGCGCAGGAGACGCCGCAGACATTGCTGGACGAGATGTCCGACGTGCGCAGAGAGATCGATGCGCTCGACGATGAGCTGGTCGCGCTTCTCGCCAGGCGCCAACGTCAGATCGAACGCGCGGCGCGCGTGAAACCGGACCTCGGCATTCCGGCCCGCGTGCCGGAGCGCATCGACGAGGTGCTGGCGCGCGTCCTCGGCGCGTCGCGGCGCGAGGGGCTTTCGGTCGAGCTGGCGATGACGCTGTGGACCACGATCATGGAATGGTCGATCTCCTATGAAGAGCGTCTGATGGGCGCCAAAGCGCCGAAGGGGGACGGCGCGGCCTGAGCAGACGGTCTTCGCCGGGCAGCGACTGAGGACTCTCCTCGCTCGGGCAGGTTTTCTCGCGGGAAACCGGTTGAAACTTGTTCCGCAATCCTGCCTAGCCGCCCTTGGCGCGGGAGCCCCGGTTGAAGAAGAGCCGTCCGCGTCTGCGGAGCCGCGCCGTGCGCCTGAGAAGCGATCGTCTCAGCCTCGCGGCCCAGGGAAAACTCGGCGCGAGTATGGCGAGCCCGACCGGCAGCATCCACACGCCGAGCACCGGCAGAAATGAGAACACGCCGCCGAGGATGAAGAGGAAGCCGACGGGGATGCGCACATAGGCGGGCGCGCCGTTGCGAAAGCGGGCGATGAGGTTGCGATGGCCGGCGTTTTGCTTTGGCTCGGGCTCGGTCGTCATGCTCTCGTTCGTCTGTGCTGGCGGCTCCCGCGGCTTAGCGTATTTTCGCCCCGCGCGGAACGCGCCGGCGCAGTTCCGCCGGCGCGAACCAGAGTTTATACCGGACAACCGAAGGGCGCGCCCAGCGGCGCCGCCGAGATCAGACGGCGCTGCGGCGCCGAGAGCCTGCAAAGCGAGGACCGCCAATGACAGCGAGCGCGACGCCATCGAAATATATCAAAGGCGCGACCGGCGACTGGGAAGTCGTCATCGGCATGGAAATTCACGCGCAGGTCACCAGCAAGGCGAAGCTCTTCTCCGGCGCCTCGGCCGAATATGGCGGCGCGCCGAACGATCACGTGTCGCTCGTCGATGCGGCCATGCCGGGCATGTTGCCGGTGATCAACGAGGAATGCGTGCGGCAGGCGATCCGCACCGGCCTCGGTCTCGAGGCGCAGATCAATCTGCGCTCGGTCTTCGACCGCAAGAACTACTTTTATCCGGATCTGCCGCAAGGCTACCAGATCTCGCAATATAAACATCCGATCGTGGGCGAGGGCGTCGTCATCGTCGACGTGACGCCGACGGAGCAGATCCGCGTCGGCATCGAGCGTCTGCACCTCGAACAAGACGCCGGCAAATCGCTGCACGATCTCTCGCCCAATGAGAGCCATGTCGATCTCAACCGCTCCGGCGTCGCGCTGATGGAGATCGTCTCGAAACCGGACATGCGCTCGGCCGACGAGGCGCGCGCCTATGTCTCGAAGCTGCGCACCATTCTGCGCTACATCGGCTCTTGCGACGGCAATATGGAGCAGGGCTCGCTGCGCGCCGACGTCAATGTGTCGGTGCGCCGCCCCGGCGAACCGCTCGGCACGCGCTGCGAGATCAAGAATGTGAACTCGATCCGCTTCATCGGACAGGCGATCGAGGTCGAGGCGCGTCGTCAGATCGGCATTCTCGAGGACGGCGGCGTCATTCATCAGGAGACGCGGCTCTTCGATCCCGGCCGCGGCGAAACGCGCTCGATGCGCTCGAAGGAAGAGGCGCATGATTATCGCTACTTCCCCGATCCGGATCTGCTGCCGCTCGAGTTCGACCATGCTTATGTCGACGCGCTGAAAGCGCAACTGCCGGAGCTGCCCGACGCCAAGCGCGAGCGTTTCATCAAAGAATACGCCTTGCCGCCCTATGACGCCGGCGTGTTGGTGATGGAGCGGGCGAGCGCCGATTTCTTCGAAGAGACGGCGAAGGGCCGCGATGCGAAGCTCGCCGCCAATTGGGTGATCAACGAGCTTTTCGGGCGCCTCAACAAGGAAGGGCTCGATATCGCGCGCTCGCCGGTGTCGGCGCAGGCGCTCGGCGCGATCATCGACCTCATTTCGCAAGGCGTCATCTCCGGCAAGATCGCCAAGGATCTGTTCGAGATCGTCTGGACGGAGGGCGGCGATCCGCACGCCATCGTCGAAGCCCGCGGCCTGAAGCAGGTGACGGACACGGGCGCCATTGAAGCGGCGGTCGATGCGGTCATCGCGGCCAATCCGGACAAGGTCGCGCAGGCGCAAGCCAAGCCGACCATGCTCGGATGGTTCGTCGGCCAGGTGATGAAGACGACCGGCGGCAAGGCCAATCCGCAGGCGGTGAACGAGCTGCTCAAGAGCAAGTTGGGCATTTGAGCCGGGCGCCATTGCGAATCAAAGCGGATCGCGCGCTGCGCGATTCGCATGCGGCGGCGCCGATCTCGACGCCGTTTTTGTGCGCGCGCATGAGCTGCGCACAATTTTTTTTGACGACCCTTTCAGCAATGTAATAGCCGCGTTTTAGAAAGGCGACGCGACGTCACGCCCCGCAGGACGCCAATCGTCGCGCGCGCTGAGACATGGCGTCGCATCGACGCTGCGCTGACGCGCCTCGACGCCTCTCCTGCGCGCGCATGCGTCGCGCGATAATGCGCACTGAAAAGAAAAACAAAGAATTGATGTTCGTTTAGCGCAGGCTTGCGCATTGGTCGCGCCGTTGCGCGCCGGCGGCGAAATGCGCAGGCGGATCGTCATCGCAAGCGATGCGCAGGCTGTCGCTGGTCATTTGCGCGCGTCTTTCAACTATGCGTCGAGCGTGGCGCGCGCGTCATTCGCATGTGCGATGCGAGAAGAGAAGACGCGCGCGTTAAATCGCAGACGCAGACTCTTGGCGTGATTTCGTTGCGCGCCACTTGAACCAATGTTCAACCACGTTACGCTATTTCCGCTCATTGTCGGTCGAGGGATTTTTCCGGCAATTGCGACCAAGGGGACTGAAGATGGCGAGAGCGACAACGAAGCGTAGGCCGGTCAAGAAAGCGGCCGCCAAAAAGAGCGCGCGCAAGACGGCGACGAAGAAGACAGCGACGAAAAAGACCGCGACAAAGAAAGCCGCCGCGAAGAAGACTGCGCGCAAAGCGACGCGCAAGACCGCCGTCAAGAAGGTCGCCCGCAAGACGACGGCCCGCAAGGCGGCTGTCAAGAAGCGCGGCGCGGCCAAGAAGGTCGTCGCCCGCAAGGCTGCAACGCGCAAGGCCGCCACGCGCAAGACCGCGACGCGCAAGAGCGCGGTGAAGAAGACCGCTGCGCGCAAGACCGCCGTCAAGAAGACCGCCGTCAAGAAGACCGCTGTGAAGAAGACCGCCGTGAAGAAAGCCGCCCGCAAGGCGCCGGTGAAGCGCCGCGTCATGCGCAAGCCGGTGGAGACTCCGCCGGTGACGCCGGTCGTCGAGACCACCCCCACCACCCCGGAGAACGAATAAGCCGGCGCGCTTTCGCCATGCGTGGGCTGCCCGTCGCTCACGCAGCGGCCCGCGCGCAATCTTCGTCGATCGCCCGAGAGCCGCCCCGGTTCTCGGGCGTTCTCACATATTGCGCGGCGTCGACGAGATCAGCGCGTCAGGCATTCGGTCGCATAGTCGCGCCAATTGGCGAGAGGCGGCTTGGCTGTCATCTTATATTTCGTCCATGCGATCGCGCAGGCGCGCATCCGCTCTCGCGGGGCGCGCGGCAGCATCGGCGGCGGAACCGATGTGTCGGGCGGCGGCAGTTCGGCGAGCGGCGCGGGCTTCGCCGGGGCCTGCGCCGGGGCGGGGGCGGATGGCGTCGGCGCGTTTTTGGGGGCTGCTTTCGGCTCTTGTGGTTTCGCGGCCGCCTTCGGCTCTTGGTGTGTCGGAGCCGCCTTCGGCTCTTTGGGTTTCGGCGCTGCGGCGGGCGGTTGTTCGCGCGCGGCGGGCTTCGCCGGCTTTGCGGGCGCGGTGGGGGCTGGCCGCGGCGTGGTCTGCGCGGCGGCGAAGCATGGAAAATGCGCAAGGAGAAGAACCGCGGCCGCCAAAAGGCGCAGCGACGCCCGTATCTCGCTCAACCGAGTATTCAGCGGCGCCGGCGCGGGCGCCCTGCGTCTGCCGACGCGGCGACACGTCATGTGAATCTGTTCGCTTCCGTCGCAGAAGGACACGCGCGCCTCGCCCGGGATGAAGCTGGAGGCCGTCGCAACTTACAAGGGTCGGCGCAGGCGCGAAAGCGCGGCGTGGAACTTTTGCCGCATCTTCCCGCGTGATACACAGCGCCCGGCGGCCGGCGAGGGGCGCGGGCGCGGCCCCGGATCGCGTGAGAGGTTTTCCATGACGGGCAAAGAAGCGGACGCGCATATCTCGCGACGGGCCTTGAAACTCGCACAGCGCCCGCGCCGCAATCGCAAGAGCGAATGGGCGCGGCGGCTCGTGCGCGAGCATCGGCTCGATGCCTCCGATCTCATCTGGCCGGTGTTTCTGATCGAGGGCGCCGGGCGCCGCGAGCCGGTCGCCTCAATGCCCGGCGTGTTCCGCTATTCGATCGACATGGCGGCGGAGGCGGTCGCCCATGCCGCCTCGCTCGGCATTCCGGCGGTCGCTCTCTTCCCCAACACCGAGCCGTCTTTGCGCGACGCGCGCGGCGGCGAGGCGCTCAATCCGGAAAATCTCGTCTGTCGCGCCTGCGGGACGATCAAGGCGGCGGCGCCGGATGTCGGCGTCATTACCGACGTCGCGCTCGATCCTTATACGAGCCATGGGCACGACGGGCTGCTCGAAGGCGACGTCATCGTCAATGACGAGACGGTGGCCGTGCTCGCGGCGCAGGCGCTCAATCAGGCGCGCGCCGGCGCTGACGTCATCGCGCCCTCCGACATGATGGACGGGCGCGTCGGCGCCATCCGCGCGGCGCTCGACGAGGAGGGCTTCGAAGACGTACAGATCATGAGCTATGCGGCGAAATACGCCTCGGCCTTCTACGGCCCGTTTCGCGACGCCATCGGCACCAACAAGACGCTGCGCGGCGACAAACGCACCTATCAGATGGACCCCGCCAATTCCGACGAGGCGCTGCGTGAAGTCGCGCTCGATCTGGAGCAGGGGGCCGATATGGTGATGGTCAAGCCCGGGATGCCCTATCTCGACATCGTCAGCCGCGTCGCGCGCCAGTTTCACGCGCCGACCTTCGCCTATCAGGTCTCCGGCGAATATGCGATGCTGATGGCGGCGGCGCAGAACGGCTGGCTCGACGGCGACCGGGCGATGATGGAGAGCCTGCTTGCTTTCAAACGCGCCGGCGCCTCGGGGGTGCTCACCTATTTCGCGGTGCGCGCGGCCGAGACGTTGCGCGCGGGCGGATAGAACAGCCGAGCCTTGGATTTGACGTTCGGTCGGGGTAGACAAAGCGGCGCGCACGTGATTTGCCTGTGCCCGGACCGTCGCTCCTGCTTCGCGGCGCGGCGCGGCGGGCCGCTCCCTCTTCCCCATTCGACAACCGCTCTATGATTCGTCGTGTCTTCATTCTCGCGGCCCTGTCCTGCTGCATCGCAGGCGCCGCGCCGGCGCGCGCGGATTTTCGCCTGTGCAACAACACCGGCGGCCGGGTGAGCGTCGCGATCGCCTATACCGACGGACGCAACTGGCTGTCGGAAGGCTGGTGGAACCTGCGGCCGGCCGCTTGCGAGACTTTGCTGCGCGGGCCGCTGGCGGCGCAATACTACTATGTCTATGCGATGGACGAGCGCGGCGGGGAATGGAAGGGCAAATCCTTCATGTGCACCCGCGACCGGGAGTTCCGCATCGACGGGCGCCACGACTGTTTTGCGCGCGGTTACGACCGCACGGGTTTCTTCGAGATCGACACGGGGCGCGACGCCAAGAACTGGACCGTGCAACTGACCGATCCCAACGCCGCGCCTGCGGCGCAGCAACAATGACGGCGCGCCCTGCGCCAAAAGGATTAGGCGAGATATGAGAAGGCTGCGACGCGTCAAGATCATCGCGACTTTGGGTCCTGCGACCGTCGACAAGGCGGTGATCGCCGGACTGGCCAAGGCCGGCGCGGATGTGTTCCGCATCAATATGAGCCACACCGATCACGCAGGCCTCGGCAATTACGTGCGGATGATCCGCGAGATCGAGGAGGAGATCAGCCGCGCCATCGGCATTCTGGTCGATCTGCAAGGGCCGAAGCTGCGCATCGGCGCCTTCGCGGAAGGCTCCGTGCATCTGCGCAAGGGCGATTTCTTTACGCTCGACTCTTCGTCCGAGCCGGGCGACGCGACGCGCGTGCGTCTCCCGCACCCCGAGATTCTGGCCGCGCTGAAGGTCAATGACACCGTGCTGATCGATGACGGCAAGGTGCGCCTGCATGTGGTCGAGGCGGGCCCCGACAGCGCCCGCGCCGTTGTCGACATCGCTGGCCGCGTCTCCAACCGCAAGGGCGTCAGCCTGCCGGACACCGAAATCCCCATCACCTCGATGACGCCGAAAGACCGCTCCGATCTTGAAGCGGCGCTGAAAGAGGGCGTCGACTGGGTGGCGATCTCCTTCGTCCAGCGGCCCGAGGATGTGATCGAGGTCAAGAAGCTGACCCAGGGCCGGGCGCTGGTCATGGCGAAGATCGAGAAGCCGCAGGCGATCTCGCGGCTCGAAGAGGTGATCGAAGTCTCCGACGCGCTGATGGTGGCGCGCGGCGATCTCGGCGTCGAGGTGCCGCTCGAAAAAGTGCCGGGACTGCAAAAGCGCATCAACCGCTCGGCGCGCCGTCTCGGCAAGCCGGTCGTGGTCGCGACGCAGATGCTCGAGTCGATGATTCTCTCGCCGCTGCCGACCCGCGCGGAAGTTTCGGACGTGGCGACCGCGGTATTCGAGGGCGCGGATGCGGTGATGCTGTCGGCGGAAAGCGCCGCCGGCCAATATCCGCATGAGGCGGTGGCGACGATGAGCCGCATCGCCGAGGAGGTCGAAACCGACACGGTCTACCGCACCATCATCAACGCGCAGCGCAATGACGCGCCCGATCCGACCTCGGCCGACGCGATCGCCGTAGCGGCGCGCGACGTCGCCCAGACGTTGCACTGCAAGGCGATCTGCGCCTGGACCTCGTCCGGCTCCACCGCGCTGCGCATCGCCCGCGAGCGGCCAATCTCGCCGATCCTGGCGCTGACGCCCAAGCGCGACACCGCACGTCGTCTGGCGCTCGCCTGGGGCGTCCATGCGCTCCAGACCCGGGACGCCAGCGATGTTGAGGACATGGTGAGCCGCGCCTGCGAACATTCGCAGAGCGAGGGCTTCGGCGCGCAGGGCGATCGAATCATCATCGTCGCCGGAATGCCTTTCGGCTCGCCGGGGGCGACGAATATGATCCGCATCGCCCATGTCGGCGACGGAACCTGAGCCGCCCGTCGCTTGCTTGTCGCGCCGGCGCGCGCGATCTACACGCAAAAATACGACGTATCGGGAATCTTGTTCCCGATGCTAGTGTCCGTGCGCGGGCCGGAGGCAGGATTCGGAGGAGACGCGCTCCTGGCCGTCGCGCTCCCCTTTCAGCCTGTATTGCAGTCCTTCGCCGCCGTCGGGCAGCAGGCGCGTCACGCGAAAAACCGCGCCCTCGACTCCGGGCACGCCGCCATGGTGAAAGACGCAGGCGCCGACCGGGAATTTATGCCTCGGCGATGTCGTGTTGCGGCGCAATTTGTGACCAGTCCTGCGATTGGTCGTGTCCATCGGCTCTCACTTTCTTTTTGTTGCGCGCCGCGTCGCTCTGTCGCGCGGCGTCCTCCCTCCGAACAGGCCGGGCTCTCCCTGGGCGAGCCGGAGCCGCCGCGCCTGAGAGGGGCGTGTTCGGTTAATGAGACGATGCGGGCTATATGTGCCGGAGCTCACCCTGCGGCAATTGGGGCTCTGCGTCATACGCGGAAGGCGGAACCAGCAAATCTTTTTGAATACAATCGCTAAACGGAGTTTCGTGGCGCCGCGCAGGTCTTTGCGCGCCACTCCATAACGATCGTCGGACGCCCCGACAGACTCGGCGCGCCATCGCCGACGCGCGCGAATCCCTGGCGCTCATAAAAGCGGATGGCGCGTGCATTATCTGCGTTGACGTCGAGTCGAATGCGCCCGGGCGACGCCGCGCGCGCCGCGTCCAGCAGCGCGGAGGCCGCCCCTGTGCCGAAGTGGCTCGGCGCGACGCAGATTTGATCGAGCCAGCCGGTGGCCGGGTCAATCACCACGAAACCGGCGAGGGCAGGGACGCCGCCGTCGAAGAGACACAGCGTCACGCTTCCGGCCGCCTCGATCTCGGCGACACGCGCCTTGAGCCATGCGCGCCGCGCCGCGAAGTCGATGTCGGCATAGGTGGCGCGCCACGCGGCGACCCACACGCTCAACATGCCGGGCCAATCGGCCTCGCCGCGCGGGGCGATGCGCAAGGCTTCGGCGCGTCCTTGGGCGACGCTCACGCCTTCCTCACGACATCGAGCAACAGCCGATGGATGGTCTCATTGCCGGCGCAGATCTCCTGTTTCGCCAGCATGTCGCCGCCGCCGGAGAGATCGGTGACGAAGCCTCCCGATTCGCGCACCAGCACGACGCCGGCGGCGATGTCCCAGGAGTTGACGCCGCGCTCCCAATAGCCGTCGCAGCGGCCGGAGGCGACCATGGCGAGGTCGAGCGCCGCCGCGCCCATCCGCCGAATATTGCCGACCTTGGCCATGGCGGCGGCGAGCTCCACCTTGAAGCGCTCATGGTCCTTCAGGCGCGCCAGCGGCGGGATGCCGCAGGCGATCATCGATTCGCCGAGGGTGCGCCGGGCGGAGACGCGCATCCGGCGGTTGTTGTGATAGGCGCCCTGACCCTTCTCGGCGACGAACATGTCGTCGCTCGCCGGATTATAGACGACGCCGGCGACGAGCTGTCCCTCGCGCTCCAGCGCCACCGAGACCGCGAAGACCGGGATGCCGTGCAGGAAATTCGACGTGCCGTCGAGCGGGTCGATGTGCCAGACGTGGCTCTTGTCGCTGCCCTCTACCGCGCCGCCTTCCTCCATCAGAAAGCCATAGCCGGGCCGGGCTTTGGACAGCTCGTCGAACAGCGTCTTCTCAGCCTTGCGATCGGCGGCGGAGACGAAATCGCCAGGGCCTTTGACCGACACCTGCAAATTTTCGATCTCGCCGAAGTCGCGCTTGAGACCGCGCCCAGCCTTCAGCACGGCGGCGGTCATCACATTCATCAGGGCGGATCGAATCATGGGCGCCTCGGGGGGAAGGATAGGGTGGGGGCTCCCAATGGTCATGTGCGGCGCGGATCGTCAAGCGTCTGCCGAGGTTTACCATTCCGAAAAGCGACCTGGATAAGTTTCGCCGATCGCGAGTTCCGGGTGGGAGTGGTGAATCATGGTCGCAGAATCGATCGCAGCGTCGGGGCCCCGCGATTCCGCCAAGGCTGCGTCTGCGCGGCCGGTCGCACAGATAAGGGAGCGCCGCGGCGGCCCGCAACCCGCAGATGTCGCGCCCCTCGCGGCGCCGCCGGCGTTCCGCCATCCTTACGTCAGCGGCCGGCAATTGCTGCGCGCTGCGCTTTTGACGCTTGCGGCCCTGGTCTCGCTCGAATTCCAGTGGCGTCATTCGGCCAAGGCCGAAAGTCCGGTTCTGAGCGGGAGGTCGAGCGTCTCGGACCGCCGCTAAGGCTCCCCCGCGGCGGAAGCGAGCAGCCGTGGAAGCGCAAGGCGAGAGCCCCTTGCGTCTGGGCGGCAAATTTCTTAAACGGCAAACGAACCTCTACCGCGATTGCAGCAGCGGCTCCGTCGGGGCGACCCGGCGAGATGCGCGTTTTGCGCCTCTTTCCGCGTTAATTATTTGTTAACTGTTTCGGCGCAGTCTAAGTGTGTCCCGCAATTGCGGGTTTTCCTCGAGTGGGCCCTTCACCACTCCCCTTGATGCCTCCCTGAAGAGCCTAGAGCCGCCCGCGCGGCTCTTTTTTCGTTTTGGCCCTGCGCTCGGCGCCACTGCTGCCGCAATTAAGGTTAAAGAAAGACTAAGAGGGCGCCCGGCCGGCACATGCGCTAAGTTCACTCCAGTCGAGTGATCCGGCTCGGGGCCGGCGGCGTGTTTAGTTGGTGAGCGTGTCATGGGGCGAGTGAAGGATTCGATCGAAGCCGCGCCGGAGCCGGTTTCCTTTGTCGATAAATTGGCCGGCTCCGAGGCGTTTGGCGCGATGTTCCGCGAGGGCATGACTCTCGTCGAGGAGGCCGCCGCCTATCTGGACGGCGCCGGCCGGGAGGAGGCGAAGGCCCTGCCGCGCGCCGAGGCGCTGGCCTATGCGGCCGAGAGCATGCGGCTGACGACGCGCCTCATGCAGATCGCTTCCTGGCTGCTGCTGCAACGCGCCGTCAATCAGGGCGAAATGACCCGCGCGCAGGCGGCGCGGGACCGCAATCGCGTCAAGCTCGCCGAGCAGGAGCTGGCCTCGAACCCGGATCTGTTCCAACGCCTGCCCATACGGCTGCGGGAACTGGCGATCCAATCGCTGCGGCTGCAGGCGCGGATCATTCACCTCGACCAACTGATCTATGCGCAACATGCGGGCGAGGCGTCGGCCATGGCCGTTAGCCCTGTGGAGGCGCAAATCGAGATGTTGCGCGCGGCCTTTTCGCGGTAGCGCGCGCCAGGCGAACCGAAGAAAAACGCCGGCCCGCGCGGGCGTTTCGCATATCTCGCCCTGCCTGAATCAAAAACGCCGCCGGAAAACCGGCGGCGCAGCGTTCAGAGGCTCGACCCTTCGGCTTACTTCTTGCCGAAGGAGAGATTGCCGAAGCGGGTGTTGAAGCGCGACAGGCGGCCGCCGCGGTCGAGCAGCTGCTGCGAGCCGCCGGTCCAGGCCGGATGCGTCTTGGGGTCGATGTCGAGGTTCAGCGTGTCGCCGTCCTTGCCCCAGGTCGAACGGGTGAAATATTCGGTCCCGTCCGTCATCACGACCTTGATCATGTGGTAGTCGGGATGGATGTCGCTCTTCATGTCCGTTCGTCCCATTCAACGCGGCGTCCCCCGGGACGCCTCTTGGCGCGGGGCCGACCGATATTTTCAAAAAACTCTCGCCGCGCTCTTAGCGCAACGGCTCGCAAGGGGCAAGGCCGCTCCATCAGAAAGCGAAGCGGCTTTCCGGCGGTTCAGGCCGCGAGCAGCCTCTGCACCTCATTGACGAGGTCGCGCAGATGGAACGGCTTCGACAGAACCTTCGCCTGTTTCGGGGCCTGATTGTCGGGATTGAGGGCGACCGCCGCGAAGCCGGTGATGAACATCACCTTGATCTCGGGATCCAGCTCGGTCGCGCGGCGGGCCAGTTCGATTCCGTCCATCTCGGGCATGACGATGTCGGTCAGAAGCAGCTCGAACGGCTCGACCCGGAGCTGGTCATAGGCGGCGAGGCCGTTGTCGAAAGAGGAGACGACGAAGCCGGCCTGCTGCAACGCCCGGACCAGAAAGCGGCGCATGTCGTTGTCGTCTTCGGCAAGCAGAATTTTGGCGTTGGGCCGGTCGCTCATGTCACTCCTCACGCGTTTTTGTCATTACAGCCGGGCCTTGGTAAAAATCGAGTGAAAAACGCACTCACCGGGTTTACCTCGCCTAATTATGACAGGGGCCGACGCCGGTCGCCCGCCCGGCGGCCTGCGGGCGTGTGGAAAGCGGGCGCCGCAGCCGGAAGGACGGGCTTGCGTCGGCCGGCCAAATCTGGCTCCATCGACCAGGGCTGCTTCGCGGCGGCGGAAACGGCAATCGAAGCAGGCGATGGCGGGGCGCGCAACGATGGATCTCGATCCGACGCGGGAGATTGACAAGGCGGCGCCGCGCGCGGTCGATCCGGAATTCGGCGAGCCGGTCGAGATTCTGGAGCCCGAGGAACTGGCCTCGCCGCTGGTGTTTTCCTCGCCCCATTCCGGCAGCGTCTACCCGCCGGCCTTTCTGGAGCGCACCCGGCTCGACGCGCTCGGCCTGCGCCGCTCCGAGGACGCCTATGTCGACGCGCTCTTCGCCTTCGCCCGGTCTGTCGGCGCCCCGATGCTGCGGGCGCATTTTCCGCGCGCCTATCTCGATGTGAATCGCGAGCCCTATGAGCTCGACCCGCGCATGTTCGACGCGCCGCTGCCGGAATTCGTCAACACCCGCTCGCTCCGCGTCGCCGCCGGGCTCGGCACGATTCCCCGCGTGGTCGCCGACGCGCGCGAGATCTATGCGCAGCCGTTGCGGGTCGAGGAGGCGCTCGACCGCATCGAGCGTCTCTACAAGCCTTACCACGCGGCGCTGCGCGGCCTGATGGAGCGCGCGCAACGCAAATTCGGCGCGGCCTTTTTGATCGATTGTCATTCCATGCCGACGACGTTGGCGCGCGACCAGAGCGTCGCGACGCGCGGGAAGCGTCAGCTTGATTTCGTGATCGGCGACCGGTTCGGCGCGAGCTGCTGTCCAGGCGTCGTCGCCGCGATCGAGGACCGGCTGCGGCAGTTCAATTACGTCGTCCAGCGCAATCGCCCTTACGCCGGCGGCTTCATCACGGAACATTACGGCAAGCCGGCCGCCGGCTGGCACGCGGTGCAGATCGAGGTGGCGCGCGGCCTCTACATGAACGAGACGACGCTCGAGCGAAACGAGCGTTTCGACGCGATCGCCGCCCATCTCGGCGAGGTCGTCCGCGATCTCGCGCGGGAGGTCGCCTCCCGCATGGACGAGCGCCGCGCCGCCGCCGAATAGGCGGCTTTCCCTTTCGGAGAATCCCATGTCCGCCGTCGACTTCGAGAAGTTCGTCGAGCGCCTCGCCGATGTTTCGGGCGAGGCCATCCTGCCGTTTTTCCGCACGGCCATCGCCTCCGACGACAAGGCGCATGGCGGCGTCTTCGATCCGGTGACCGAGGCCGATCGGGCCGCCGAATTGGCGATGCGCCGGCTGATCGAGGATGTTTTTCCAACGCATGGGATCGTCGGCGAGGAATTCGGCTCCCGGCGCGCGGACGCCGAATATGTCTGGGTGCTCGATCCGATCGACGGCACCAAGAGCTTTCTCTGCGGCCTGCCGATGTGGGGCACGCTGATCGGCCTCACCCATCGCGGCGCGCCTTGTTACGGCATGATGCACCAGCCCTTCACCCGCGAGCGATTCTTCGGCGACGGCGAGGCGGCCTTCTGGCGCGGGCCGGCCCGTGGCGGCGCCGGGCAAGAGATGGAGCGGCGCAAGCTCGGCGTGCGTGCCTGCGCGTCTCTGGCGCAGGCGACGTTGATGACCACCTCGCCGCTGCTGATCGAGGCGGCGCTGCGCG
Organism: Beijerinckiaceae bacterium; assembly: GCA_033853615.1. Classification (GTDB taxonomy): domain Bacteria; phylum Pseudomonadota; class Alphaproteobacteria; order Rhizobiales; family Beijerinckiaceae; genus Methylosinus. The sequence continues at coordinate 541 of JAWOLK010000041.1, read as the reverse complement.
ACCGTTTCCACCGCGTCGAGCGCGAGGTGCGGCTGCCGCGCTACGGCGGCGACTGCTACGCCTATTGCGCGCTCGCCGCCGGCCATGTCGACCTCATCATCGAGACGGGCCTGAACTCTTACGACATCGTCGCGCTGATCCCGATCATCGAGGGCGCCGGCGGCGTCGTCAGCACCTGGAGCGGCGAGAGCGCGGCGCAGGGCGGCGCCATCGTCGCGGCCGGCGACAGGCGCCTGCACGCGGCGGCGCTGGAGTTGCTGAACGCCTGACCGCGGCGTCAGGCGGCGCCCTTCATATGCGCGTCGCCGAGGATGAAGGCGTCGAAGCCGACCCAGAACTGGTCGCGCAGGTCGTTCCGCTCCATCAGCAATTCGTGCCGCGCGCCGGGCACGATCGCAAGTCGCGCCAAATCCAGCCGCCGCGCGAAACGCTCGGCGGCCGGGGTCGAGACGATCTCGTCGCGGCCGCAGCCGAGCAGCAACATCGGCGCGCGGGCGCGGCTCGGATATTCCGGCGCGGCGAAACGCGCCATCTGCCGAAA
>JAWOLK010000040.1:0-11182 GCA_033853615.1 Beijerinckiaceae bacterium | reverse complement strand
AAATGTTGCTCTATAAAGTCTCTTAAAACGGAATTTGTATAGAGCCGGTGCTCGACGCCTTCGTTAGAGCTTACCATGCTATCGATATTCACTAGGATGCGCTCAGGGAGCTGCTGCTCACAGCCTCCCTTACTAAGAAATATGGAATGCAGAAAAGACATTGATTCCAAACCTCCTTCCCCGTTGGGAAACGACCACGCGCTATAGATACATCCAATAGGGTGAAATACACGCCATTGGTTTTATAGCTATATCTGTCGCTAAACGCGCACCGGTCACGTTGCTCCATCAGGAGCGCGAACACCAAACGATTCTCGGCGCTGGGCGGCTTAGGGCATCGAGCGCATAAGGCGGGTTTCTCCGCACGTTATTCGCCGTCTGGTCGCCGTTCCCCATTTTTTCCTCGGCGCTTCGCGCGGATTCGGCCAGCCTTTCTTCCGGCGTCAGCGCGCGGACATTCACCCCGGGAGACTCCAGGACGGTTTCGTCGCGCTCTTTTACAAAAGCCCGTTTCTCGCTGTCGCACGTTGGAATGGACAGCCTGAAGCCAAGCATGGCCGCGATCCGTTTTGAGACTTATAATCAACATGATGTATATAAGTCACATCCGCGAGAGTCAAACGCGCAGCGTTCCGCGCGCAGCCGCGCGGCGTCGGATAACCGGTCGTGAGCGGTTGGAAACTTACGCGCGCGCGCAGCGCTCGCAGCGGCCGGCGATCTCCATCACCCGCGTGCGCGGGGTGAATCCTGCGGCGCTGGCGAGCGCGCTCAGCTCGCGGGCGAGGCCCGGCGAGGTCGCCTCCCGCACCTCGCCGCAGTCCTCGCAAATCAGAAAAATCACCGGCTCCTCGGCCCCGTGCGCATGACCGCAGACGACGAAGGCGTTTTTCGATTCGAGCCGGTGCGCAAGGCCGTTGTCCAACAGATAGGCGAGCGCGCGGTAGACCGAGATCGGCGCCGGCCGCTTGCCGTCGGCCTCGGCCATGAGGTCGATCATCTCATAGGCGCCGAGCGGCCGGTTGGCCTTGATCAGCGCCTCCAGCGCGCGACGCCGCGCAGGCGTCAGCCGCGAAAGGACATTGGCCGCAGGGCCGTGTTTCGCTTCTCCGGTCATGCCGGCAGTGTAGCGCCCCGCGCCCGAGAAAACGAGCGCCCCTCACCCGCCCTTCGGCATGAAGCCGAGCGCGCGCAACAGCATCGGCATGGTGAGGCCCTGCGCGACGATCGAAAAGGCGACGACGGCGAAAGTCACGACGACGATCTCGCCCCGCATCGGCAGGTCTTGCGGCAGCCACAGCGCCAAAGCCAGCGCCAGCGCGCCGCGCAGGCCGCCCCACCACAGCACATGCTGCTCGCCGAAAGACAGCGCCCAGCGCGAGCCGGCAAAGAGCAGGCTGAGCGGGTAAACGGTCAGCGCCCGGGCGACGAGCGCCAGCAGGACCGCGCCAACGAGCAACCGCGTCCCGGTCGCCTCGAAGGGCGTCTGCGCCACGTCGAGCCCGATCAGCAGGAAGACCGCCGAATTTGCGACAAAGGCCGAGAACTCCCACAGACCGCCGATGAAGTCGCGCCCCTTGAAGGAGAGGTAGCTTTTGCGGTCCGGATCGAGCAGGCCGAGATTGCCCATCATCAGCCCGGCCGTGACGGTGGCGAGCACGCCCGACACTTCGAAATGTTCGGCGACGAGGAAGGAGGCGTAAGCGGCGATGCTGGTCAGCGTCGCCTCGACGAGATGTTCCTTCGTGGCGCCGGCCGCAAGGATCGCCGCGCCGCCGCAGGCCGCTCCGACGCCGACGCCGCCGAGCACGATTTTTGTGAGCGTCAGCGCCACGTCGGTCCCGGACTGCGCCGCGCCGCCCGATTGCGCATAGGCGACCGCCATCACGAACATCACCGCCGCCGCGCCGTCGTTGAGCAGGCTCTCGCTCTCGACGAGCAGCCGCAGCCGGCCCTTGACGCCATTGTCCTTGAACATGGCGATGATCGCCACGGGGTCGGTCGCGGCGATCAGCGTGCCGAACACCAGCGCCGAGGGCAGCGGCCAGCCGAGCAGCGTCGTCATCCCGGCAGTGACGACGGCGGCCGAAATCGCCGAGCCCAGCGTCGCCAGCACGCCTATGGGGAAAAGATCGCGCCGCAGCTCGCGCCAATGCAGCATCAAGGCCGCCTCGAACAGAAGCGGCGGCAGCAGCAGATCGAAAATCAGCTCATGGGTGAGATGGGGGGCGAAGTCGATTCTCGACAGAGCGAGCGCCGCGCCGACGAGAACGAGGCCGACCGTATAGGGCAGGCGCAGCCGCCGCGCGGCGATTGCGACGATCATCGCAACCGCCAGAATAGCGACGCCCTGCCTCAGACTGTCGACAATAGCAGCGCCGTCCGTCACCCGACTTGCGCCGCCTCGGGCTTGGCGCCGCGCTTCGCCATCAGCTTGTTGAGCGCGGCGACATAGGCGCGGGCCGAGGCGACCAGCGTATCCGGATCGGCGCCGCGGCCGGTGACGACGCGGCCCTCCTCGGCGAGCCGCACCGAGACTTCCGCCTGCGCATCCGTGCCCTCGGTCACCGCATGGACCTGGAACAGCTCCAGCACCGCCTCATGCGGCGCCAGCGCCTTGATGGCGTTGAAGATTGCGTCCACCGGGCCGTTGCCGGTCGCCTGATGGGTCTTCTTCTCGCCGTCTATGTCCAGCGTCAGCGCCGCCGATTGCGGGCCGTTGGTGCCGGCGATCACCGTCAGCGCCGCGACCTTGATCTTGTCATGCGCGCCGAAGATTTCATCATCGACCAGCGCCATCAGATCTTCGTCGTAGACGAGCTTCTTGCGGTCGGCCAAATCCTTGAAGCGCTTGAAGGCGTCCTCCAGCGCGTTTTCGCCCAGATGATAGCCGAGCTCCTTCAGCTTTTCGCGGAAGGCGTGGCGGCCCGAATGCTTGCCCATCACCAGCGAGGTCTTGGAGACGCCGACGCTTTCCGGCGTCATGATCTCGTACGTATGGGCGTTCTTCAGCATCCCGTCCTGATGGATGCCGCTCTCATGGGCGAAGGCGTTCCGGCCGACGATGGCCTTATTATACTGCACCGGGAATGACGTCACCGCCGACACGAGTTTTGACGCCCGCGTCAGCAGCTTGGCGTCCACGTTTGTGTAAAACGGCAGCACATCGGCGCGGGTCTTCATCGCCATCACGACTTCTTCGAGCGAGGCGTTGCCGGCCCGCTCGCCGATGCCGTTGATCGTGCATTCGATCTGCCGCGCGCCGCCGCGCACGCCGGCCAGGGAATTGGCGACCGCGAGGCCCAGATCGTCGTGGCAATGCACCGAGAAGATCGCCTTGTCGGAATTGGGCACGCGCTCGCGCACGGTGCGGAACAGCGCCTCATATTCCACCGGCGTGGCGTAGCCGACCGTATCGGGAATGTTGATCGTCGTCGCGCCGGCGCGGATCGCCGTCTCGACGCAGCGGCAGAGGAAATCGATTTCCGTGCGCGTGCCGTCCTCGGCCGACCATTCGACGTCGGCGACATGGTTGCGCGCCCGCGTCACGGAAGACGCGATCAGCTCCAGCACCCGCTCGGGCTCCATCTGGAGCTTGTATTTCATATGCACCGGCGAGGTGGAGATGAAGGTGTGGATGCGCGGGCGCTTCGCCGCCTTCACCGCCTCGCCGCAGCGGTCGATGTCCTTTTCCGAGGCGCGGGCGAGGCCGGCGACGGAGGCGTTCTTCACGCGCTTGGCGATTTCGGCGACGCTCTCGAAATCGCCCTGGCTGGCGATGGGGAAGCCCGCCTCCATGATATCGACGCCCAAAGCGTCCAGCAGATCGGCGACCTCCAGCTTTTCCTCGAAGGTCATCGAAGCGCCGGGGCATTGCTCGCCGTCGCGCAAAGTCGTGTCGAAAATCAGCACGCGGTCGGCGTTCGAGCCGGCGGCGGGGGCGTCGTGACGATCGGTCATGGGGTCAAATCCTCTTTGGCCATCCTCTGGGCCTTGGTTCCGCTGCGCCCGTCATGCGGGCCGGTGTCTTTCCCCCTGAATGCCTGGGCGGGAGCCCTTTGGGCGCTCAGGGGCGACGAAGCAGCAGGCCGGCGAGAGGATGCGCGCGCCCCGCGCGAGAGCGCTCGGCACAGGCGCCTTTTGTGGACGCGATCGCAAAAGCGGCGACAGCCACGAGTCCAATCCTTGGAATAACCGACGGCGGAAAACGCCGACTGAAAGGAATTCAATACAGACGCGGAGCCGATTCCGCAAGCGCGAAGGGGAGGCTGCGCGCTAACGGGCGCAGCGCGGGCTCCGTCTTGTCAGATGCTTGGGGATGAGACAGTTTGTCGCTTCACAAAGAGCGGCGCGCCGGTTCCGCGCGAGCGGAGACGAGACAGCGACCGCAGGGGAGGAACAAGAATGAAATCCCGTCTCGCCAAAGCGGCTTTGCTCGGCGCGCTGATTTCGGCCGCGCTCGGCGCGCCGGCCGGGGCCACCGAGGTCGGCCCCTATTTCCCGGCGCCCATGTCCTACAATCTCTCCGGCTCGCCGAAGGACGCGCTGCTGAAAGCCCAGGCCGCCTGGCTGGAAAGCGGCGTCAACAACATGAAGAAGGCGAAGGCCGAGGCCGAGGCGGCGCTGGAAAAGGCCAAGGCCGCCTCGAAGGGCGACGAGGCGAAGGCGCTGGAAGAGAAGATCGCCAAGCTCGACGCCGACATTGCGCGGGTGACGAAGGAGATCGAGCTCGCCCAGGACACCACCGCGTCGCAGGAAGTGCAGATGGAGCGCAAGCGCCTTTTCCTGCTGTCGGTCAACAGCTGGATCAACGAGCTGAACCGTCTCGCCACCGAGCAGATGAAGATCGCCATCCTCAAGGACGGCGCGGAGGCGCAGGCGGCGCAGAGCCGCAATTATCAGCTCTCGGAACAATCCGACGCGCTGGTGAACGCGGTCCACGACGTGACCATCGAGCAATGGGCGATCAAGCGCTGAGCGCCCGACGCAGCGGGGCCGCTTCCGCCGCCGGCGGCGCGGTTTCCGGCGTTCGCGCGTTTTCTTACCGCCTGGAAACGCGCTAGAGCGACTCCTGCGCCGACGCGTCGTCCGGGGCTGCGTCCTGCAAGGCGGCGGCGAGGCGCTCCAGCCGATCCGCCGCTTTTTCTATCGCGCCGGCCGCACGATCCTCGAGCGCCGTCGCGGCGGTTTTCGCGGCCGCCGACTCGGCGCGCAGCGCGGCGACTTCTTCCTCCAGCGCGGCGAGTTTGTCGCGCGCGGCTTTCGCCTCGTCAGCGATGGCGATCGCCGCCATGACGATGCTGCGCTGTTCGCCGATGTCGCCGAAATCCTCGCGCATGGCGAGGATCTTCCCCTCGACCAGCGCGGCGAGGCCGCGCAATTGCTCTTCCTCGCCGTCGTCGCAGGCCATGCGGTAGGTGCGGCCGGCGATGCTCACCACGACATGCGCCATTGTCATTCCTCGCCCTGATTCGCCTCGCCGAGCACTGCGGCGACGCCGGCGCTCGCCTGCTCGATGCGCCGCAGCGCCTCGTCGCGCGCCTTCTCCAGCATGGCGGCCCGGGCCAGCGCCGCGTCGAGATCGAGCGCCAGCCGGCTGCGGTCGTCCTGCATCACCGCAAGCTCCTCTTCGAGGTCGGAGAGCGAGAGCGTATTCTCACGCCGCTCGCCGCCCGCGGCCTCGACCGCCGAGAGCGCCTTCTCGAACCGCGCCAGCGCCGCATCGAGCCGTTGAAATTGCGTCATGTTCACCAGACATCATTCGCAGGAGCGGCGGCGGCGATTCGATCGCCGATTCGCCGGACTCGGCCGTTGGTAACATGTTTCCGGCAAAACCCAAGCCGCGCGCCGCAACGGCGAAACCCCGCGCCGCGTTGACAGGGGGACGCGAGGTGCTATCACACCGCTCGACCCCGCCCTGCGGCGCAACGCCCGCAAGAGAACGAGAGCCGCGTCTCATCGGCCGCGGCGACAAGGAGTTTTCCAAATGACCGTGAGAGTGGCGATCAACGGATTCGGCCGCATCGGACGCAATGTCCTGCGCTATATCATCGAGTCGGGCCGCACCGACCTCGAGGTCGTCGCCATCAACGATCTCGGGCCGGTCGAAACCAATGCGCATCTGCTGCGCTATGATTCCGTCCATGGCCGCTTCCCGCATCAGGTGACGGTCGAGGGCGACACGATCGACGCTGGCCGCGGCCCGATCAAATGCACCGCGATCAAGAACCCGGCCGAGCTGCCCTACAAGGAGCTGAAGGTCGACATCGCGCTGGAGTGCACCGGCCTCTTCACCGCCCGCGACAAGGCGAAGGCGCTGCTCGACGCCGGCGCGAAGCGCGTGCTGATCTCCGCCCCCGGCGAAGGGGCCGACATCACCGTGGTCTATGGCGTCAACCACGACAAGATCACCAAGGATCACCTCGTGATCTCCAACGCCTCCTGCACGACGAACTGTCTCGCGCCGGTGGCCAAGGTGCTGAATGAAGCAATCGGCATCGAGAAGGGGATCATGACGACGATCCACTCCTACACCGGCGACCAGCCGACGCTCGACACCTATCACAAGGATCTCTACCGCGCCCGCGCCGCCGCTTTGTCGATGATCCCGACCTCGACCGGCGCCGCCAAGGCGGTGGGCCTCGTGCTGCCGGAGCTGAACGGCAAGCTCGACGGCTATGCGATCCGCGTGCCGACGCCGAACGTCTCCGCGGTGGATCTGAAGTTCGTCGCCAAGCGCGCGACGACGAAGGACGAGGTCAACGCCGCGATCAAGGCCGCCGCCGACGGCCCGCTGAAGGGCGTGCTCGGCTACACGGCCGAGAAGCTCGTGTCGGTGGATTTCAACCACAATCCGAACTCCTCGACCTTCCATCTCGATCAGACCAAGGTGATGGACGGCAATCTGGTGTCGATCCTCTCCTGGTATGACAATGAATGGGGCTTCTCCGGCCGCATGACGGATGTCGCGGCGACGATCGCGAAGCTGATTTGACGCATCTGGCCCGGCCCCGCGCTGGGCCTTTCTTTTCCTGCGAGAGTTGCCATGACCTTCAAAACCCTCGACGATCTCGACCCCAGGGGCAAGCGCGTGTTGTTGCGCGTCGATCTCAACGTGCCGATGGAAGAGGGGCGCATCACCGACGCCACCCGCATCGAGCGCGTGCTGCCGACGATCAACGAAATCGCCGCCAAGGGCGGCAAGGTCATTCTGCTCGCGCATTTCGGCCGCCCCAAGGGCCAGCCGAACGAAGAGGACAGCCTGCGCCCGCTCGCGCCGGCGCTGGAGCGCTATTTGAAAATGCCGGTCGCCTTCGTCGAGGACTGCGTCGGCGAGCCGGCGGCGCGGGCCATCGCCACGCTGCGCGACGGCGAGGTTCTGCTGCTCGAAAACACCCGCTTCCATAAGGGAGAGGAGAAGAACGACCCGTCTTTCGTCGAGGCGCTCGCCAAGAATGGCGACGTTTTCGTCAATGACGCCTTCTCGGCCGCGCATCGCGCCCACGCCTCGACCGAGGGGCTCGCGCACAAGCTGCCGGCCTATGCCGGCCGCACCATGCAGGCGGAGCTGGAGGCGCTCAATCAGGCGCTCGGCGCGCCGGCCCGTCCGGTGATGGCGATCGTCGGCGGCGCGAAAGTGTCGACCAAGCTGGAGCTGCTCGGCAATCTCGTCGCCAAGGTGGACTATCTCGTCATCGGCGGCGGCATGGCCAATACTTTCCTCGCCGCCGAGGGCAAGGCCGTCGGCAAGTCGCTGTGCGAGAAGGATCTGCTCGACACCGCCCGCGACATCGTGGCGAAGGCGAAGGCCGCCGGCTGCGTCATCGTTCTGCCGGTCGATGTGACCGTGGCGCAGAAATTCGAGGCGCATGCGCCGTCGCATATGGTTGCGGTCGATCACGTCGGCGCCGACGACATGATCCTCGACGTCGGGCCGAAGACCGTCGCCCATGTCGAGAGCCTGCTGGCGGCGACGAAGACGCTCGTCTGGAACGGCCCCTTCGGCGCCTTCGAGCTGCCGCCCTTCGACGAGGGCACCAACGCCGTGGCGCAGACGGCGGCGCGGCTCACCATAGAGGGGAAGCTGCTGTCGGTCGCCGGCGGCGGCGATACGGTGGCGGCGCTGAACCAGGCCGGCGCCGGGCAGAGCTTTACTTACGTCTCGACCGCCGGCGGCGCCTTCCTCGAATGGTTAGAGGGCAAGACGCTGCCGGGCGTCGCGGCGCTGCAGGGCGCGTAGGTCCTACCCGTCTTTGAGATCATCGGGGTCTCGTCCCTCCCCCTCACGGGGGGAGGGATCGGTCCTAAAGGTTAAAGCTGCGCCAGCGCGCTTTCCGCGCTCGACACGGTCGCCTGGCTGGAATTCTCCTCGACATTGATCCACTTCACGACGCCGTCGTCCACCAGCGCCGAGAAGCGCTTGCCGCGCAGGCCGAGGCCGGGCTCGGTGAGATCGAGCTCCAGGCCGAGCGCCTTGACGAATTGCGCCGAGCCGTCGGCGAGACCATCGACCTTGCCCTTGGCGCCGCTCGCCTCCAGCCAGGCGTCGAGCGCGAAGACGTCGTTGACCGCCGTCACCGCCACCGCGTCGACGCCCTTGGCCTTGATCGCGTCGGCCTTCTGCACGAAGCCGGGCAGATGCGTCTTGTGGCAGGTGGGCGTGAAGGCGCCCGGCACCGAGAACAGCATCACCTTGCGGCCCTTGAAGTAATCCGAGACCTTCACGGGTTGCGGCCCATTCGGCCCCATGGTCGTCAATGTCGCCTCGGGAAGCTTGTCGCCGGCCTTGATGGTCATGTGTCTCTCCTGTTGAAAGGCGTCGGTTTAGAACCACTCTAAACTCGATCTTAGCCGCGTTTCGCCGGCTTGGAAAACCGTTTCCTTGACCGCCCTCGCCTATCTGGGCGCCGCCGGGGCGCTTTCCACTTTCACAAAGCCGCATTAGCTTTGCCGCCGAGGAGAAGGAGTCATGGCCAGCATCGACGCGGTTTTGAACACGATCGACGCCAATCTCGGCGAATCCACCGAGCGGCTGTTCGATCTTTTGCGCATCCCGTCCGTCTCGACGGACCCGGCCTACACCGCCCATTGCCGACGGGCCGCCGATTGGCTCGCCGAGCAATTGCGCGGGCTCGGCTACGAGGCCGAGGTGCGGCCGACCGCCGGCCATCCGATCGTCGTCGGCCACGCCAAAGCCAGGCGCAAGGACGTGCCGCATGTGCTGTTCTACGGCCATTACGACGTGCAGCCGCCGGACCCGCTGGAGCTGTGGGAGACGGACCCTTTCGCGCCGCGCCTCGCCGAGGGCAAGGCGGGCAAGGACATTGTCGCGCGCGGGGCGAGCGACGATAAGGGTCAGTTGATGACCTTTCTGGAGGCCTGCCGCGCCTTCGAGCAGAATGGCGGCCTGCCCTGCCACGTCACCTTCCTCTTCGAGGGCGAGGAGGAGACCGGCTCGCCGTCGCTGCCGGAATTTCTGGCGAAATATCACGATGAGCTCTCGGCCGCCGATCTCGCGCTCGTCTGCGACACCGGCATGTGGAACGCGACGACGCCCGGCATCACCATCATGCTGCGCGGCCTCGCGCAGGAGGAGGTGATCCTCCGCGGCCCGAGCCATGATCTGCATTCGGGCATGTTCGGCGGCCCGATCGTCAACCCGATTCACGTGCTGGCAAAAATCATCGGCGATCTGCACGACGGCGACGGTCGGGTGACGCTGCCGGGCTTTTACGACGGCGTGCCGGAATTGCCCGAGGACATCGCCGAGCAGTGGCGCCATCTCGACTTCGACGAGGCCGCCTTTTTGAAGGGCGTCGGCCTGACCCGCGTCGGCGGCGAGGCCGGCCGCAGCGTCATCGAGCAGATTTGGGCGCGCCCGACCTGCGACGTAAACGGGATCGTCGGCGGCTATACCGGCAAGGGCACGAAGACCGTGCTGCCGGCGCAGGCTTCGGCGAAGCTTTCCTTCCGCCTCGTCGGCGCGCAGGACGCAGAGCGCGTGCTGGAGAGTTTCCGCGCCTTCGTGCGCGAGCGCCTGCCGGCCGACGTCACCGCCGAATTCGTCACGCAGGGCGCCTCAAATGCGCTGCAACTGCCCTTCGGCTCGGAGGCGCTGAAACGGGCGCGCCGGGCGCTCGAGGAAGAATGGGGCAAGGAGGCGGCGCTCACCGGCTGCGGCGGCTCCATCCCGATCGTCGGGGCCTTCAAGCGCGATCTCGGCATGGACGCGCTGATGATCGGCTTTGCGCTGGAGGACGACCGCATCCACTCGCCGAACGAGAAATATTCCTTCACCTCGTTCCACAAGGGGACGCGCTCCTGGGCGCGGGTTCTAGCGGCGCTCGGCGCCTGACGCCTTGAGCCGAGCGGCGCCATCACGATCACGCGCAGTGGCCCTATGGAGCGCGCGAACGAGACGATACGTTTTTTTCCAAAGATCAAGCTGCCGCCGTGTTCTCCTTGGCAGGCGCGGCGGCGCGATCCGAGGGAAAAGACATGTGGAGACTCCACGCCAGCAGGGCGGTCCTTCTGGCGATTTGCGCCTTTCCGCTACTCGCGACGCCAAGCGTCGCGGCCAGCGGGGGGCAGCAGCTCGCCTTTCTGCATGAGCCGCATCACGACTCCCACCACGGACATCACAGCAAGGGGTGCTTCGTCACGACGCACGACCACCATAGGGCGCGCGGCATTCGGCATTGGCGCGAGAACTGCCCGCACCACGACCGCAAGAAGCTCCACCATTACGAGCCGCACCATCATAACCGCCACCACTCGGAGCATTAGCGGCCAGTCGGCGGCGCCGGCCGCGGCGGATAAATTCAAGCCGAGGCACCGCGTTCAGCCGGCGTAAATGTGAGAAAGAGACACTGGACGCGGATGTCGCCGAATCATGCGAACCTTGAACAAGAGCGGGCGGCGGATCGGGACAACCCGCGACGATCCGCCTCTCGCCACGGAGCCCAAGATCAGCTATGTAAGAAACGCTCCAAACTGCTCGCGCGGCGATGAGCCGCAATAAGGCCAGCGCATCAAAGCCTTGAAGGGTTAGCGAATGGATTATCGGCGCTATTTTGAGGCCGCCGTTTCTCGTCTCCACAACGAGCGCCGGTATCGGGTTTTCGCCCACATCGAGCGAAACGTGGAGTCCTTCCCTCAGGCGGTATGGCATCGCCCCGACGGGCGC
>JAWOLK010000039.1:0-11955 GCA_033853615.1 Beijerinckiaceae bacterium | reverse complement strand
GTGACCTTCTTCGAATTCTTCTTGAGGTCGGCGACGATGGCGTCGACGGCGAGGTCGATGCCGCGTTTCAGATCCATCGGGTTGAGACCGGCCGCAACGGCCTTTGAGCCCTCGCGCGCAATCGCCGCGGCGAGCACCGTCGCGGTGGTCGTGCCGTCGCCGGCGAGATCATTGGTCTTCGACGCGACTTCGCGAACGAGCTGGGCGCCGAGATTCTCGAATTTATCCGCAAGCTCGATTTCTTTGGCGACAGTCACGCCATCCTTGGTGATGCGCGGCGCGCCGAAGGATTTTTCAATGACGACGTTGCGGCCCTTCGGCCCCAGCGTGACTTTGACGGCGTCGTTGAGAATTTCGACGCCCCGCAGAATGCGGTCGCGCGCGTCGGTGGAGAAACGAACGTCTTTGGCAGGCATGTGGCGACTCCCTCTTGTTTGAGCCGGCGAACGTCGACCTTCAGCCGATCACGCCGAGAATGTCGCTTTCCTTCATGATCAGCAGTTCTTCGCCGTCGACTTTGACTTCTGTGCCCGACCATTTGCCGAACAGCACGCGATCGCCCGCCTTCACGTCGAGCGGAACCAGCTTGCCGCTCTCGTCGCGCGCGCCGGGGCCGACCGCCATCACCTCGCCCTCCTGCGGTTTCTCCTTGGCGGTGTCGGGAATGATGATGCCGCCCTTGGATTTCTCTTCGCCTTCGAGACGTTTGACGAGAACCCGGTCGTGCAATGGACGAAACGCCATGTCCTTTTTCCTTGGTTTCTGCTGCGACGCCGCTTTCAGCCCAACCGCGCTCTGACGCCGCAGCCTGACCGCGCCCCGACCGTTGGCGCTCGACCCTTGCGAGCGCCAACAGGCCAAGCCCGCAACTATGCGCGCCAAAGCCCATGTCAAGCGCGCCGCGCCTGCCGTCAGAGCCGCCAGGCGGGGGTCGATCCGGCTTGTCGCACAAAAGCCTGAAACTTCGAAAGCTCTTCGTTCAATGCGTTGACGTCTTCGGCGTCCTTGACGAGCGTCGCCACTGGAATCGTCATCGTTTCGAGGTCGAGAAGGGCCGCGTCTTTCTTTTTTCCGCGTATTCTTCGCGCCACGATCGACGGCTGGGCCGAAGGGAGGAACTCTCCCCACATCGCCTCGGCGATAAGACGTCGGCTGTGGACTTTCTGCATGACCCGCTGAATGAAAAAGAGCGCCGCCTCCTGCATCGGCGCAAGCTCCGGCAGGTCGCTGAAGGCTTTTTTCCAGAAGACTTTGCGGTCCCTCCAGTCGGTCGGCAATTCCTTTATCTGGCGGCGCAGTTTCACGGCCGCCGGAAGGTCGAAGATCTCCATCGCGAGGCTGGTGAACTGTCCCTCAAACCGGCCCCATGCGACCGCGAGCCTGCCGACTGCGGCGTAGAGCGCCTGCTCGTCGGAAGGATCATAAGGCGAAGCTTGTTTGGCCATGCGGCCTCTTCTTGAGCGGGACGCCGGGCCGAAGCCGGCCCCTTCTTATATGCGTATTCGTCAACGCCAGGCCAAACGCGGCTCGGCAGGCCGCCGCCGAAGAGGGCGAAACAAAAAAAGCCCGGCTGGGTAAGTCCGGGCAAGGCAATCCCTGGGAAAGATTACCCGTCCCGCAGATAGGCCGGGGTTGCGCCAGGGTCAACTGGCGAAATCCCACGCGCGAACGGCGCAAGAACGGGCTCTGGACAGACGCGGCGGTTGGGCGCAGTCTTTGGACAGTTCGCATCCCTGCAACAGGCGCGGCCCATGGACCATGACGCCCTACGGAACTGGATGTGGCTGGAGGCGTGCGAAATGCTGGCGCGCGCCGAGCGGCTGCGGCGCGACTTCGTGCGGCCGGCGGGAGCGCTCGAGCTTTTCTGGGAGCCGCCGGTCGACATATTGGAGACCGAACAAGCGGTTCTCGTCTTCGCGGCGCTGCCCGGCGTGAGCGTCGAGAGCCTGGAAATCGCCGCCGAAGCGGGCGAGCTCATTCTCGCGGGCGTGCGCACTCTTCCGATCGAAGCGGAGACCGCCGTCATCCATCGCCTGGAGCTTCCGCAAGGCCGTTTCGAGCGGCGGGTGCGGCTGCCGCTGCGCCGCCATGGGGCGATCCGCCACACCCTCGCCAACGGGTGCGTGCTGGTCACGATCGAAAAGGAATGAGCGATGGCGCAATCGGACGTCTCGACCGCCCCGGAGTCCGACCATGGGCGCACCGGATCGCCGCCGCTGCCGCCCGATGCGCTGATCATTCTTCCTGTGCGTAATCTCGTGCTCTTTCCCGGTCACGTCGCGCCGATCACGGTCGGGCGCGAGCGCTCGGTCGCCGCGGCGCAAAGAGCGGTGCGCGAGCAACGCCAGATCGGCGTGTTGATGCAGCGCAACCCCGAGATCGCCGAGCCGCAAGGAGCGGACATGCACAGCTTCGGCTGTGTCGCCAATGTGCTGCGCTTCATCACCGCGCAAAACGGCGAACACCACCTCGTGTGTCAGGGCGCGCAACGGTTTCAGCTCATCGAATTCCTCGAAGGCTGGCCGTTTTTCGTCGCGCGCGTGCTGCGCATTCCGGAACCGACCACGCAAACGCCGGAGATAGAGGCGCGCTTTCTTAATCTGAAATCTCTCGCCACAGAGGCGCTGGAGCTGTTGCCCGAGGCGCCCGAGGAGCTTGCGGCGGCGATCCGCTCGATCGCTCTGCCCGGACAGCTCGCCGATCTCGTCGCCGGCTACATGGACATCAAACCCGAGGAGCGTCAGGAGATTCTCGAAACGATCGACGTCGCCGCGCGGATGGAGAAAGTCGCGCGCATGCTTTCGCATCGGGTCGAGGTGCTGCGCCTCTCCCAGGAAATCGGCCGCCAGACGAAAGCGGCGATCGACGAACGCCAGCGCGAGGCGCTGCTGCGCGAACAAATGGCGGCGATCCAACGCCAGCTCGGCGAGGGAGAAGACGCGAAGGCGCAGGAGATCGCGGAACTCGGCGCGGCGATCGCCAAGGCGCATATGCCGAAAGAGGTCGATGAGCAGGTCCGCAAGGAGCTGCGCCGTCTGGAGCGCATGCCGGAAGCCGCGGGCGAATATGGAATGGTGCGCACCTATCTCGACTGGCTGACCGAATTGCCCTGGGCGCTGCCCGAGGAGGCGCCGATCGATCTTGCCGAGGCGCGGCGCATTCTCGACGAGGACCATTACGGGCTGCAAAAAATCAAGCGCCGCATCATCGAGCATCTTGCGATTTTGAAACTCGCGCCGCAGGGCAAGGCGCCGATCCTGTGCTTCGTCGGACCGCCCGGCGTCGGCAAGACGTCGCTCGGCCAATCGATCGCGCGCGCGATGAAACGGAAATTCGTACGGGTCAGCCTCGGCGGCGTCCACGACGAGGCCGAGATCCGCGGCCATCGGCGCACCTATATCGGGGCGCTGCCGGGCAACGTCATCCAGGCGATCCGCAAGGCCGGCGCGCGCAATTGCGTGATGATGCTGGACGAGATCGACAAGCTCGGCGCCGGCGTGCATGGCGACCCTTCCGCCGCGCTCCTCGAAGTGCTCGACCCCGAGCAGAATCATGCCTTCAGGGATAATTATCTCGGCGTGCCGTTCGATCTCAGCCGCGTCGTCTTCATCGCGACGGCCAATGTCCTCGACACCATTCCCGGACCGCTGCGCGACCGCATGGAGGTGATCGCCCTCGCCGGCTACACGGCGGCGGAAAAGCTCAACATTGCGCGGCGCTATCTCGTCGCGCGGCAGATGGCGGCGAATGGCGTCAAGCCGGGACAGATGGAGATTTCCGACGAGGTCCTGGGCGAGATCATCGCCCATTACACGCGCGAGGCGGGCGTTCGCAATCTGGAGCGCGAGATCGGTCGCGTCGTGCGTTACGCCGCGGTGCGCATCGCCGAAGGCGAAAGCGGCCCGATCGACGTCGGGCCGGAAAATCTCGCGTCCATTCTCGGGCCGCCCCAATTCGAGAGCGAATTGGCGATGCGCACCAGCGTCCCAGGCGTCGCGACGGGGCTCGCCTGGACCTCGGTCGGCGGCGACATTCTCTTTATCGAGGCGACGCGCATTCCCGGCGGCGGGCGCTTGATTCTCACCGGCCAGCTCGGCGAAGTGATGCGCGAAAGCGCCCAGGCCGCGCTCAGCATCGTCAAGAACCGGACGGAAAGCTTCGGCATAGACCCGGAAGATTTCGCAAAATGCGATATTCACGTTCACGTGCCGGCGGGCGCCATTCCAAAGGACGGGCCGAGCGCCGGCGTCGCGATGTTCATGGCGCTCGTATCGCTGATGACGGGCCGCCGCGTGCGCGAAGACACCGCCATGACCGGCGAAATCAGCTTGCGCGGGCTGGTGCTGCCGGTCGGCGGCGTCAAAGAGAAAGTCATCGCCGCCCACACGGCCGGCATCGCGCGGGTTCTGCTGCCGGCCCGCAACCGCAAGGATTTTGACGAGATTCCCGAGGAGGTGCGCAACAGCCTGGAATTCTTCTGGCTGGAGCGGGTCGACGAAGCCCTGCCCCTCGCCCTGCGCCCGGAAGAATAGGCGCCTGGGCTTCAACGCCGCGATTTCCCAACTATGTAAGGCGCAAGAGGCTGTTTTGAGAGGAAGCCATGCGCATCGGCGTTCCGAAAGAGATCAAGGACAATGAGTATCGCGTAGGATTGACGCCGGCCTCGGTCGGGGAACTGGTTCAGGCCGGGCACGAGGTGCTGGTGGAGGCGGGCGCAGGGCTCGGCGCGGGCTTTCCGGACAGCGCCTATGAGGC
The DNA here is from genome assembly GCA_033853615.1 of Beijerinckiaceae bacterium. GTDB lineage: Bacteria > Pseudomonadota > Alphaproteobacteria > Rhizobiales > Beijerinckiaceae > Methylosinus. The sequence continues at coordinate 7,200 of JAWOLK010000039.1, read as the reverse complement.
GTCGGGCGCTTTTCTCGTCGAAGGCCCCGAGCGCGTTTTTGAAAAGGCAGAGCTGATCGTAAAGGTGAAAGAGCCGCTCGCCGTTGAGCGAAAAAGACTCCGGCGCGCACAAATTCTTTTTACTTATCTTCATCTCGCCGCTGATGCGACGCTTACCCGCGAGCTTGCCGAAAGCGGCGCGCATTGCATCGCCTATGAAACGGTGACCTCCGCCGTCGGCGGATTGCCGCTGTTGACGCCGATGTCGGAAATCGCCGGCCGGCTGGCGCCGCAAGTGGCCGCCCATTTCCTCGAGAAGAGCGCGGGCGGCCGCGGCGTCCTGCTCGGCGGAGCGCCGGGCGTGCCCGCGGCGGATGTCGTCATTCTCGGCGCGGGCGTCGTCGGCACGCATGCCGCGACGATTGCGCTCGGCATGGGCGCGAGCGTCATCGTCGCCGACCGTAACCCCGACGCGCTGCGCCGGCTCGAGGCGAGGTTCGACGGGCGCGCGCGCACTGTGTTTTCGACGCCGAGCGCCATCCGCGAATTGGTTAAGCGCGCCGACGTGCTCATTTGCTCCGTTCTCCTGCCGGGCGCGAGGGCGCCCAAGCTCGTGACGCGCGACATGCTGTCGACGATGAAACCGGGAAGCATCATCGTCGACGTGGCGGTCGACCAGGGCGGTTGCTGCGAGACCTCGCGACCGACCTCGCATTCGCACCCAACCTATGTCGTCGACTCGGTCGTGCATTACTGCGTGCCGAATATGCCTGGCGTCGTGCCGCGCACCGCGACCTTCGCGCTCAACAACGCCACGCTGCCTTTCGTTCTCGCAATAGCCGACAAGGGCTGGCGCAAGGCGTTGCAGGACGATCCGCATCTGCGCGCCGGACTCCAGGCGTCGGATGGAAAGATCACCTCGGCGCCGGTCGCGCAAGCGCATGGGATTGAATTTACGCCGGTTGAATCAGCGCTCAGGCTTTAGAGCATTTCCCGGTCCGATTGCGTCGGGCCAAGGGCTTTATCTTCTTTGGGCGGAAAACGAGCCATAGGACCGGAGCCTCTGCGCGACGACGCGGTTTGACGGCCGGGGGAAGCCGCTCTGTATAAAGAGACAGAAAGGAGCCCTTCGCCATGATGAAAATTCCGCACGAATTGCCGGAGGAGTTCCCGCAGGACCAGCAACTGGTCGAGCGGCTGACGCAGTCGGATTATGATTTCCACAGCCTCGCCGCGAGCTATGACGAGGTGAACCGCAATATCCACCTCATCGAATCCGAGGAGGAGCCGACCACCGACGAGGTGCTCGAAAAGCTCAAGAAAAGGCGACTGAAACTTAAAGACGAGATCGCCGATTTTTTGAGGACGCATGCGGGCCGCGGTTGAGCCGCCGCGCCCCCAGCTTCATCAGTCGAGACGCGCCACGACGACCAGGCGCTTGACCTCGCCTTTTTCGAACGCCTGCAAAAAAGGCCCGTAATCCCTGAATACGACGCAGCCGTTCGACTCGCCGCTCGGCCCCAGCATGTAGGTATGCGCCAACAGGCCGGTCCTGCCGAAAACGCCGCCGTTTCCAATAGGCTTGAGGCGCAAGGCGCGGACGCCGTGGAACGGCTTTTCTCTCAGCGCCAATTCATAAATATGCGGCGGCGTCGCGCCTTTCATAGGCTCATGAACATAGCGCGGATTATCCAGCCTGTCGCCGCGACCAGAATGCGCTTCGAGCATGGTTCCGTCGGGCAGATAAACCGTCCGCGCGGATATGTCGTAGACGGCCGTCCATTCGTCCAGCGCGCCGAATGGGCCGGATATGACGCGCGCCGGCGCAACAGTTTCCGGCGCCGCATAAGCCAAGGCGGAGCCGAGAGAAGGTTGCGCTTGCGGTTGTCGCAGGGCGACGGGGGCGACTTTGTCGATCGCGGCCCGGCCATCGACGGGCGCTGCAGCCTTCGGCGACGCAGGCTCAGCAATTCTCGTGCGGCCGATCGGGGCGACGATTGCGCCGAGCCAGGCGGTCGAGACACAGAGAAAGAAGACGGCTTCCAGCTGTCGCCAAAGCGCAATCCGATAGCGCCGCCATACGAAAAACGCTGCGGTGGGGAGTATGACAAAGGCGCCGATCAAGTAAATGAAAAGCCCGTGCATCAGCCCTCCATGAATGCCCGCCCTTCTTTGAAAAAAAATTATTATTCGGCTTTACTGATCTCGTCGATGACATAGAGACCCTTGGGGTCGCGGCTTATGCTGAAATTTACTTTGGTTCCGGGCTTGAGCCCCTCGAGGCTGACTTGCGGCGCAACATCAAAGGCCATCGTCATTGCCGGCCAATCAAGCGCGGCGATCGGCTCATGCGCAATACGTACCTTATGCTCCTGCGCATTTACAGCCTTTATTGTTCCGACGCCGCTCGCTTTTGCGGCGGCTTCGGCGAGCCGCAGCCCTTGCGGCGCATTGCCGGCGCGCAGTTCGCCTGCGCCAATGCCAAGGAAGATCAGCGCCGTGGCCAAGGCTGGCGCGCAGATATACGAGGCGATACGCATAAAGTCGCTCCTGAGAAAATCACGACCCTTCATAAATTAGGCTTCACCAGAGCAAAGCCAGCCCTTGCGTCTCGGCTTGCTTACATCACTCATAGCGTAGCGCCTGGATCGGATCGAAACGGGCGGCCTTCTGCGCTGGATAGTAGCCGAAGAAAATTCCGACCGCGGCCGAAAACAGAAAGCCCGTCGCCATGGCGGCGACGGAGATCGGCGAGGACCATTCGGAAAAGAGCGAAACAGTCTCGGAAATAGCTATGCCAGCGACAATGCCGACGCCGCCGCCGGTGACGCTGATCAGCACCGCTTCCGCAAGGAATTGCATCAGCACATGCAGGCGTCGCGCGCCCACCGCCATTCGCAGGCCAATCTCTCGCGTCCTCTCGGTCACGGATACGAGCAGAATGTTCATGATGCCTATGCCGCCGACGAGCAGCGAGATCGAGGCGACGATGGCGAGCAGCACGGCCATGATGCGGCTGCTGCTTTCCGCGGTCTCGGCGATCTGGCTGAGATTGCGGATGTCGAAATCCTTTATGTCGGTTGGTCTGACGCGGTGACGCCGCATCAGGATCTCGTTGATTTCGTCGATCAGCGGCTGAATCCTCTCCTGACTCTCAGCCTGTATGTAGATCGAATTGACATAGCCGGTCAGACGCGGCTGCAAATTGAAAGGATTTGGCCGCGGCGGATAAAGCGCCGTCAGATTTGTCTGCTGCGTCGGGGCCGCCACGCCCAACACTTTTTGCTCGCCGGTCTTGAAGGGGATCATGAGAAGATCGTCTTGATCCTGCCCCCACATGCTTTGCCCCTTGGCGGCGAGCACGCCGACGATCTTCAGCGGAACGCCCTTGACGAGAATGGTTGCGCCAAGCGGATTCTGTCCCGGTGCAAACAGCTGTTTGTAAACCGTTCGCCCGATCACTACGACAAGCGCGGCGTTTTTCTCGTCGCTTTCGCTGATGGCGCGGCCTGCCTCTATGCTCCAATTGGTCACCGGCGGATAGTTGAGCGACACCGCCTGAATATTCGTCGTCCAATTCTGCGCGCCATATTGCGCCTGCCCCATTTGGCGCATCAAATAGGCGACGAGCGCGGCGTTGCGCGCCTCGCGGCGGATCGCATGCGCATCTGCGACCGTCAGCGTCGAGGCGCTGCCGAAGCCCGCCCGGGCGCCGCCGGTCACGACTGCGCCAGGCAAGACGACGACGAGATTGGTGCCGAGACTCTGAATCTGCCGGCGCACGGCGTCGTTCGCGCCCTGCCCCACCGCCACCATGACGATGAGCGCGGCGACGCCGATAAAGACGCCGAGCATGGTCAGCGCTGAGCGTAATTTATTTCGGCCGATGGCCTGCAGGGCCGCCGAGACGATCATCAAGGCGAAAGCGAGCGGCGAAACGCGCGCCGCCCCTCCCGTCTCGCCGCGCGCGAAAGAACGAAAAATCGTCGCTGCTGCTTTTTTTTCTTCGGCAGTCTCAACAGCGCGGCCGGCGCCTGCGTCCTCCTGCGTGGCCGATTGTCTCTTGTCGGAGACGATCTCGCCGTCGCGCATGGTGATGACGCGATCGGCATAGGCCGCGATATCCGGCTCATGTGTGACGACGACGATGGTGACGCGTTGCTCGCGATTGAGCGCCTGCAACGTGCGCATGATCTCATGCGATGTTTTTGTGTCGAGATTTCCCGTGGGCTCGTCGGCGAGGAGCAGGCTCGGGCCATTGATCAACCCCCGAGCGATCGCGACCCTTTGCTGCTGGCCGCCGGAAAGCTGCGCGGGCGTATTGTCGGCGCGATCCGCGAGTCCGAGAAGATCGAGAGCGGCCCGAGCTCTTTCGAGACCGCCGCCGCGCGCCGCCTTGTCGGAGTAAAACAGCGGGAGCGCCACATTCTCCAACGCGCTCGTGCGCGGCAAAAGATTGAAGCTTTGAAAAACAAAACCGATCCGCTCGCTGCGAATTTTCGCGAGCTCCGGCTCGGAGAGCCCCGCGACATCAACGCCTTCGAGGAAATAACGCCCGCCGCTCGGCTGGTCCAGGCACCCGAGTATCGCCATCAATGTCGATTTGCCGGACCCGGACGCCCCCATGATGGCGACGAATTCGCCGCGCTCGACGATGAGACTGACGCCGCGCAAAGCGCGCACTTCGATATCGCCGACGCTGAAGATGCGGCGCATGTCCCTCACGTCGATGACGGGATCGCTCATGGCCGCCCTTGGAATTGTCGCCTTGGCCCGGCCTGCTTTTGCGTAGCAGCCTCGGACACGATCACCTCATCGCCCACTTCAACGTCGCCTTTAAGAATTTCGGTGTTCGTGTCGTCATCGAGGCCCGGAACGACCGAGATTGCGTGGGGCGCGCCATCGCGCAAGACCCATAACATCAAGCCGCCCGAGCCGTCCGGCGTCGGCGACGGTCGAGGTCCGTTGGATAGGCGCGCAAGCCCTCCCGGCGAATAGCGCAAGGCCTGGTCCGGGACACGCAGCACATTGTCGCGTTTGTCGATGACGATATGCGCCGTTGCGGTCATCCCCGGTTTCAGCAGCAGCTCCGGATTGGGCGCGCTGATCACCGCGTCATAGGTCACGACGTTCTGGATCGTCTGCGGCGATTGCCTCACCTGCGTCACTTCGCCGTCGAAGGCGCGCTTGAAAGATTCGACCGAGAAAGACGCTTTGTCGCCGATCTTGATGGCGCCGACGTCGCTTTCGGAGACATTGGTGTCAACTTGCATCGTGGTTAAATCGGTTGCTATCAAAAACAGCGTCGGCGTCTGGAAGCTTGCGGCCACGGTCTGGCCCATCTCGACATTGCGCGACACGACGGCGCCATCAACCGGCGAGATGATGTTCGTATAACCAAGGTTTATCTCGGCGGCGTGCAGCTCCGCCTGGCGCAGCCCAATCGTCGCCTCGTCGAGGCCGATCTGCGCCTGAGCCTGATCATAGGCGTTTTTCGACGCGTCGAGCGTGTCCTGCGACACCGCCTTCGTCACGGCGAGGCGCTGGTTACGTTCAAAGGCCACTCTCGCATAGGCGAGATTGGCGCGGTCTTTCACGAGCTGCGCGCGCGCCACGGCGAGATTGGCTTTGTCCTGGTCGACGACCACCTCGTAGGGCCGTGGATCTATTTTCGCGCAGAGCTGCCCCTTCTTGACCACCGTGTTGTAGTCGCAATACCGCGCTTGGATGACCCCGGAGACATAGGCGCCGACCTGCACGGTAATCACCGGATTGACGGTTCCGCTCGCGGTCACTGCGCGCACGATCGGACCGCGAGTGATTTTTTCCGTGACATAACGCACAGGGCGCCCGCCGATCACGTTGCGTAACAGCGCGACGCTCGCGCCCGCGACCAGCGCGGCGGCGACGAGCGCAGGGAGCAGCCAACGGAATCGTCCCCCCCGCCGAGCTTTAGCCTCGCGCGCCGCCGTATCCGTCATGTCGGCTGCTCTCCTTTCTTAGGCGCCATGCGCGGCGCAAAGCAACAGCTCGCCGCCAAGAACATAAGCTTTTTTAATTAGATAAACAGGTGCGGCGTTAGCGACGCCGCCCCCGTCACCGCCTCCATGCGTAGCGGCGCAACGAGCGCTGGCGCCTCTTTGCAGAACGCGAGGTTTGCGTTTTTTTTCGACTACGGCCGCGCCGCGGCCTCACAGACATTTTGCCGCACCGCCAATTTGCCGCACCGCCCGCGCTTCGAGCTTCTTGTATCTTCCGCAAAACCATAGGACCCCCAATCCCATGATTCCACGAGATTTTGAGATAGAGTTGAATCAAGTGCGGCCAACGCAATCAACCGTTGGCTATGAAGAAGTTGAAATGAAACGCCGGGAGTGGCGCGCGAGATCGCAGCAGGAAAAGGCGCGCCATTTGAACCGTCACTGGTTCCCGATCGTGCGCGGGCCAGAGCGGAGCTCATATCTGCTCGACGGACACCACCTCGCTTGCGCTTTGCAACAAGAGGGCGTCGCCGTCGTCAACGCGCGGCTCGTTGACGATCTGTCCGACCCGCCTTTGGATATGTTCCGACGAGCGATGGAGCAGCGCGGCTATATCAACCCGTTCGATCGCCGACTTTGGATGGCTGGGACCCTGCCCCGGCGCCTTGCCGATCTCGGCGACGACCCGTTTCGCAGTCTCGTCGCGAAAGTTCGTCGGCGAAACAACTGCCCCAAAATCCGAGAACCCTTCGCCGAATTTCGCTGGGCTAATTTCCTGCGCGGGCATATCGAGCCGGACACGCTGGCCAAGAGCCCCGAGAAGGCGATGACCATGGCGCGGCGCCTCATCTGGGAGAACTTTTGCTGCAGGGAGTTTCTCGGTTGCCGATGTTTCCAGGCGGCATGAACGACAACCGCCAGGCTTCCGACTTGCCCCATTCCCGACGCGATTTCCAGCGCCGCTAACGCCTGCGGCGAAAAGACTGGCGAAATCCGCGCCTCATTTGGCGGTTTCGGCGCCTGCCGCGGCCATAATCTTCCGCATAAGCTCGATACTGGATGTTTCTGTAGCGGCCCCCTGCGCGGCTTGCTAATGTTTCTCCAGGGAGTCAGGGCATGAAGAAATTCAATTGGAAGGCGTATCTGCCGTGGATCGTGATCGGCGCGCTCGCCGCGACCGGGGTCACGATGATGTTCCAGCAGCAGGGAAGCCGCACGCAAATTCGCGACATCACCTACA
>JAWOLK010000038.1:0-11805 GCA_033853615.1 Beijerinckiaceae bacterium | reverse complement strand
TTCCATAATGACGCCGAGGCGCGCGGGCTCGGGCGGACGGGCAAGCTCGTCGCGGTGAACGGCAAGGCGGCGCCGGCGACCCATGAATTCGCCCCCGGCGCGCGGCTGCGGCTGCGGCTCGCCAATCTCGCCAACGCCCGCATCATGGTCGTCACGGTGGATGGCGCGCAGCCCTTCGTCGTCGCGATCGACAGCCAGCCCTGCGACGCTTTCGAGCCGGTGCGCCGCACCATCCCCGTGGCGCCGGGGGCGCGATTCGAACTGATGCTCGACCTGCCGGCGAAAGAGGGCGAAAAGACGCGGCTCGTTCTGCGCGGCCCCGAAGGCCAGGACCAGGATTTGCTCGTCGTCGCCACAAAGGGCGAAAAGGCGACGGCGCGCGGGCCCATCGCCTCCTTGCCGAACAACCCCGCCCTGCCCGCGGCGATAAAGCTCGACGCCTCGAAGAAGGTCGATCTCGTCGTCGAGCGGAAGGAGGGCGCGCCCTGGCTGCTGAACGGCGCCGTTTCGAAAGCCTATTCCGGCGACCCGCTGTTCAAGGTCAAGCGGGGGACGCCGGTCACGCTCGGCTTCGTCAACCGCGCCGATGTCCCGCTCGTCATGCATGTTCACGGCCATGCGGTGCGGCTGCTGCATGATCTCGACGACGGCTGGGAGCCCTATTGGCGCAATGGCGTCGTCGTGCCGCCGAAGAAGACGAAACATGTCGCCTTCGTCGCCGATAGCCCCGGAAAATGGGCGCTGCACGACGACATTCTCGAGCATGAGGCGGCTGGGCTCGCGACCTGGTTCGAAGTCGCCTGAGCCTCTCTACTTGTGTTTTGCCGCGGGCTGCGTTTGAACTGGCCGCGACCTGCGCCGCGTTGCGCCCAACGTTTTGGACCTCTCGACATGCGCCTTTCCCGTTACTTCCTCCCGATCCTGCGTGAAACGCCGAAGGAGGCGGAGATCGTCTCGCATCGTCTGATGCTGCGGGCCGGGCTCATCCGCCAGGAGGCCGCCGGCATCTACGCCTGGCTGCCGCTCGGCTTGCGGGTGCTGAACAAGATCAACGCCATCATCCGCGAGGAGCAGAATCGCGCCGGCGCGATCGAATGCCTGATGCCGACGATCCAATCCGCCGACCTTTGGCGCGAATCGGGCCGCTACGAGGCCTATGGCAAGGAGATGCTGCGCATCACCGACCGGCATGAGCGCGAGATGCTCTACGGCCCGACGAATGAGGAGATGATCACCGAGATCTTCCGGGCCTATGTGCGCTCCTACAAGGACTTGCCGCTCAATCTCTACCACATCCAGTGGAAGTTCCGCGACGAGGTGCGGCCGCGCTTCGGCGTGATGCGCTCGCGCGAATTTTTGATGAAGGACGCCTATTCCTTCGATCTCACCCCCGAGGCGGGACGCCACTCCTACAATAAAATGTTCGTCGCCTATCTGCGCACTTTTGCGCGCATGGGGCTGACGGCCATTCCGATGGCGGCCGACACCGGGCCGATCGGCGGCAAGCTCAGCCATGAATTCATCATTCTCGCCGAGACGGGCGAGAGCGAAGTGTTCTGCCACAAAGACTTCCTCGCCCTGACGCCCCCGCCGGCCGATGTCGATTTCGACGACCCGGCGGCGCTCGAAGACATTGTCGGCGAATGGACGCGCCGTTACGCCGCGACCAGCGAGATGCATGACGCCGCCGCCTTCGCCGCCGTGCCGGAAGAAGCGCGGGTTTCCGCACGCGGGATCGAGGTCGGCCATATTTTCTTCTTCGGAACGAAATATTCGGAGCCGATGCGGGCGGTGGTCAACGGCCCGGACGGCAAGGAGATCGTGGTGCAGATGGGGTCCTACGGCATCGGCCCGTCGCGGCTCGTCGCCGCCATCATCGAGGCGAATCACGACGAGAACGGCGTCATCTGGCCGGAGCCGGTGGCCCCGTTCCATGTCGGGATCGCCGATCTCAAGGTGGGCGATGCGGCTACGGGCAAAGTCTGCGCCGAGCTGGCGCAGCAGTTCGAGGCCGCCGGCCTCGACGTGCTGCATGACGACCGCGACGAGCGGCCGGGCGCGAAATTCGCGACGCTCGACCTGATCGGCCTGCCCTGGCAGATCCTGGTCGGGCCGAAGGGGCTCGCCGAGGGCAAGGTCGAGGTCAAGCGCCGCCGCACCGGCGAGCGCGAGATGCTGTCGCCGCAGGACGCCGTCGCCCGCGTCGTCGAAGCGGTGAAAGCCGCGCAGGGCTGAAACGGGGCAACGGACCGGAGGCTCAATGAGCGAAATATCCCTCGGCGATGTGGCGCAACCGCGCCGCTTCGCCGTCTTTGCGCCATTCGAATGGGTGGTCGCGCTGCGCTATCTGCGGGCGCGGCGAGCCGACGGCTTTGTTTCGGTCATCGCGCTGTTTTCCTTTCTGGGCATCATGCTCGGCGTCGCGACGCTGATCGTGGTGATGTCGGTGATGAACGGGTTTCATCGCGAGCTGATGGACAAGATCGTCGGCGTCAACGGCCATGCCTTCATCCAGGCGGTCGAGGCGCCCTTTGCCGATTGGCCGGAGGTGACGCGAAAAACCGCCGCTCTGCCGGGCGTGAAGCTTGCCCTGCCAATGGTCGAGGGCGCCGCCGGCATCTCCTCCCCCTATGGGCAATCCGGCGTGTTGGCGCGCGGCGTGCGCGAGGAGGAGCTGAAGAAACTCCCCGGCGTCGCCGGCAATGTGCGCGAGGGCACGCTGAATGGTTTCGCCAAGGCGGGCGGCGTCGCCATCGGCCAGCGTCTCGCCGATGCGCTCGGCGTGCGGGTCGGCGACAAGGTGAGCCTGCTCACCGCCAAGGGCGCCTCCACCCCCTTCGGCGTGGCGCCGCGCATAAAAGCCTATCCGGTGGTGGCGATCTTTCAGATCGGCATGTCGGAATTCGACAATGTCTTCGTCTATATGCCGCTCCCCGAGGCGCAGGCTTTCTTCAACAAGGAGAAGGACGTCACCGTCATCGAGACTTTCGTCGACGATCCCGACGCAATAGACACGCTGCGCACGAAGCTGACGAGCGCCACCGGACGGCCGTTGATCGTCACCGACTGGCGCCAGCGCAACAAGACCTTCTTCGACACGCTTCAAGTCGAGAAGAACGTGCTGTTCATCATTCTGACGCTGATCGTCATCGTCGCGGCCTTCAACATCATTTCCGGCCTCACCATGCTGGTGAAGGACAAGACCCGCGACATTGCGATTTTGCGCACCATGGGCGCGACGCGCGCCTCGGTTCTGCGCATTTTTCTCATCATCGGGGCTTCGATCGGCTGCGCCGGCACGCTGGCGGGTTTCCTGCTCGGCCTGTTGATCGCCAAGAATCTCGACGCGGTCCGGCTGATGCTGAACAAGCTGTTGCAGATCAACATCTTCCCGGCCGAATTTTATTTTCTGTCGCGGCTGCCGTCGATCGTCGAGCCGCGCGAAGTGGCCTTCGTCGTGACGATGACGCTGACGCTTGCGATTCTCGCCTCGATCTACCCCGCCTGGAAGGCGGCGTCGCTCGATCCCGTCGACGCCCTGCGCCACGAGTGACGGCATGACTCACCCGGTTCTAGAGCTTTCCGGCGTCGCCCGGCACTATCGCGAGGGCGAGACGCGGCTCGACATTCTCGTCGACGCCAATCTGCGGCTCCTCGCCGGCGAGACGGTGGCGCTGATCGCCCCGTCCGGCGCCGGAAAATCGACGCTGCTGCATATCGCCGGCCTGTTGGAGCGGCCGGACGCCGGCGAGGTGCTGATCGACAACCAGCCCACGTCGCGCATGAGCGACGACGAGCGCACCAGGCTGCGGCGCGTCTCGATCGGCTTCGTCTATCAGTTCCACCATCTGCTGCCGGAATTCACGGCGCTCGAGAATGTCACGCTGCCGCAGACGATCCGCGGGCTCGACCAGCGGGAGGCGACCGCGCGGGCGACGGAAATTCTCGAATATCTGCGGCTCGGCGCCCGCCTGTCGCATCGCCCCGCCGAGCTTTCGGGCGGCGAACAGCAGCGCGTCGCCATCGCCCGCGCCGTCGCCAACGCCCCCTCGCTGCTGCTCGCCGACGAGCCGACCGGCAATCTCGATCCCCGCACCTCGGACCATGTCTTCGGGACGCTGATGGCGCTCGCCCGCAACACCGGGCTTGCGGCCTTGGTCGCGACGCATAATCTCGACCTTGCGGCGCAGATGGACCGCCGCGTGACGCTGCGCGACGGGCGCATCGTCGAGGTGGAGTAGAGCGGCACAAAAAAGGCGCGGCCGACGCCGCGCCCTGTTCTCATGAGACGTCTTAAGGCTCAGGCGGCCTTCTTTTTATCCATGAAGGTTTTCTTGTAGTAGATTCCGAAGCCGACCAGCGCGACGACCGAGAAGAACACGACCACCGTGATGTCGCGGGAGCCCGTCTCGCCGACAGAGAAGGGGAAGCGGGAGACATATTCCTTCGTGCCGTCTTCGCTGCGCGCCTTCACGAGGCCGATATACTTGCCCTTATTGGCGAAGTTATATTCGAAGTTCAGCGTGCCGGTCTTATATTTCTTCGGCGCGACATAGACCTCGGTGTTCCCCTCGAGATTCTCGCTGTCGTCCTTCTGGCCGACGTCGCGCAGCACGCGAATTTCGAGCATCATGTCGCGCAGCTCGTCCTGCTGGGCGTCGAGCACGATGATCGTCGGGCCGACGTCGGGAATGTCGTCGCAGAACTGCTCGCGCGACTTCAGCGGCTGATAGCCGGTGAAGGTCATCTGATCCGGGCCGATCTTCATGACGCACTGGCCCTGCTCGATGCTGACGCCGCCATGGGCATGCGCCTGCGCCACCATGCCCGCCGTCGCCAGGATGAGGGCGACGAGAAACCTGCTTATCATCTGTTCACTCCCATTCGCGTGTGACCACGCCGCTTCTTTTCGAGCGGTTCATCCTTCGATATCCCCGCGCGCTGCGAAAGTCTCGCCTCGCATAGGCCGAACGCGCGCAAAAACCGCGCTGTCGGCCGGACGCATGCGTCTTTTTCGGGGCGACGAGCGTCCGAGCCTCGAGCATGAGCCGTCCTTGCAGCCTATACGCAGCTTATAACAAATTCTCAGCGATTGTCCCGCGGCGTTCCGCCACGCCGCCGCGGTCGTCTGACCTTCAGGAATGCGCCGATTTCAGTTTTCGCGCATCGGCAGTGGCGCAGGCGGCGCGTCGAGACGCCGGCCCGGCGCCCGGCAGGACGCAACCGATTTGATTACACAAGGTTGCAAATTAACCATACTAACTCGCAAAGGTTGAGTTAAGCGGCCCTTAACCATTACGATCCGCACAGTGAAAGTCTGGAGTCTCAAATGTGTGCAGCCGCCCACCCTGCCGTCTCGCCTGGCGCCGCAACCGCCCTCCCCGCCGATCTCGGCTGGGGCCGCAACGCGCTCGGGGCGCATTGGCTCGAATCGCTCGACACGCTGATCGTCACCAAATCCTGTCCGGGATTCGACCGCCCCACGGTTGAAGATCTGCGCCGGCTCTTTTCGGCCGTTGCGCAGGGCAGTTTCGCCGGGCTCAAATATCTGGTTTTCGACTTCGCCCATCCGGAGCCCGGGGCGGCCGAGGCGAGCGAGGGTTTCGAAGAGCTGATCGCCGCCAACTCCGAGCTTATCCTGGAAGCGCCGGTGATCAGCGTCGCCTGGGCGCGCGCGACCATGGCCGGCGCCGATCTCGACTTCGCGCTCTACTGCTCGATGATCGTCGCGGAACAGAACGCGCGTTTCTCCTTCGAGGGCGCGCCCGAGGCCCTCTCCGGGCTCTACTCGGCCCTCTCCCGCAAGATCGGCTTCGTGCGGGCCGAGCGGCTGATCGACGAGGGGCGGATATTGAGCGCCGAGGACATGCGCGACCTCTGCCTCGTCAAGGAAGTCGTCGAACCGGAGCGGGGCTTTTCCGCCTTCGAGCGTTATATCCGCCGCTCCGCCCGCCGCTACAACGCCTCCTGCGCCGTCTTCCGCGCCCAGCGCATCGCCATGTCGCAGATCAGCCGGCGGGCCTGATCCCGCTCACGCGACGTTTACGAGACCGCAGCCGCTCCCTTCGAACCAGGGGCCGAGTTCTTCCAAGGGCTTTGGCCGGCTGAACAGAAACCCCTGGATCAGGAACACGTTTTTGAGCGCGAGCTGCGCGAGCTGCTCGCGCGTCTCCACCCCTTCGGCGACGAGGTCGATGTCGAGGTCGCGCGCCAGCATCGACACCGCGCCGACGATCGCCTGGGTCTTCGGCGAATCGATCACCTGCCTGGCGAAGGCGCGGTCGATCTTCACCTTTTTTACCGGGAAGCGGTTGAGATAGCCGAGGCTGCTGTAGCCGGCGCCGAAATCATCGAGCGACAGGCGCACGCCGAGCCCGACCAGCTCGTTGATCTTGCGCGCAACCTCTATCGTATCCGACATCAGCGTCGTCTCGGTGATTTCCAGATCGAGCCGGTCCGGGTCGAGCCCCGAATCGGCGAGCGCCGACGCCACCATGGCCTTCAGCCCCGGCTCCTCGAACTGGCGGGCCGAGAGATTGACGGCGAGGCGAATATGGCGCGGCCAATGCCGCGCATCCTGGCAGGCGCGGCGCAACACCCATTCGCCGAGCTGCACGATGAGGCCGGTCTCTTCGGCGACAGGGATGAACTCCGCCGGCGACACCAGGCCGCGCTGCGGATGGCGCCAGCGCATCAGCGCCTCGCAACAGACGGCGCGGCCGTCGCGCGCGTCGACGATCGGCTGATAATGAATCTCCAGCTCGCCGGCCGCGAGCGCGTGGCGCAGCTCCGCCTCGATCTCGCGCTTGCGCAGCAGCGCCTGCTCCATAACCGGCTGAAACCATACGGCCCCGTTGGGGCCGCGCGCCTTCGCCTGATACATGGCGAGATCGCTGCATTTCAGCAGCCCGTCCTGGGTCATCGCGTCCTGCGGCGCGACGGCGACGCCGATGCTCGCGCCGATGACGATGGTGCGGCCGTCGATCAGATAGGGTTGCGACAACTCGGCGATGATGCGGCTCGCCAGCGCGTCGACCCCGTCGAGGCTCTCCGTCGGACGCATCAGCAAGCAGAATTCATCGCCGCCGAAACGCGCCACCATGTCGCCGGGCCGCGCGCATTTGCGCAGCCGGACCGCTACGTTCAGGAGCAATTGATCGCCGACCGAATGGCCGAGGCTGTCATTGACCTCCTTGAAACGGTCGAGATCTATATTCAGCAGGACGAGCCGCTTGCCGCGCTTCGCGACGGCGCGCAAATCCCGCTCGAGCCGGTTCTGGAACTGGAAACGGTTCGGCAGGCCGGTCAGCGTGTCGAAATGCGCGATGCGCTCGATCTCGCGCACGGCCTTGCGCTGCGCCGTCACATCCTCGACGACGGTGACGAAGCCGCCGGCGTCGGCCGGCTCGCAGCGAAAATCGAAGATGCGGTCGCCGATCTGCTGCGAAAAAACATTGGCGCGCGGCTGCGCCGCATGGCTCTCCCAGCGCGCGACGAAGCTTTGCGTCTCCTCCTCCGTCATATGGGCGCTGCGGGCGATGGCGCGGGCGAGCGAGGCGACGGTGATCGGCGTCGCGACCGCGACGATGCCGAAGAATTCGGTAACGCGTCGATTGACGACGGAGATCACCATCTTCGCGTCGCCCATGCACAGGCCGTGACTCATGCTGTTGAGGGCGATGCCGAATCGCTTGCGCTGATAGTTGGCCTCATAGCCGTTGCGCAAGGCGGTCACGAGATTCTTGTGCAGAAACTTCGTCGTCGAGCGAATGGAGATCATCTCCAGCAGCAGGACGAAGCTCAACCAACG
The DNA here is from genome assembly GCA_033853615.1 of Beijerinckiaceae bacterium. GTDB lineage: Bacteria > Pseudomonadota > Alphaproteobacteria > Rhizobiales > Beijerinckiaceae > Methylosinus. The sequence continues at coordinate 3,995 of JAWOLK010000038.1, read as the reverse complement.
GTAACGCGGATCGGCGTCGAACAGCGCGACGGCGGCGAGCGGCGCGCACAAGCCGATGAGCTGGAGGAACACGATCCAGGGACTGCCGGCGTTGCGGCCGGATAGCGCGCCGACCCCCGCCAGCATCAGACTCAAGCCGATGGTGAAGGAAATGTCGCGATGGTCGCGGATGAAGAGGATCGCCGCGGTAATCCCCGTCGCGGTCACGAAGCCGATGCCGCCGACGGCGTAGAGCCGCTCCCACATCCGCGCCTCTTCGCGGCGCAGCGTGACCGGCCGCTTGGCGTGGATGAGCCAGACGATGATCCGGTAGACCGCAAGACAGGCGAGAATGGCGATCAGCGTCAGAAAGACCGGATCGCCGGTCATCAGCCAGGCGCTCGCCGGCGCGAAGACGCCGCCGACCAAAGCGACGAGGAAAGACCCCGGCGTGTCGAACAGCGTTTCGACGAGATCGCCGTGGATCTCCTTGCTGAGATCCGCAGTCAGCGGCGGCGGCTTGCTGTGCAGCATGGCGCTCAGTCTTCGTCGCCCTGCGCGGCGCCCTGGCCGGCGCGCGACAGGCGCTTTTGCGCTGCGACGAGCCGGTCCATGTGACGCAGATCGCGATCCGGCAGCGCCGCCACGCACGCCACCCAGATTCGGACGATTTCGTCGAGTTCCTGCTGCGTGACCGGGAAGTGGCGGCGGCGCGCCTCGGCCAGCGCGCGGCGCTTCAGCCAGCGCGCCTCGCCGCCGTCGAGCATCCAGGCCCTGGCGGTCTCCCGCCCCTGCCCCTCGGGGGCGAGAATATCGACCACGCCGAGGTCATACATCCGCTCGCCGCTGTAGATTTCGCCACTGCTGATCATGTCTTCGGCCAGCGCCAGGCCGGCCCGGCGCGTCAGCAGCGACACCGCTCCCATGCCCGGAAAAGTGTTGAAGGCGACCTCCGGCAAGCCCAATCGCGCAGTGCGCTCGGCGATGAGAAAATCCGTGACCAGCGCGCCCTCGAATCCGCCGCCGAGACATTGCCCGTGCACGACCGACAGCGTCACGATCGGCAGGCCGAAGCCGTTGACGAGGCCATGCATGATGTCGACGCAGATGCGGGCGTGCGCCTCCAGCGTCTCGACGTCACGGGCGCGCACCGACCGCGCGAAGTCGGCGAGATCGCCGCCAAGGGCGAAGACCTCCTTGCGCTTCGAGGCGATGACGAAATAGCGGATCGGCCAGGAAGACGCGTCTTCGGCGGCGAACAGCGCCCGAAGAGCCTCCCGGACGGCCACGATCTCTTGAAACATCTGCAATGGAAAATGATGCGGCGCCGACTCTTTATAGTTCATCCAGAGCGCTTGCGCGTCGCCGTCATATTCAATGTCGAGATAGGTGAAATCCCACTTCGGAAAAGGGGCCGAAGAACGCGCCGCGATCGTCTTGCTTGTCTTCATTTTCGACGGCTCCGCCAAGCGGCTTACGCCACTTTGGCCGTTGAATGCAGAGATAAGCAGGATTCCTCAACAAAGTGAGCAGCTCCCGCCTGAACGATCAGCGCTTTCCACCGATCGTGTTTTAATATCTAGGGGAACAAGCTTGAGCAGAACTATAAGGGCGCCATATTTATATTCGCCCTCGGCTTATTTCGTAAACGGCGCCCTACCAGCACCAATAAAAACAATATATTTCAGGAAAGGCGGCAGGCCCCTCGAGCGACGGCGGGAGCCTCAACCGTCGACGCTTTCGGCCTCGCTGGCGAGCGCCAGCCAGTGCTCCTCCGCCTGCGCCAGCGCCTGCACCAGATCCTCGCGCTGCGCCGCGAGCCGGCCTGCCTCTTGCGGGTTGCGGGAGAAAGCGTCCGGGGCCGCGAGCGCCGCATCGACCTTGCCGAGCAGCGCGGTCAGCTTCTCGAGCTTCTCCTCGGCGGCGCCGAGCTTGCGGCGCAGCCCTTGCGTGTCGCGCCGGCTCTTGGCTACGGGCGGTTGGGCCGTCTGCGCCGGCGGCCGCGTCTCCCGCCGCTCGGCGTCGCCGCGCGATTTCGACAGCACGAAGCGGGCGTATTCGTCCATGTCGCCGTCGAAGGGCCGCACGCGGCCGCCGTCCACGAGCCACAGCCGATCGGCGCAGGCCTCGAGCAGGTAGCGGTCATGCGAGACGAGCACCACCGCGCCCTCATAGTCGTTGATCGCCTCGATCAAGGCGGCGCGACTGTCGATGTCGAGATGGTTCGTCGGCTCGTCGAGAATAAGGAGATGCGGGCCGTTGAAGGCGGCGACGCCGAGCAGCAGCCGCGCCTTTTCGCCGCCCGAGAGATGCTCCACCCGCGTGTCGGCGCGCGCGCCGGAAAAGCCGGTCTGCGCCGCCCGGGCCCGGATGCGGGCCTCCGGCGCGCCCGGCATCAGCCGCGCGAACACGGAATAAGGCGTATCGTTCAGATTGAGGTCGTCGACCTGATGCTGGGCGAAGAAACCGACATCCAGTTTCGCCGCCCGGACGGCGTTGCCGGCGCAGGGCTGCAAACGGCCGGCGAGCAGCTTGGCGAAGGTGGATTTGCCGTTGCCATTGGCGCCGAGCAGGCCGATTCGGTCGTCGTTCGACAGGCTGAGCGACAGCCGCGACAGCACCACCCGCTCGCCATAGCCGACGCTGGCGTTCTCGAAGGCGATGATCGGCGGCGACAGCGGCTTTTCCGGCGACGGCAGCTGAATGGGCAAAACCGCCTCGTCGACGATGGCGACCGCCGGCTCCATCTTGGCCAGGAGCTTCAGCCGCGACTGGGCTTGCCGCGCCTTGGTCGCCTTGGCGCGGAACCGGTCGACGAAGGCTTGCAGATGCTTGCGCTGCTCCTCCTGCTTCTTGCCGGCCTTGGCGGCGAGCATCTGCGCCTCGCGCCGCTGCTTTTCGAAGGAGGAGTAATTGCCCTTGTAGAGCGTGAGCTTGCCGCGTTCTAGATGGAGGATGTGCGTCGCGACGTCGTCGAGCAGATCGCGGTCGTGGCTGATGACGATGACGCTCGCCGGATAGGTCGCAAGATAATCCACGAGCCAGAGCGCGCCTTCGAGATCGAGATAATTGGTCGGTTCGTCGAGCAGCAGCAGATCGGGCCGCGAGAAGAGCACGGCGGCGAGCGCGACGCGCATCCGCCAGCCGCCGGAGAATTCCGAGAGGGGCCGCGCCTGCGCGGCGGCGTCGAAGCCGAGGCCATGGAGAATCGCTGCGGCGCGGGCCGGCGCGGAATGCGCGTCGATATCGGCGAGCCGGGTCTGGATTTCGGCGATCTCATGCGGATCGGCCTCGGTGTGGGCGCGCTCCAGCAGCGCCGCGCGCTCGACATCGGCGGCGAGCACGAAGTCGATGAGCGGCGTCGGCCCGCCGGGGGCCTCCTGCTCGACGCGCCCGAGCCGGGTGCGGGCTGGCAGCGAGATGATTCCGCTTTCCGGCGCGATCTCGCCGCTGACGAGGCGAAACAGCGTGGTCTTGCCGGCGCCGTTGCGGCCGACGAAGCCCGCCCGCGCCCGCGGCGGCAAAGCGACGCCCGCCGCGTCGAACAGAAGGCGCTCGCCGAGCCGATAGGTGAGATCGCTGATTGTGAGCATCGCGCTTCGTTTAGGGCATTTCGGGCGCAAGGCGCAATCCGCGACGGATTGAAACTCTGCGCTTGTCTTTGGCTGCGCGGGCCTCTATAGAAGCTCTCGCTGATCGGCGCTCCGCGCCCCAGCGCCGCGCCCATCGTCTAGAGGCCTAGGACGTCGCCCTTTCACGGCGAAAACAGGGGTTCGATTCCCCTTGGGCGCGCCAATAAAATCAGCAACTTAGACTCCGCGCCGTTTGAGTTTCTCGGCTCATACGGAAAATCTACGGAAAAGGTGTCGTCGGACCTGCACGGATAAGGTGGGGGTTTGCGCCATCAGCCTACGGCACAACCCCATCCCGCTCGCCCTGTATTGCGACCGGTCTGGCCGCAAATCATCGGGGTGGGAGCCGCAGGCTGAGCAGCGAAGTCGGCGTTTCAGAGACGG
>JAWOLK010000037.1:0-8971 GCA_033853615.1 Beijerinckiaceae bacterium | reverse complement strand
TCAAGGTCGGCGAGGAAGTCGAGATCGTCGGCATTCGCCCGACGACGAAGTCGACGGTGACCGGCGTCGAAATGTTCCGCAAGCTGCTCGATCAGGGCGAGGCGGGCGACAACGTCGGCTGCCTGCTGCGCGGCACGAAGCGCGAGGACGTCGAGCGCGGCCAGGTGCTGTGCAAGCCGGGTTCGGTGAAGCCGCACACGAAGTTCAAGGCGGAGGCGTATATTCTGACGAAGGAAGAGGGCGGCCGTCATACGCCGTTCTTCACCAACTATCGTCCGCAGTTCTACTTCCGCACGACGGACGTGACCGGGATCGTGACGCTCCCCGAGGGCGTCGAAATGGTGATGCCGGGCGACAATGTGACGATGGAAGTGGCGCTGATCGTTCCGATCGCGATGGAGGAGAAGCTGCGCTTCGCCATCCGTGAGGGCGGCCGCACCGTCGGCGCCGGCGTCGTCGCCAGCATCATCGAGTAACGAGGCGAGCCGCCGTGGAAACAACGCGGCGGGAGACGCGCAAGTGCGGAACACCGCGCTTGCGCGCGACTTTGGGGCTGAGCCTCGCGAAGCAGACAATAAAAAAGCCCCGCGGAGGGGCTTTTTTTACGCCGGTGTCAGGCGGCGAGATCATCGCTTCTCAGAAGCGGCGGAAGGCGCTGCGGCTCGGCCCGTTCGGGAGCCGGGGCTTGGGGCGCGGTCAGCACGTCCAGCGCCGCAGCCACGGCGGAGATGCCGATTTCTCGGTACAGCTGGGAGAGAAGGTCGCGCGGCTTGTTGTCGCTGACCGGCCGGGAAAACTCGGTTGCAAAAGATTCGGCCATCGGGACGCTCTTAACGCTTGAACTGGGACGGGGGCATTTCAGACGAATTTTGATAAATTGAAACAATCGGGTTAACGCATCGCTAAATTTTCGCCTTTCGCGGGCGCAAGGTTGCCGGAATCGGCTGGTCGTTTTCTGGCGATCCTTGGGGTGCTATTCTCGATGCGCCCGCGAAGCGCCGGGCGTCAGGGCCAGCCAATCTCATGCGCCGTCAGTTTTTCGAGGAACCCATGTCCAGCGCGGCCGTCTGGAGCCGCCGGGTCGCGATTTTCGCCGCCACCGTGGCGCTGCTGGCGGTAGGCCTGGCGCGTTTGCGCTTCCTCGACGGGCCGGCCGCGCTTTCGGTCGTCGGCGCCGCTGTCGCCCTGGCGCTGATCTCCCTTTTGTTGTTCGCGACGGCCTGCGTCATCATCTGGCGCACGGGCCGGCGCGGGGCCGGCGCCGCGGCGACGGCTTTCGCCATCTGCGCCCTCACGCTGGCTTATCCCGCCTATCTCGCCTTCGAGGCGGTGCGTCTTCCGGTCCTCGCCGATGTGACGACCGATCTCTCCGACCCGCCCAATTTCTCGCTCTCGCACAAGGCTCTCGCGGCGCGGGGCGGCTATGTTCCGGTGACTGCGCCGCAGAAGGCGCGCGAACTTCAACGCGCCGCCTATCCGGATGTCGAGCCGATTGTCGTCGATCTCGACATGGAAGAGGCTCTGGCGCTGGTCGCCAAAACCGCGAGCGGGCGGGGTTGGCGCGTCGTCGACGTGCGGCCGGCCGGGGGCCGCAGCGCCGACGCGCATCTCGATTTTCTGGCGAAATCCCTCGTGATGGGCCTCGACGAGGACGTCACCGTCCGGCTGCGGCCGCTTCCCGGCCAGACTCGCATCGACCTGCGCGCCGCGTCGCGGCACGGGCGCCATGATTTCGGGGCAAACGCGCGGCGAATCATCGCTTTCGCCGAGGAGCTACAATCAGAACTCGACTCCAAGTGAGATCCCGCCGCGCCCTTCCTGTCCTGCGCGCTAGATGGGACAGTCGAACCCCTCGTTTTCCAGCTTCTCTTGCGATATCGTAAGCTGAAGCGAGAGGATGAGCCCAAATGGCGGAAAACTCCGATACAGCAGCAACATCAGCCGAATCGCCGCCGCCCTTCTCGCGTGAGGAAGACCTCTTCGCGTATCGGGAGATGCTGCTGATCCGGCGCTTCGAGGAGAAAGCCGGGCAGATGTACGGCATGGGCGTCATCGCCGGCTTCTGCCATCTCTACATCGGCCAGGAGGCCGTCGTCGTCGGCGTCAAAATGGCCGCGCGCGGCGACGACCAATTCGTCACCAGCTACCGCGACCATGGTCACATGCTCGCCTGCGGGATGGAGGCGAAGGGCGTGATGGCGGAGCTCGCCGGCCGCCGCCACGGCTTCTCCAAAGGCAAGGGCGGCTCCATGCATATGTTCTCGCGGGAAAAGAATTTTTATGGCGGCCACGGCATTGTCGGCGCGCCGGCGCCGATCGGGGCCGGCATCGCCCTCGCCAACCGCTATCGCGGCGAGGACCGCGTCTCCTTGACCTTCTTCGGTGACGGCGCAGCCAATCAAGGGCAGGTCTATGAGAGCTTCAACATGGCGGAGCTATGGCGCCTGCCTGTTGTCTTTATCGTCGAGAACAACCGCTATGCGATGGGCACTTCGGTGACGCGCTCCTCGGCGCAGACGAATTTCTCCAAGCGCGGCCTCGCTTTCAATATTCCCGGCAAGCAGGTCGACGGCATGGATGTGCGCGCGGTGCGCGCCGCCGCCGCGGAGGCCATCGATTGGTGCCGCAAGGGCAATGGTCCCTATCTCCTGGAAATGCTCACCTATCGCTATCGCGGCCACTCGATGTCGGACCCGGCGAAATATCGCTCGAAAGAGGAAGTGCAGCGGATGCGTGAAGAGCACGACCCGATCGAGCAGGTGCGCGTGCGGCTGCTCGCGAGCGGCGTCAGCGAGGACGAATTGAAGAAGATCGACGCATCCGTGCGCAAAACAGTTGCGGAGGCTGCGGATTTCGCGACCTCCGACAAGGAGCCCGATCCGAGCGAGCTGTGGACCGACGTGCTGGCGTGAGGGAAATGATCAGATGAGCGTCAATGTCCTCATGCCCGCCCTCTCGCCGACGATGGAGCAAGGCAAGATCGCCAAATGGCTGAAGGCCGAAGGCGATGCGGTGAAGGCCGGCGATGTGATCGCCGAGATCGAGACAGACAAGGCGACGATGGAGGTCGAGGCGGTCGACGAGGGCGTGCTCGCCCGAATTCTCGTGCCGGGCGGGACCGAGAATGTCGCGGTCAATACGCCGATCGCCGTGATTGCGGAGGAGGGGGAATCGGTCGCCGAGCCGCCAGCGCCTTTGAAGGCGCCGGGTCAAAAGGCGCCGCAGCAGGAGCCCGGCGAGGCGTCGCCGACGGAAACGCAGGCCGCGGCTCAGGCCGCCGCGCCGCCTCCCAAAGCCGAGGTCGTCGCCAAGGAGAGTCCGCAGCCGGAGATTCCTGCCGGAACCACCATGGTCGCCATGACCATGCGCGAGGCGCTGCGCGACGCCATGGCCGAGGAGATGCGCCGCGACCCCGCCGTCTTCATCATAGGCGAGGAGGTCGGCGAATATCAGGGCGCCTATAAGGTCACGCAGGGGCTGTTGCAGGAATTCGGCCCGCGCCGCGTCGTCGACACGCCGATCACCGAATATGGCTTTGCCGGCGTCGGCGTCGGCGCGGCTTTCGCAGGACTTCGGCCGATCGTCGAATTCATGACCTTCAATTTCTCGATGCAGGCCATCGACCACATTGTGAATTCCGCGGCGAAGACGCTCTATATGTCCGGCGGACAGATCAATTGCCCGATCGTCTTTCGCGGCCCCAATGGGGCGGCGGCGCGCGTCGCGGCGCAGCACAGCCAGGATTATTCCGCCTGGTATTCTCAGGTCCCGGGGCTGAAGGTCATTGCGCCGTCGAACGCCGCAGACGCCAAGGGCCTGCTGAAGAGCGCAATCCGCGACAACAATCCGGTCGTTTTCCTGGAGAATGAAATTCTCTACGGCAAGCAATCCGAAGTTCCGGCGCTGGAGGATTTCCTCATTCCGATCGGCAAGGCGCGCATTGCCCGCGAGGGGAAGCATGTGACGCTCGTTTCCTTCTCCATCGGCATGACCTACGCGCTCGCGGCGGCCGAGGAGCTCGCCAAGGAAGGGATCGAAGCGGAGGTGGTCGACCTGCGCACGCTCCGCCCGATGGACGTGCCGACGCTGATCGAATCGGTGAAGAAGACGGGCCGCTGTGTCGCCATCGAAGAAGGCTGGCCGCAGAACGGAGTCACCGCCGACATTGCCGCTCGCGTGCAGGAAGAGGCTTTCGATTATCTCGACGCCCCGGTGCTGCGCGTCACCGGCAAGGATGTGCCGATGCCTTATGCCGCCAATCTCGAAAAGCTCGCGCTGCCGAGCGTCGCCGAAGTCGTCGCGGCGGCGAAGGCCGTTCTTTACAGGTCGTAACACATGGCGCTCTCAGCCGTCGACGGACAGACGCGCATCTTCTCCTCGCCGCTGGCGCGCCGACTCGCGAAGCAGGCGGGGCTGGACCTTGCGCCCCTGAAGGGCTCCGGCCCGCATGGGCGGATCATCGAGCGCGACGTAAAGGCGGCGCTCGCCGCCGGACCGGCGCCGAAGGGGGCGGAGGCCGAGAAAGCCGAGGCCAAGAAGGCGGAGGCGCCTGCGCCAGCGCCGAAACAGGCGCCGCCTCCCATGGCGCCGCCGGCGGGAGCCTATGAGGAAATCCCGCATGATTCGATGCGGAAGGCCATCGCGCGGCGCCTCACCGAGGCCGTGCAGACGATCCCGCATTTCTATCTCGACGTCGATTGCGAGATCGACGCGCTGCTGCGGATGCGCGAGGAGATCAACGCCGCCGCCCCGAATGGCCCGGACGGCGCGCCGGCTTACAAAATCTCGGTCAATGATTTCATCGTGAAGGCGCTGGCGGTCGCGCTGCAGCGCGTGCCGGACGCCAATGTGACCTTCACGCCGGAGGCGATGCGGCGGCATAAATCCTCGGACATCGGCGTCGCCGTCTCTATTCCCGGCGGGCTGGTGACGCCGATCATCCGCGGCGCGGAAGCGAAATCGCTGCGCCGGATTTCCGACGAGATCCGCGAACTCGCCGCGCGCGGCAAGGAACGGAAGTTGAAGCCGGAGGAATATGAGGGCGGGGTTAGCGCCGTCTCGAATCTCGGCATGTATGGGGTGCGGCGCTTTTCGGCGATCATCAACCCGCCGCAATCCACCATCCTTGCGGTCGGAATGGGCGAAAAGCGCGTTATCGTGAAGAATGACGCGCCGGCGGTGGCGACGATGATGAGCCTGCGCCTGTCCTGCGATCACCGGGCGGTCGACGGCGCGCTCGGGGCGACGCTGCTGGCTGAATTCAAGCGGCTGATCGAGCAGCCGGCCGCGATGCTGGTATGAGACCTGGGTGACTTAACTGCGCATGAAATCAAGCACGTTGACACAAGCGTCATAATGGGAGCCTAGAAGGCGCAGCAACCCGGCGGGTTTTCTGTCTTGGCGGAGAAGCGCAGAATGAGCTCAGCGGCCCGGATCATCACCGTCGATGGATTAGAAGCGCTGCTGCGGCTGCTGAAGGCGGACGGGCGGCGCGTCGTCGGCCCGACTGTCGCCGGCGGCGCCATCGTCTATGACGACATCGACAGCGTCGCCGATTTGCCGCGCGGCATGACCGACCATCAAGAGCCCGGCCGCTATGAATTGCGCCGCCGCGATGACGACGCGCTGTTTGGCTACGCCGCCGGGCCGCAATCCTGGAAGCGGTTCCTTTATCCGCCGAAGCTGCGCCTGTGGCGGGCGGAGCGGAAGGGCGATGAGGTCGAGGTGACGGCGGAGACGCCGCCGAACGAACGCTTCGCCTTCATCGGCGTGCGCGCCTGCGAACTTTCCGCCATCGCGATTCAGGATCGCGTGCTGATGCAGGGCGCCTATGTCGACCCGCATTATGCGGCGCGGCGGGACGACGCATTTCTCGTTGCGCTCAACTGCGCCGAGGCGGGCGGCGCCTGTTTCTGCGTGTCCATGGGGACGGGGCCGGAGGTCCGCGGCGGCCATGATCTCGTTTTGACGGAACTGCTCGGCGAGGAGCATTGCTTTCTGATAGAGGCGGGATCGGACGTCGGGCGCGAAATGCTCGAACGGTTGCTGACCCGCGCCGCGACACCTGCGGAGATTGAGCGGGCAAGAGAGATCATCGCCAATACGGCCGCCAATATGGGCCGCACCATGCCGCCGACCGACGTGGCCGCCTTGCTGAAGGACAATCTCATCCATCCGCGCTGGAACGATGTGGCGCAGCGCTGCCTCTCCTGCACCAATTGCACGCTCGTCTGTCCGACGTGTTTTTGCACCAGTGTCGAGGAGACCAGCGATCTCGCCGGCTTCGAAACGAGCCGGTCACGCCGCTGGGACTCCTGCTTCACCATGGATTTTTCATACATCCACGGCGGCAGCGTGCGGCCGAGCACAATGGCGCGTTATCGACAATGGATGACGCACAAGCTCTCCACCTGGCACGATCAATTCGGGACCACGGGTTGCGTCGGCTGCGGCCGCTGCATCGTCTGGTGCCCTGTCGGCATCGACATCACCGAGGAAAGCTGGGCCATTTACGACAGCAAGCAAATGTGAGGGCCGCGCATGGAAACGCTCGAACGCATTTTGTCGGAGCAGCCGTTCTTCGCCGGCCTCGATCCGAGTTTCTGCAAGCTCGCCTGTGGCTGCGCCAAGAATGTGCGCTTCGACGCCGGGCAATATATTTTTCGTGAGGGCGACGCGGCCGATCAATTCTACCTTGTGCGTCAGGGGCGCGTGGCTTTGCAGATCGCGGCGCCTGGCCGCGGCGCGCTGACCTTTCAAACCCTGCGCGACGGCGAGGTCTTCGGCATTTCCTGGCTGGTGCCGCCCTACCGCTGGACTTATGACGCGAAGGCGCTGGAGCCGGTGCGCGCCATCTCCATGGACGCGACGTGTCTGCGCGACAAATGCGAGGCGGATCACGATCTCGGCTATGAGATCATGAAGCGCTTCATGACGGTGATGATCGACCGGCTGCATGCGACGCGGCTGCAGGTGCTCGACGTGTATGGCGCACATGTCTGAGACGCTCGCCCTTTCCGCAGCGGACCCTTGGGTCCCGCGCGTCGGCCGCGTGCGCAAACGCCGGCATGACGCGCCGGACGCCTGGACGCTGGAAATCGACATGGGCGACGCGGCGCCTTATGCGCCGGGGCAGTTCAATATGCTCACCGCCTTCGGCGTCGGCGAGGCGGCGATCAGCGTCAGCGGCGATCCTGAGAGCGGGCGGCTCATCCACACGATCCGCGCCGTCGGCGCGGTCTCGACGGCGTTGACGCAGCTCGACGTCGGCGCGCGCGTCGGCGTGCGCGGCCCCTTCGGCGTCGGCTGGCCAATGGCCGAGGCGGCGGGGCAGGATGTGATTCTTGTCGCCGGCGGTCTCGGCCTCGCGCCCTTGCGGCCGGCGATCTATCGGCTCCTCGCCGAGCGGGGGCGCTACGGCCGGGTGACGCTGCTCTATGGAACGCGCAGCCCAGGCGACATTCTCTACCGCCATGAGCTCGAGGAATGGCGCGGGCGCTTCGATTTCGAGGTGGAAGCCACCGTCGACCACGCGCTTTCGGACTGGCGCGGCAATGTCGGCGTCGTCACCACACTGATCGAGCGCATCGCCATCGATCCCGCACGCACGCTGGCGCTCGTTTGCGGGCCCGAGATCATGATGCGCTTCGTCGCCAAGGCGCTCGGCGACAAGGGCGTGCCGGAGGCGCGCATCTATCTGTCGATGGAGCGCAATATGAAATGCGCCATCGGCCAATGCGGTCATTGCCAATTCGGGCCGGTGTTCATCTGCCGCGACGGGCCGGTCTTCACCCATGACCGGCTGCGCGCGCTTCTCGCGCTGAAGGAATTGTGAGATGGGACGCAAGCCGCGCCTCGGCGTGTGGAAATTCGCCTCCTGCGACGGATGCCAGCTCACGCTGCTCGATTGCGAGGACGAATTGCTCGCTGTCGCCGGGGCAATCGACATCGCCTATTTTCCCGAGGCGACGCGCGCCTCGGTGCGCGGCCATTATGATCTTTCGCTGGTCGAGGGGTCGATCACGACCGCGCATGACGCCGAGCGCATTCGCGAGATTCGCGCGCGTTCCACCAAGGTGGTCGCCATCGGCGCCTGCGCCACGGCGGGCGGCATTCAGGCGCTGCGCAATTTCGCCGATGTGAAGGAGTTTACGCGCGTCGTTTATGCGCATCCGGAATATATTTCGACGCTCGCCACCTCGACCGCCATGTCGGAACATGTGCCGGTGGATTTCGAACTGCGCGGCTGTCCGATCGACAAGCATCAGCTCATCGAGGTGATGTCCGCCTTTCTCGCCGGACGCAAGCCGGTGACGCCGGCGCATAGCGTTTGCGTCGAATGCAAGTTGAAAGGCAATGTCTGCGTGATGGTGGCGCATGGAACCGCCTGCATGGGGCCGGTCACCCATGCGGGATGCGGCGCGCTGTGCCCCTCCTATGACCGCGGCTGCTATGGCTGTTTCGGCCCAAAGGAAACGCCGAACGCGCCGTCGCTCTCCGGCTGGTTCAAGAAGCTCGGCTTCGACGAGCCGGCGCTGGAGCGCGTCTATCGCACCTTCAACGCAAATGCGGAAGAGTTCCGCAAAGAGAGCGAACGTCATGGCGCGCAAGACGATCAAGGTTGACTATCTCGCGCGCGTCGAGGGCGAGGGCGCGCTGAAAGTGGTCATTCGCGACGGCGCGGTGCAGAGCGCGGAGCTTAACATTTTCGAGCCGCCGCGCTTCTTCGAAGGATTCTTGCGCGGGCGCATGTACAATGAAACGCCGGACATCGTCGCGCGCATCTGCGGCATTTGCCCGGTCGCCTATCAGATGAGCGGCGTGCATGCGCTCGAAAATGCGCTCGGCGTCACGGTCGACGGTCCGCTGCGCGACTTGCGCCGGCTGCTCTATTGCGGCGAATGGATCGAGTCGCACACGCTGCATATTTACATGCTGCACGCGCCGGATTTCCTGGGCTATGACGGCGCCA
>JAWOLK010000036.1:0-62969 GCA_033853615.1 Beijerinckiaceae bacterium | reverse complement strand
AGCATGACGAGCGCCACGACCAGCAGGCCGATGATTGCCCAGAGGGCGATGTTCCTGAAGTGTGCGTTCATGTCCAGCCTGTAGAGGAGACGCTCCGCCGGGACCACCCCGTGAACGTTCCAATTCTGCATAATCTAGGCTCGCCCAAGGCGCTTGCCAAGTCGTTCCACCGCGCCATAGACCCGAACCCTGTTTTCGGCCGCCCCGAATAAGGCCTCTTAATTCACGGCCTTGGGAGGAATTGCGTCCGTCTCGCGTCGCGTCAGGCGGCGCGGCGGCGCCGGGCGAAGGACGAGCCGCACCGGGTCGAGCGCCAGTAGAACCCCGCAGAGCGTCATTTTGAGGCGCCCGCCCGACGAAAGTCCAGCAAGAACAGCATCGGCCGCGCGCTCCAGCCGGTCGAGCCGCAGCGCCGTCTCCCCGCAGAGCCGCCGGATCTCCTGCTCGAGGATGCGTTGGAATATGTCAGCCGGAAGATCGCGCAGCGCCGCAGCGTCGAGCCGCGTCTCCTCGGCGTCGCGAGAGAGGATCGCTTTCGCGGTCGCCTGGCCGGCCGCCCAGGCGAGCGCTTCATCGGCCCTCGCCGCCCGCCGGCCCAGACGCAGGAGGCTCGCCGTCGTGAGGCCCTGCGCCGAGAGCGTCGCCGACAGCGCCCGCAGCCGCGCCCGCGCGAAGCTTTCGTCGGCGTTGGTGGGGTCGCGGAAAAAAGGATGTGCGGCCTCGACGCAGACGGCTTCCAAAGCGCGTTTTTCGACGCCGAGCAGCGGCCGCAGCAGCCGTGCGCCGTCGCGGACCGAGACGGGCGCCATCCCCCGCAATCCGGCGATCCCCGAGCCCCGGGTCAGTCGAAACAGGATCGTTTCCGTCTGATCGTCGGCATGATGGGCGGTGACGATCGCGCAGTCCTTCGAAACCTTTCTGGCGCAGTCGGCCAGCAGCGCATAGCGGGCGGCGCGGGCGCGCTCCTGCAGGCGGGTCGCGGGCTTTTCGCCTTCCCACTGTAGCAGATGGTGTGAAAAACCCAGCGCCCGCGCCCAAAGGCCGACCTCTTCCGCCTCTTGGCGGGAAGCCGCGCGCAGGCCGTGATCGACGGTGGCGACGGCGATCTCGCGCTCCGCTCTCAAAGACCAGCGCGCTGCGAGCAGCATCAGCGCGACGGAATCCGGCCCTCCGGACACCGCCAGCAGCAGGGCGGCGTCTTGCGAGAGCGGCGCGAGCAGGGCGTCGGCGTCGAGCGCGCCGCCGGTCAACATTGCAGTTTTTTGCGCTCCCGTTCGGCCGTTTCTTTCACGCGCGCCGAGGCGTTCGGATATTTCGCGGCGATCTCCGAGAAGGACGCGCAGGCCTGCTCCTTGGCGCCGAGCGCATAAAGCGATTGCCCCAGTCGCAGCATGGCGTCCGGCGCCTGGCCGGATTGGCCATATTTGGTCGAAACCTCGAGATAGCGCTCGGCCGCCTCGCGGTAGCGGCCGCGCAGATAGAAGCTCTCGCCGAGATTGAAGGTGGCCGCTGGCGCATATTTGCTCTTCGGATTGCGGCTCAGAAGGGCGGCGAAGGCTTTTTCAGCCGTCTCATATTGGCCGGAGCGCAGTTCCGCGACCGCCTGCTCATAGTCGGAACGCGTCGACGGCTGCCCGGGCGCGGCTTCCGGCGCCGGGCCGGGCGGCGCGCCCGGCGCGGCGTCCTGGGCCAGTCGGCCGTGGGTGATGTCGAGCGGCGCGCCCGGCTCTTGCGGCGCCGGCGCGGTGGTCCGCGCGGGAGCGCGCGGCAAGGTCGACGCGGAAGGCGTCGCTCCCAGCGGGCGGGGGGCGCCGACTGCGCCGGGGTCGGCGGCCGGGTCGAAAGCGTCGCCGCGGCGAGCGCCGCCCGCCGGCGCGCCTCCGGGCGCAGGCGCGACCGGGAGGGGCGTCGCTCCGGTCTTGTCGGCCGGCCGGGTGCGGGCCTGCTCCTCCAGCGTCTGCAGCTGGTGCTCGAGCTCCTCGACCTTGCCGGTCATCTGGCGCATTTCACGCTCGAGCCGATCCAGCCGCAGGCTGAGCGCCGCGTCGCGCGGCGGCGGGGCAGGGGCCGGCGCCGCATCCTCGGGGATGTCGAGCGGCGGCTCATTGTAGATCTGGGCGCCGGCGCCGCTGGCGGCCAGGGCGAAGAACGCTGCGACGACGAAGCGACCGGACATGATCGAGCTGAGCTTCAAAAGGAGGAGGGATAGCGGACAAGTCTAGCCGGGGGTTCGGCCAAATTTGGGCGAAGCCGGAACGACGATGACCATAGCGCATCGACCCCGCGCCGCGCTATCTCAAATCAATGCGATTCTCTCTTTGCGGCTTCGTGTGTTTTCTGGCGCTGGCCCCGGCGAGCGCCGGGCCTTCGCCCGCGCCGGAGACGGGGCCTTGCTCGCTGGAGGAGGCGACGCCTGCGACCATTGCGCTCGTCGACGACGATTTCGAACTTTTGCTCGACGACGGGCGGCGGGCTGTTCTCGCCGGGCTCGAATTTCCCGACGCCCCTGGGCCGCGTCGCGCGGCGGTGGGCCGCGTCGCAGAATTGGCGACGGGCGCAGACGTGTTTGTTCGCCCGCTGTCTCCAGCGCCGGATCGGTGGCGGCGCGCGCCGGCGGCCGTCTTCCTCGGCCTCGGGGAGGGGCCGCTTCTGTCGCTCGGCGCCTTGTTGCTCTCCGAGGGTCACGCCCGTTTTCGCCCTGACCCGCAGGCGGTGGGCTGCGCCGCCGCCTATCTTGCGGCAGAGGCCGAGGGGCGCGCCGCGGGCCTTGGCCTATGGGCCGACCCAGCTTACGCGATCGTCAAGATTTCGCCCGATGTTAACCTTGATTACGAAGTACTGCAGACCCGCAAGGGTATGATTCTCGTCGAAGGCGCTGTTTTTTCGATCGGCGACGCCGGCGGCGTCCTCTATCTCAACTTTGGCCGAAGACGCGGCCGGGATTTCACGGCTGTGATTCGCAAGCGCAATCTGGTTATGTTCGAGAAGACTGGCGTCTCTCCGCGCGCATTGGCGGGGCGGCGCGTGCGGGTGAGGGGACTGATTGACACCTATTCCGGACCGCGCATGGACATCGTTTCGCCGGCGCAGCTCGAACGCCTCGACGAATCGCCCGCCCGCTAGCGCGTCTTCCGGCGAAGCGGGGGCGGCGATCCGGCGCGCGAGAATGCGAGACCGGCTCCGCAGACTGGCCTGCGCCGTTCTCGCCTGCGGTCTCGCCGCCTGCGCCCAGCTCGAGCAACAGGGGCAGCTTTTCGCGCCGGCGCCGCCGATCAAGCCGGCGCAGGGCGGGCGGCCCGATTCGCGCGCCTCGGTGCAGCACAAGGAACTGGTCGCGCAATTTGGCGGCGAATATTCCGCTCCCGCGGCCGAGCGTTATCTCAACGGCGTGCTGGCGAAGCTCGCCACGGCGAGCGATTCGCCCGGCCAGAGCGCCTATCGCGTCACCATTCTCAACACGCCGGTGGTGAACGCCTTTGCGCTCGCGACCGGCAATCTCTACGTGACGCGTGGCCTTCTTGCGCTCGCGGGCGACGGTTCGGAAGTCGCCGCAGTGATGGCCCATGAGATCGCCCATGTCACCGCGCGCCACAGCGCGCTGCGCGCCGAGCGCGAGAAAGAGGCGGCGGTCATCTCGCAGGCCGCCTCGGTGATCCAGAACCGGCAGAAAGGCGAGGAGATCCGCTCCACCCAGAAACTGTCGGTCGCGAGCTTCTCCCGCCAGCAAGAACTGGAGGCGGACGGAGTCGGCGTGCGGGTGATCGCGCGCGCCGGCTACGATCCTTACGGCGCCTCGCGCTTTCTCACCGCGCTGGCCAAATCCTCGGAACTGCGCGCCGCGCTCTACGGCAAGAAGAAATCGGCGCTCGATTTCGACATTCTCTCCACCCATCCCTCGACGCCGGACCGTATCGCGCGGGCGGTCGCCGCGGCGCGGCAGATCGGCGCCCCCGGCGTCGGGACGCGCGACCGCGAGCCGTTCCTCCAGGCGATTTCCGGCGTCGCTTTCGGCGACGATCCGGCGGAAGGTTTCGTGCGCGGGACCAGATTCACGCATCCGAGGTTGCGCTTCACCTTCACCGCGCCCGAGGGGTTTTTGCTGGAGAACTCCAACGAAGCGGTGTTCGGCGTGCGCGAAGGCGACAATGAGGCGCTGCGGCTCGACAGCGTGCGCACGCCGCCGCAGCAGACGCTCGAAGCCTATGTGCAGTCGGGCTGGGTGGACGGCCTGCTCGCTTCGTCGATCAAGCGCGTCGATGTGAACGGGCTGCCGGCGGTCACGGCGGTCGCCCGGGCGGGCGAGTGGAATTTCAAGCTCGCGGTCATCCGTCTCGGCGACGACGTCTATCGCATGATCTTCGCAGTGAAGTCGCTCAGCGAAGAAGCCGAGCGGCGCTTCATGGAATCGATCCTCACCTTCCGCCGCATCGCGCCGGAGGAAGCGCGCGAAGTTCATGGGCTCAGAATCGCCCTCGCGACGGCCGCGCCCGGCGACACCGTCGCCAGCATGGCGGCGCGCATGGTCACACCCAATCGCCCGCTGGAATATTTCCTGCTGCTGAACGGCCTCGACGAGGGCGCGGCGATCACGCCCGGCGAAAAATACAAGATCGTCAACGAATAAGGAACGCTTTCCCCGACGACCCGTTGAGCGTTCGCCTGCGGCGGAATGCGCTGCCTCACGCCAGAAAAGGCGCGGCGGCTCGCGCGCCGTCGTGCGGGCGCCTCTGGCGTTTTCTTTGCCGTGGTTGGAACCTTTGCGAGCTGAGGCGGTTTAGATTTTGGAAGTCTTTCAAGAACGCGCCCTCGGGCGCGGGAGTGCGGGTCATGGCTTATTTGGCTGGAGTTGGCCGGGAGCTCGTCAAGGCAGCGAGAGATGCTCCCTTCCTGGAGCGCGAAGAAGAAAAAGCGCTTGCGATCGCCTGGAAGGAGCATGGCGACCGGGCTGCGCTGCATAAATTGACCGCCGCGCATATGCGGCTCGTGATCGCGCTTGCGGCGCGCTTCCGCCACTACGGGTTGTCGGTGGCCGATCTGGTGCAGGAAGGGCATGTCGGCCTTCTGGAGGCGGCGACCCGTTTCGAGCCGGAGCGCGACGTGCGCTTCTCGACCTATGCGACCTGGTGGATCAGGGCGTCGATCCAGGACTATGTTTTGAGAAATTGGTCGATTGTTCGCGGCGGAACGAGTTCCGCGCAAAAAGCTTTGTTCTTCAATCTGCGCCGGCTTCGCGCTCGTTTGAGCCGCGACTCTTCCGGCGCCGCTACCGGCGACGCGCTTCAGGCGATCGCCAATGCGGTTGGCGTCACGAGGGCGGATGTCGAGCTGATGAACTCGCGTCTCTCGAGCGCCGACGTCTCGCTCAATGGGCAAATGCTCGACGACGACGCCCCCGGCTCCTCGGAGCGGATGGATTTCCTCGTCGATGACAGCCCGCTGCCGGACGAGGTGGTGGAAGACACGCTCGACTCGGACCGCCGGGCCCGCTGGCTTCGGGACGCGCTGGTGGTGCTGAACGAGCGCGAGCTGCGCATCGTCCGGGAGCGCCGGCTGACCGAACGGGTGGTGACGCTGGAATCGCTCGGCGACCTGCTGGGGATTTCGAAAGAGCGCGTGCGGCAGATCGAAAGCCGGGCGCTGACGAAGCTGCGCCGTGCGCTCAATCGGATGCAGGACGAGGTCTTTCCCGCGGAAAGCGCCCCCGGCGAATGATCAACGCATCGCGCCTAAAAAAACCCCGCCGTTTTGCGGCGGGGTGACTTTTGCGACCGACCGCTCTCAGGCGGCGCGATCTTCTATGTCGGCCTCTTCCTCCTCCAGAAGATCGGCCTCCGGCTCGGCCTTTCCGCCGCGCTTCGGGCTCTTCTGCAAGAAGGATTCGATCAGCTTCAGCGATTCGGCGTCGAGCAGCTTGCGCACCGCCGCAACCTCGCGGGCCATTCGGTCGAGCGCGGCCTCGTAGAGTTGGCGCTCGGAATAGGACTGCTCCGGCTGCGCATCGGATCGGTAGAGATCGCGGACCACTTCGGCGATGGTCAGAAGATCGCCGGAATTGATCTTGGCCTCATACTCCTGCGCGCGGCGCGACCACATGGTGCGCTTGACCCGGGCGCGCCCGCTGAGCACGGCCAAAGCCTTGTCGACGACCTCGGCCTCGGCCAGCTTGCGCATGCCGACGCTCGCGACTTTGCTGGTCGGCACTTTGAGGGTCATTTTGTCCTTGATGAAGCTGACGACGAACAGCTCCAGGCTGAAACCAGCCACCTCCTGCACTTCTATCCCGACGATTTGCCCCACGCCATGCGCCGGATAAACGATGAACTCGTTCAATTTGAAGCCGAGCTTGGAGCTGGCGCTCTTCGGCTTGGCGGCGGGCGCGGCTTTCACGACCGTCTTGACGTCGGCCGGCTGGGCGATGCTTGCGGCGAAGGCCGCTTTCTCGGTTGCTTTTTTTGCCACTTTGGTCAGTTCGCTCGCAGCTAGAGTGTCGGGAACCGTCGGCCGCTCGGGCGCCGCGGGGGCGGGAGGCGGGGATTGTTCTGCTTCTTGGCCCGCTGGTTTCCCGGCGGCGGAGGCTGTTTTTTGCGCGACGGCGGGGCTTGCAGTCTGGTCAGTCGGATCGGCTCTGCGGACGGTCCTCCCGGTTTTTGAAGGGGGCGTGGGCGCGCGCGCGGGCGCGTTTTCCGCACCGGTTCTGGTCTCGCGGCTGCGCATGACGGCGGCGGAGGCGCGGGCGGCGGATTTTGCGGCGGATTTCGGCGGGGCGACGGCGGGAGTCACGGCTGTGGCCGGCGCGCTTTCGGCGCGCCGCGGCTCGGCCGTGGAAACGGCGAGCGGCTCATACGGCTGCGGGCGTCCAGTCTTGCTCGACGGCATACGCGGGTACTCCTGTTTGTCCCGCTGTGGAGACGGGACATGAGACGCCGATCCGATGGCCTCTGGCTCCCTCGCGGCAGCTTGGCGATCAGTTCGTGCGCGTCGAACGAATTCGCGCAGGGCGCATCCAGCCGTTGTGGCGGCGAAAGCATCAAACCGCTGTTATGTCTCACCAAATAAGGGGTTGGATTTCAGGCGCTCACGGCGATTTCTTCGTTAATTTTTCTTCTAACACGCCGCATTGCAAAAATCAAAGGTTTCCATCGGCGCGCCCGGCCAATTGGTTATGGCTTCGGCCCGGGCGCCCCTAAAACTTCCATAAATTGCCTGATGACGCGACCGGCGGTCGCGCGCCCGGCCCGACCCGCGGGCCAGGCTCAGTCGCCCTGGCCGGGCTCCTGCGAGAAATGCGCCTCATATTTGCCGGGCTTGCCGTCCCATTCGGCGGCGTCCGCCGGCGGCTCGCGCTTGATCGTGATGTTCGGCCAATTCTGGGCCATTTCCGAATTGAGCTGGAGCCATTGCTCGAGACCCGGCTCGGTGTCCGGCTTGATGGCGTTGGCCGGGCATTCGGGCTCGCAGACGCCGCAGTCGATGCACTCGTCAGGGTGGATGACAAGCATATTCTCGCCCTCGTAGAAGCAGTCCACCGGACAAACTTCCACGCAATCCATATACTTGCACTTGATGCAGTTTTCCGTGACGACGTAGGTCATGCGCCTTCCCTGATGCTATGCGCGCTTGCTAGCGCCTTTGCTTTATGGATGCAAGCGGCCGTTCGCCGGGCTACAAAGCATGGCCATGACACAAAGCGAAAACACCATCGAGGTCGCGCCGGTCGTTCCGGTCGCGGGACGCGTGCGCGCGCGCGCGTTGCTGCTCGGCGACCGCATCGACACCTCCGGGCTGGAACGCTCGGATCTCGTCTCGACGGCGCCGCTGGCCTTTCACGTCGGCGGCGCCGGCTTCGCCGTGCTCTACAAATTCGGCGTCGCCGTCCTCTTCGGACTTTCGCCGATCGAAGAGGACGAGATTCTCGCCAAGATCGACGCCCGCGTCATCGGGCCTGCGGCGCAGCGCGACGACGAGAGTCTGTTGCTGGAAATCTCTTCCGAGGGCGAGGACAAGGTGACCCCGAGCGGCGCCCTCGCGACGAAAGACCTCTCGGCGGCGCGCCTTCTCGTCGTCGCCGACGCGCTCGCAAAGAGCGTCGCCCTGGTGCGCGACGAGCGTCGGGTGAACGCGGTCTTCGACACGATCGAGCCTTTCGCCGCCGAGCTCGCCAGCAAGGGGCGCCCGCCATGGCGGCGGCGCGCGATGCTGGAGCTCATCGGACAAACCTTGCTCGTGCAGCATCGTGTCTCCGGCCGCGTCGCGGTCGAAGACAAGCCGGACGTCCTCTGGGACCGGCCCGAGCTCGAGCGCCTCTATGCGCGTCTCGAGGATGAGTATGAGCTCGAGGCGCGCGGCCGCACCTTGAAAGCGAAGCTCGACGTCATTGCGGAAACCGCCCGCGCCCTCACCGAGCTGATCGACGCAGAGCGCGCGGTGCGGCTCGAATGGACCGTCGTGATTCTCATTCTGGCGGAGGTCGGCCTGTCCGTGTTCCAGCTCTTCTTCACGCATGGCGCACGCTAGTTTTCAGCAGGACTTCTCGCGGGGTTTGCATTCCCTGCTTTAGGCGGGCGGCTGCGCCGAAGCGCGGATCGCGGCGAGCGGGTCTGCGCCGTCAAGCCAGTGGAAGCCGCGCAATTGATGGCGGGCGAAAGTGAATTGCCGCTTGGCGTAATGGCGTGTGTCGAGCTTGCCGCGGGCGACCGCCTCCTCGAGCGAGATCCGTCCCTCGATATAAGCGATGAGATGCGGGACGCCATGGGCGCGCATCACCGGCAAGGCGGGATCGAGCCTGCGCCCATGCAGCGCCCGCACTTCGTCCAGCGCGCCCATGGCCATCATCATATCGAAGCGCCGATCGATTCGCGCGAAGAGCTCCACGCGCGGCGGCGCGAGGAAAAAGCAACGGCATTGCGCCGCATCCATCAGGGGTTTCGAGCGCTTGTCATGAAAGGACGCGAGCGGGCGGCCGGTTGCTTCGAAAATTTCCAGCGCCCGCAGAGTGCGCTGCGGATCGGTTGGTCTGAGGAGGGCGGCGGTCATGGGGTCGCGAGCGCGCAACTCCTCGTGCAGGGTCTCTGGCGCCTTTCCCTCCGCGCGCGCCCGCACGGCCTCGCGCACCTCGGGCGGCACCGCCGGAATTTCGGAGAGGCCCTGCAGCGCCGCTTTGAAATAAAGCCCGGTGCCTCCGACGATGATCGGCGTCAGCTCGGGACGTAATCCGGCGAGCGTCGCGGCAAGGTCGTCCAGCCAGCGCCCGACGGAATAATTGACGGCCCCGTCTACGGTCCCGAACAGAAAATGCGGGGCCCGCGCTTCTTCCTGCGGTGTCGGACGTGCGGTGATGATGCGCAGATCTCGATACGTCTGCATGGAATCCGCATTGATCACTGCGCCGCCGAGTTGCTCGGCGAGGGCGAGCGCCATTGCGGACTTGCCGGAAGCGGTCGGGCCTGCGATGAGGACAGCGGGCTTGTGCATGAGGCTATTCGCAACAAAATGCGCAGCATGTCAAAAGGGCCGTCCGAGAATGTCGCGACTTTTATCGCGGGTCCTCATGCCAATTTGGACGAGGGCGTGCTCCAACGCGCGCTTTCCAATGCGCAGATCGCGGCGGATGCGATCGAGTGGCTGGACCGGGGCGTCGCGGCGGACGTCTTTTTTTATGGTCCGCGCCCGGCGTCCAAGCATGCGCTGGAGGCCGGGCTGGCCGGATTGGGAATAGACGTCGTCGTCCAACCGGTCGAGGGGCGCCGGAAGGCTTTGCTCGTGGCCGATATGGACTCCACCATCATCGAGCAGGAATGCATCGACGAGCTTGCCGCCGTTTTAGGGCTGCGCGAAAAAATTTCCGCGATTACCGAACGGGCGATGCGCGGTGAGCTCCGGTTCGAGAGCGCGCTCGAGGAGCGGGTGGCTTTGCTCGCGGGTCTGCGGATGGAAAGCGTCGCCGAGATCCTGTCGGAGAGGATCACCGAGACGCCAGGCGCACGCGCGCTGATCGCGACGATGCGGAGCCACGGGGCCTTCACTGTGCTCGCTTCGGGCGGGTTCACTTGTTTCGCGGAGCCGATCGCCGCGAGGATCGGCTTCGACGTCGTGCGCGCCAACAGGCTCGAGGTGGCCGAAGGCGCGCTGACAGGGGCGGTGTCTCAGCCGATTCTCGGAGCGGAAGCCAAGCGCGCCGCGGTCGAGGAGCTGCGCATCCTTTTGGGTCTGGAGGCAGCCGCGACTCTGGCTGTCGGAGACGGGGCGAATGACCTCGACATGCTCGCCGCCGCGGGGCTCGGGGTGGCGTTCCGGGCCAAACCCAAGGTGGCGGCGGCGGCAGGCGCGCGCATCGACCACGCCGATCTTACCGCGCTGCTTTATGCGCAGGGCTTCCGGCGCGAGGACTTCGCGCCGTAAGCCAAGGGTTCTTTTCACCTCGGGTGGAACCAGTCCCTGGCAAGAAACGCCGAGGCTCAGAGCCTCCGGTCCGGTGGAAGGGACCGAGGAGGCCTAAGCCCCGAACCGCCGCTCTCAATCGAGCGGCAACGCCACGAAATGCGTGTCTCCCTGTCCGTTGGCGACGATCAGCAGAGCCGATTTCTTGCCGCTCTCCTTTAGCGCCTTGATCTTTTTCACCGCATCCACCGGGTCGGTCACGGACTCCTGGTTGATTTCGAGCAAAACCTCGCCGGGCTGCAAGCGCTTTTCAGCCGCGTCGGAACGGGGATCAACGCCGGTGATCACCACGCCCGACTTAACCGTGTCCTTGATCTGAAAGCGGCTACGCAGCTCATCCGAGAGTTTGGAAAGCTCCATCCCGAGCGCCGTCTGGGGACCGGAGCGATCAGCTCCTTCCGACGGCTCCTTACCGACCTCTCGCGAAGCGGTCTTTTCGCCGTCCTCCAGGCGCCCGAGCTTGACCGTTTTCGTCAGCTCCTTGCCGCCCCGGATGATGATGACCTCGATTTCCTTGCCAACCGGGGTCGCCGCCACGAGCTTCGGCAGGTCACGGGATTCCTTGATCGGCTTGCCGTCGAATTTGACGATCACGTCGCCCGCCTTGATCCCCGCCGGCTTGGACGGGCCCCTGTCGTCGACGCCGGCGACGAGCGCGCCGCGCGTGCCGCCGAGGCTCAAATTCTCGGCAATTGCGTCGTCGACGTTCTGGATGCGGACGCCGAGCCAACCGCGACGCGTCTCGCCGTATTTCTGGAGCTGGTCGATCACCGGCTGCACCGTGTTCGCCGGCGTGGCGAATCCGATGCCGACCGATCCGCCGGACGGAGACAGGATAGCCGTGTTTATGCCGATGACCTCGCCATCCAGGTTGAACAGCGGGCCGCCGGAATTGCCCTTGTTGATCGAGGCGTCTGTCTGGATGTAATTGTCGTAGGGTCCGCTATCGATGTTCCGGTTCCGCGCCGAAATGATCCCGGCCGTGACCGAGCCGCCGAGACCAAACGGGTTGCCCACCGCCAGCACCCAGTCGCCGACCCGCGCCTTGTCGCTATCCGCGAACTTGACCGACTTGAGAGGTTTCTCCGGCTTCACGCGCAAAACCGCGACATCGACCTTCTGGTCTTTGCCGATGATGTCTGCCTTGAGTTTCTGGCCGTCTGCGAAGATGACCATCACCTCATTGGCGTCCGCGATGACGTGATTGTTGGTGATGACGATCCCGGACGGATCAATGACGAAACCGGAGCCGAGGGAGCTGGTCTTGCGTTGGCGCGGCGCCTCCGGCATGCCCTGTCCCTGCTGCCGGCGCTTGAAAAACTCCTCGAAGAGATCGTCGAAGGGCGCGCCCGGAGGCAAGCCCGGCCCAACATCGGACCCCTTGCCGCGCTTTACTTCAAGTGTTTGCGTTGCGGATATGTTGACCACGGCGTCGGACACCTGCGCCGCGAGATCTGCAAGAGAGTCCGGCCCTTTTGCGCTTGCGGGCGCGGTTGTGAGCCAGGCTGCTGTCAGTGTGCATATAAAAGCTTTTGCTGCGGCGCGAAGTGCGGCGGATGCCATCAGGATCTCCTCGGAAGCGCTTCCCGGGGGAAGCGCTACTCGAATTGTCGTTACGGGATCAATGTTTTTGTTCGAGGCTGGATTTTGATTCCTGCGCGCGCTGCGACGACGTCCCTTCGGGCGCCGTGAAGAACCGGAAAAAATCGGATCTCGGGCCTATCAGGAAGCGGGTGTCGCCCGATTTGAAAGCCGTTTCGTAGGCCTGCATCGAGCGATAGAAGGCGAAGAAGTCCGGATCTTTGCCGTAAGCTTCGGCGAAGATGCGGTTGCGCTCGGCGTCGCCCGCGCCCTTCATCTGATCCGCCTGCTGTTGAGCTTCGGCCTTCAATACGACCACATCGCGATCCGCCTTGGCGGTGATCTTCTGCGCTTGCTCGGACCCTTGCGCCCGATATTCGGCAGCCTCGCGCGCCCGTTCGGTTTGCATGCGGCCATAAACTTTTTCGGAGATTTGCTGCGGCAAATCCACCCGACGAATCCGCGCGTCGACGATGGCGACCCCAAATTTGCGCGCTTCGGCGTTGGCCTGTTCCTTGATTTTCACCATGAGCGACGCACGTTCGTCCCGGACGATCTGCTGCTGGTTCGCCTCACTGAGGACGCGACGAACCGCCGAGTTCAAAACCGACGCAAGCTGATTTCTCGCGCCATAGACGTTGCCGACAGTCTGGTAGAAACGAAGCGGATCAACGATCCGATACCGGACGAAGCTGTCGACTTCCAACCGCTGGTTATCCGCCGCGAGCACCTCGAGACTGGGGCTCTCGGCGTCAAGGATCCGGTTGTCGAGATAGACGACGTTCTCGATGAGCGGCAATTTAAAGTGGAGCCCCGGCTCCGTGACGAGGCCTCGACCGCCGACGGGCTCTCCAAAACGGAGCACGATCGCTTGCTCCGTTTGGGAAACGGTGAATATCGCTCCTCCGACGACGATAAGCGCGAGCAGCGCGCCGATCGCGATGACGAATACAACCGAGCTTTTCATCGACGGCCACCGTTTTGGAGGGGAGTGAAGGATGGCAGCGGCACATAGGGCAACACGCCGCCCGTCCCTTTCGAATCGTCGAGGATCACCTTTTCGGCGCCCCCGAGAACGCGTTCCATCGTTTCAAGGTAAAGCCGCTGGCGCGTGAGGGCCGGCGCATTTTTGTACTGTTCGTAAACCTGTGCGAACCGCGCCGCCTGACCACGCGCCTCCGCGACCGTCTGCTCGCGATAGGCTTCGGCTTCCTGCAGGATGCGAGCCGCTGCGCCGCGCGCCTCGGGCACGACGCGATTGGCGTAGGCCTCCGCCTCATTGCGCAGGCGCTGCAGATCCTGCTGCGCAGCGGTGACGTCGCGGAACGCCGCGATCACCGAAGCAGGCGGATCCACCGAGAGCAAAAGCACCTGCACGACGAGCACGCCGCTGTGATAATCGTCGAGGACCTTCTGCATCAGCTGTTGACTGGCGGGTTCAATAAGTTTTCGGTCGGCCGTGAGAATCTTCTGGATTTGCGACTGTCCGACGATCTCGCGCATAGCGCTTTCCGCCACGGCCTTCACCGTGAGCTGCGGCTCCGCCACATTGAAGGCGTAATCCTCCGGATGCGCCGGGTCGATCTGCCAAACCACGCGGAATTTTACGTCGGCGATGTTCTCGTCGCCCGTCAACATCAGGCTCTCTTCGGGCGCTTCCGGGGCAGGCTTTTGGCCGGCTCCGCGCCGTCTGACAGCTCCCGCCTCTTCGCGGAATCCGATGTCAATCGTGTTCCGGTCCGTGACTGCGAGCTTGATGACCGAGCCGACCGGCGCCGGAAGATTATAGTTCAGGCCCGCCTGCGTTTTTCCCTGATATTTCCCGAAGATGAGATTGAGGCCAATCTCATTGGGGCCGACAGTGTAGAAGCCGGATAAGAGCCAGGCCAGCACTGTCAGCATAAACAGGATTGCGAGGCCTCGACCGCCGAACCCGCCTGGCAGCAATTGGCGCAGATTATCTTGGCTACGCCGCAGCAGCTCCTCGAGGTCCGGAGGCGCGCCGCCATTGTCGGGACCGGAGCCCCAGGGTCCGCCCCCGCCTTTCTGTCCCCAGGGGTCGTTGTTGGGGTTGCGTGGTCCGCCGTGCTCGCTCCAGGGCATGCTGTGCGTCTTTCTGATGCGCGGGCTGCGCCGTAGGCAATGACCGCGCGGTTCCGACATGTTGCCAGATAAGTTATAGGCGCCGCGGCCGGCCTGGGCAATGACAGGCCCGCCGCGGGGCGGCTCAGGTATGTCTCGCCCGACCGTTGTTGTTCTTATATTGTTCTTGCATGTTGTCAAGGACAAGGTTAAGCTTCAGTCAAGGTGTCGTGGGCGCGGGGGTCCAAATGGTGGTGAGGGTCGCAACCGTCGCTTTCGAGGGGATTGAGGCGAAGCCCGTCGATGTTCAGGTCCAGATCGCCAACGGCAATGTCGTCTTCACGCTCGTTGGTCTCGCGGATAAAGCGGTCGCCGAGTCGCGCGAGCGCGTCCGCGCGGCGCTGACGGCCTCGGGACTGGCTTTGCCGGCCAAACGCATCACGGTAAATCTTGCGCCAGCAGACATGCCAAAGGAGGGGAGCCATTATGATTTGCCGATCGCCTTGGGCGTCATGGCGGCGATCGGGGCGATTCCCTCTGATGCGCTTGACGGTTTCACCGTGCTCGGCGAATTGGCGCTCGATGGCGCGCTAACGCCAGTCGCGGGCGTGCTGCCGGCCGCCGTCGCCGCCAATGTGCGAGGGTATGGGTTGATATGTCCGAGCCAGTGCGGCGCGGAAGCGGCCTGGGCGTCCCACGACATGCAGATCATCGCCGCCTCGTCGCTGATCCAATTGGCGAACCATCTGAGGGGCGCTCAGGTTCTCGCTCGGCCAGAGCCGGCAGTGCAGGCGGCCGCCGTCGACCTTCCAGATCTCGTCGAGGTAAAGGGGCAGGAAACGGCGAAGCGCGCCTTGGAGATCGCCGCCGCTGGGGGGCACAATCTTCTCATGAATGGCCCGCCCGGCGCTGGAAAGTCGATGCTCGCCGCGCGCCTGCCGTCGATTCTTCCGCCGCTCAGCCCGCGCGAGCTTCTGGAAGTGTCGATGATCCACTCGGTCGCCGGCGAGCTCGCCGGGGGCGAGCTGACCGACCGTCGGCCTTATCGCGCGCCGCATCATTCTGCGTCGATGGCGGCGCTCGTCGGCGGAGGCGCGCATGCGCGGCCGGGGGAGATCTCGCTCGCCCACCATGGCGTGCTCTTTCTTGATGAGCTGCCTGAGTTTTCTCCCCAGGCCCTCGATAGTCTGCGCCAACCTCTGGAGACCGGCGAGGTGGCGATCTCCCGAGCCAATCACCGGGCCGTATACCCGGCGCGGTTCCAGCTCGTGGCGGCGATGAATCCCTGCCGCTGCGGTCATGCTTTGGATCCCGGCTACGCCTGCCGCCGGCAACCGAATGAGCGGTGCGCCGCGCAATATCAGGCCCGCCTGTCTGGCCCGCTGATTGACCGGTTCGACATCCGCCTCGAAGTGCCTGCGATGACCGCGGCAGATTTGGTTCTGCCGCCGCCGTCGGAAGGTTCGCGCGAGGTGGCTGCGCGGGTCGCCCAAGCGCGATCTCGGCAGAGGCGCCGTTATGAAGCGCTTGGCATAGCGGGCGTCGCCACCAATGCGGCGGCTCCGGCCAAGGTCGTCGAGCAGGTCGCCGCGCTCGACGCTGCCGCCACGTCTCTGGTGCGGGAGGCTTCCGAAAAATTCGGCCTGTCGGCCCGCGGGTTTCACAGGATTCTAAAACTTTCGCGCACGATTGCGGATCTCGATGGCGCTGAGGGGGTCGCGCGCCGTCATCTCGCGGAGGCGC
Source organism: Beijerinckiaceae bacterium (assembly GCA_033853615.1). Classification (GTDB taxonomy): domain Bacteria; phylum Pseudomonadota; class Alphaproteobacteria; order Rhizobiales; family Beijerinckiaceae; genus Methylosinus. The sequence goes on along the minus strand of JAWOLK010000036.1, from coordinate 47,126 downwards.
TGTCTTATCGCGCCGGCCTCGCCGGGTCGCGGGCGGCTGCATGACTTCCTCTCCGAAGAAGGCCCGCGGCGAGCGATGCGGGGCCGTCTGGAGGCGCTCGTTCCGCCCGGCCGGATTTAAAGGCGGAAAAGAAAAACGTTCATCCGCAACAATGGCCTTGTGCGCCGCAAGAACTCGCTTGCGTCGTCTGGGGGGCTGCGCTTATAAGCCCGGTGTCAAACCGCCCGGCAAGTAGATGGGCTGCCGGGGCGGTTTTTTTCGCTCGCGCGAAGGGGCGCCGCAAGGCGCGCATCTAAAGGGCCGAGGCCCAGGAGAGCAAAATGCCCAAGTTGAAGACGAAATCCGGCGCTAAAAAGCGCTTCAAGATTACCGGGTCAGGCAAGGTTGTGTACTGCCAAAAAGGCAAGCGCCACGGGATGATCAAGCGCACGAACAAGCAGATCAGAAATCTGCGCGGGACGTCGGTCCTGTTCAAGACCGACGGGGACAACGTCAAGAAATACTTCCTCCCGAACGGCTGAGACCCTCGCCGACTAACGGATTTCTGAAGGAGTTTCGTCATGGCTCGCGTCAAACGCGGCGTCACTTCGCACGCCAAGCACAAGAAAACCCTGAAGGCGGCCAAGGGCTTTTACGGCCGCCGCAAGAATACGATTCGCGCCGCCAAGGCCGCCGTCGACCGTTCGATGCAATATGCGACGCGCGACCGCAAAGCGAAAAAGCGCACCTTCCGCGGTTTGTGGATTCAGCGGTTGAATGGCGCCGTGCGTGAATTCGGCCTCACCTACAGCCGTTTCATCGATGGTCTGAACAAGGCTGGCGTCGCGATCGACCGCAAGGTTCTCTCCGAGCTCGCCATTCAGCAGCCGGAGGCTTTCGCGGCGATCGTCGCTCAGGCGAAGGCGGCTCTCCCGGCGGCAGGCTGAGGTCGATGGCCGCGCGTTGAAAGAACCCGCCGCCTCGCGGCGGGTTTTTTGCTGTTCGAGTAGTTGCGGCGCAGGGCCCGTGCGAAGAATCTCTGGTGTCGACATGTCGAAACGATATGACGTTCTCATCATTGGCGCGGGTCCCGGCGGCTATGTCGCCGCCATACGCGCGGCGCAGATTGGCCTCAAGACCGCAATCGTCGAGCGAGAGCATCTCGGCGGCATTTGCCTGAATTGGGGTTGCATTCCAACCAAAGCGCTGCTCCGATCGGCTGAAATTTTGCGCAATACGCGCGACGCGGGCGCATTCGGCGTCGCGCTTTCGGGAGCTGTGGCGGCCGACCTTCCTGCGATGGTCAAACGATCGCGGGAGGCGTCCGGACGATTGAACGCCGGCGTCGCCTTTCTGCTGAAGAAAAACAAGGTCGATTTAATTCAAGGCGAAGCACGGTTGACCGGCGCGGGTTCGGTGAAGGTTTCACAGCCCTCGCGCGCGCCGGTTCAGCCGCAAAGCCCATTCCCGGCGACCCCGCTGGGGCAGGGCGATTATGAGGCCGACCACATCGTGATCGCGACCGGCGCGCGCCCGCGGCCCCTGCCCGGGCTCGAACCGGACGGGCGCCTGGTCTGGACCTATTTCGAGGCGCTCAAGCCTCAAGCGATCCCAAAATCGCTGCTGATCGTGGGCGCAGGGGCGATTGGCGTCGAGTTCGCGTCTTTTTACCGCACCCTCGGCGTCGAGGTGACGCTGGTTGAGGCGCTGCCGCAGATTCTGCCGGCCGAGGACGCGGAAATCGCAGGGCTCGCCGCAAAATCTTTCACGAAGCAGGGAATCGTCATCGAGGTGGCCGCCAAGGTCGCCGAGATCATGAAGAAGCCGGATAGCGTCGTGGCGACGCTCGTCTCTGATGATGGAGCGACGAAACAAACCGAAGTCGAACGCGTGCTTTCCGCGGCCGGAGTCGTCGCCAACACCGAGAATCTCGGACTCGAGGCGCTCGGGGTTGCGGTTTCGCGCGGGGTGATTGCGGTTGATGGGGTCGGGCGCACCAATGTAGCCGGAATTTACGCGATCGGCGATGTAGCCGGCGGGCCGATGCTCGCGCATAAGGCCGAGCATGAAGGCGTGATTTGCGTCGAGGCGATCGCCGGGCTCTCGCCACATCCGCTCGACAAGGGGCGTGTCCCGGGATGCACTTACTGCCATCCACAGATCGCCTCCGTTGGATTGACCGAGGCGAAAGCCAGAGACGCCGGTTTCGATGCGAAGATCGGGCGTTTCCCCTTCCGCGCCAATGGCAAGGCGATCGCGATGGGCGACCCTGAAGGACTGGTCAAGACGATCTTCGACGCGAAATCCGGCCGACTCCTTGGCGCGCATCTCATCGGTCCCGAAGTGACGGAGCTTATCCAGGGTTTTGTCGTCGCAATGAATTTGGAGACGACGGAGGAAGACCTCATGCACGCCGTCTTCCCCCATCCGACGCTGTCGGAGGCGATGCATGAAAGCGTTCTCGACGCCTTTGGGCGAGCTATTCACATTTGATGGGCCATAAGCCCGCGTGATCGACAGGCTCAGGCGCTCGCCGCGTCGGGCCGTATCGCGGTGACGCCAGGAAGGCGCCTGCAGAGGAACTCCGATCGGGAAGCCATCCGACGGCTCACGCGCGGTTCGGCGCGCCTCCGTTGGCTCCCTTAATCAGAGCCATTTCGGGTCTGATGATTTTCTCGATCCCAAACCGGTTCGCAATTCAAAGCGTTTCAGACAAGAGAGCGCTCCCGGCGGATCGCCCACTCCTTGAGTGACGTAAGCGCGCGCCAGAACGCCAGGCTCCCTTTGCCGAGCGGCGTCAGCAATATCGCTGCCGCAGAATGCGGGTCCGCGCCGTCTTCATTGACGCCATAGGAAAGGCGCGGGTTTTTCGTCGAAGGAACTTCGAGCGTTCCAAACATCCAGTCCCAAACGGCAAGAAAACTGCCCAGGTTACGGTTAAAGTGGCTGGGATCGTTCGAGTGATGGATCTGGTGATGGGCAGGGCTCAGGATGATGCGGCCCCAAATCCCCCGGAAGGGGATCCAGAATTGCGAATGTTGCAAGTGACCGATAGTCCAAAGAAAGAAAATGAAAATGATGTTTCGTCCATCAACACTGAAGACGTCTGCGCGCCGTCCGAAGAGCCAATCCAGCAAACCCATTGCGCTTCCAATGAACAGTGCGAGCACGTAGCCGAAGACCACGCTGTCGATCGGGTGATTCCTGAAATTGGTCAGAGGCGTGAGCACTTCTGCGGTGTGATGCAGCTTGTGGAACTCCCATAAAAATCGGACACGATGCTTCAAATAGTGGTCGACCCAATAGCCTATTTCATAAGACAGGAAAATAACGATGGTAGAAAGCAGGGTTAACCAAGGAGAGGAACTTACCGGCTCCATTTGACCGAAGGCGCTTTTAAGCGCTGCGTTGACAGCCATAGAGACAGTATTGGTCGAAACGACAAGGGCGGCCACGATCGGTGGAGCTGCGACCGTGCTCAGGAGGAAGAGTTTTATATCGGCGTGGAAAGACTTATGCCAAAAAAACTTTTCTCTAAAAATAGCCCGGACGACTCCTTTTAAGTTAACGCGACCGCGGCGCCGCGCCTGGCGAAAAGCCAAGGCGAGAAACGCTATGAAAAACGCTGAAGCCAGCGAATAGACAGAAAAAATCGAGCCAGCCGAAATTAATTCGTGTGATACTCTTTCGATTGAAAAGCGGATGCCGCTGTACACGTCCATCGAAGCTTATCCATCTGTGCGTGCCCTGGCCGATTTTCTCGCCCAGAGGAGCGAGAGATGGGCGGGCTCGTTTTTTCTGACGGCTCTCCACCCAAGGAAGTCAAAGCGCCGATCGGAAGAACCTACTCCCAAGGCCGCATGCGGCCAAGAGTGAGCACGTCCCTCGGGACATCGGGTTTTTTCAGGCTCGAGTCACGCGCGATATGGGCGCAGCGCCGGCCCCGTCGATCAAGGCGCGTTGCAAGGATACGCGCTTTAAGCCGGCGGCAAAACGCGATGGGCTCAGCGCCAACCGATCGAGCGACCGCAGGCAAATTCCTGATTCCTGCCGAAAATTCCCGCTCACCGCACGCAGGAAAACCGGCCTACGCGTCCATCAGGAAGCGGCCGGTTCCCTGTCGGTTTTTTCCGACACGGCGCAAAGGCCGGGAGCATGGCTCCCGAGCATTAGCGACGCGCTATATGATTGATTAGTTCACCATCCTCGCGGTGGCGCCAACGCCTTCACCGCCGATGCTGCCGCGGTTGCCCGTGCCGTTGGTGCCTTCCGGAGAAATCCAGTCCGGAACCCAGGTCAGGGCGACGATGACGAAAGCGACGACGCCGATGACCCACATCAGAGTGCGGCCGATTTCCGCGGTGCTGTGAATGTTCGTGGCCATGTTTTCCCCCTGTTGTTTTTATCTTACCTGAATGATGCTTGTCGCATCGCTGTAAGCGTAGCCTGAATCGAATTGGATAGCAATGCGGCTAATCGTCCAATTTTCACGCCTTCAAAATCACCTCGAAAATCCTTTCGTCTCATCGCGTTAGCCACGTTGGCGGGGTCGTTTTCCGCCTCCTGCCGCGAATCTTCCGCGCAGCGCAACAGGCGAATCTTCGCCCGAGAACGGCGCCGGCCACGCCGGTTTCGCCCCAAAACGACTCGCGCCAGCCTCTTGCCGGCCTGCGGGTTCTCCCCTATAAGCCCCGCCATCCCACAGGCGAGAGTTGATACGGCGTCTGTCGCAAGACGCCGTTCCGGTGGCCGGTCGCTTCGGCCTCTCTTTGCTTTCGCCGAGGTCCAACCGGAGAAACGAAAAATGGCTCTTCCCGATTTCACCATGCGCGGCCTGCTCGAGGCCGGCGCCCATTTCGGCCATCAGTCGCATCGCTGGAACCCGAAGATGGCGCCCTTTATCTTCGGCGCGCGCAACAACATCCACATCATCGACCTCGCGCAGACGGTGCCGCTGCTTCACCAGGCGCTGAAGGCGATTTCGGACACGGTGGCCAAGGGCGGCCGCGTGCTTTTCGTCGGAACCAAGCGTCAGGCGCAGGATCAAATCGCCGACGCCGCGCGGCGCAGCGCCCAATATTACATCAATTCCCGCTGGCTTGGCGGCACGCTGACCAATTGGAAGACGATTTCCGGCTCGATCCAGCGCCTGCGCAAGATCGACGAGCAGCTCTCGGTCGGCGCGGCGGGCGTGACCAAGAAGGAGCGTCTGCTGCTGACGCGCGAGCGCGACAAGCTCGAAAAGGCGCTCGGCGGCATCAAGGACATGGGCGGCGTGCCCGACATGATCTTCGTCATCGACACCAACAAGGAGCAGTTGGCGATCAAGGAGGCCAACCGCCTCAAGATCCCCGTCGTGGCGATTCTCGACACGAACTGCGATCCGGACGGCGTCACCTTTCCGATCCCTGGCAATGACGACGCGGGCCGCGCGATCGCGCTCTATTGCGACCTCATCGCCCGCGCCGCGATCGACGGCATTTCCCGCGGCCAGGGCGCGCTGGGCGTCGACCTGGGCGAATCGGAGACGATCGAGGAGCCGGCGCTCGCCGCGGCCGACGAGACCGCCCCGGGCGGGGAAGCCTTCGAGCTTCTGTCTGCGCCACGCGGCGCGCCCGACGATCTCGCCAAGCTTCACGGCGTCGGCCCCCAGATCGTCAAGAAGCTGAACGACGCCGGTATCTTCCACTATTGGCAGATCGCCGCGATGACCCCGGCGGAGGTCGAAAAGATCGACAACGAGCTGAAGCTCAACGGCCGCATCGCCCGTGACGGCTGGCAGGAGCAGGCGAGGGCGCTGGCCTCCGCATAAGACGCGCAACCGTCACGTTTCGCGCGGATATGACGAGCGCCGGTCCTGCCAGGGCCGGCGTTCTTTGCAGAATGGCTCGGGGCTGCGAATCGCGACGCGATCCGCCCCATCTTCTCGACGGCGGGCCGAAGGGGCGCCCTCCGCCTGTCGCACAACCGGAAAGGAATTCGACCATGGCCACGATCACCGCCGCTTTGGTGAAGGAACTGCGTGAGAGCACTGGCGCCGGCATGATGGATTGCAAGGCTGCGCTCACCGAGACGGACGGAGACTTCCAGGCCGCCGTCGACTGGCTGCGCAAGAAGGGCCTCTCCAAGGCCGCGAAGAAGTCCGGCCGCGTGGCGGCGGAAGGTCTCGTCGTCGCGCTCACCGAAGACCGGGCGGGCGTCGCGGTCGAGGTGAACTCGGAGACCGACTTCGTCGCGCGCAACGTCGACTTCCAGGCGCTGGCGCGCAACATCGCCGAAGTTGCGCTGAAGTCCGGCAAGACCGAGGCGGACGCGCTCAATGCGCAGGTCTACCCCGGCGGCGGCACGGTCGCCGAGGCGATCACGACCGCCATCGCCAACATCGGCGAGAATCTGACGCTGCGCCGCGCCGCGCGGCTCTCGGTCGAGGACGGCGTCGTCGGCCGCTATGTCCATACGCAGATCGCCGACGGGATGGGCAAGATCGCGGTGATCGTCGCGCTGGAATCGAAGGGCGACAAGGAAGTGCTGGCGGCCCTCGCGCGGCAGGTGGCCATGCATGTCGCCTCCGCCAATCCGCTGGCGCTCGACGCCTCCGGCCTCGACGCCGCGACGATCGAGCGCGAGAAGGCGCTGCTCGCCGAAAAGAACGCCGGCAAGCCCGCCAATGTGCTCGAGAAGATCATCGAATCGGGCCTGAAGACCTATTACAAGGAGGTCGTCCTCCTCGATCAGGTCTCGAATCATCCCGACCATGGCGGCAAGACCATCGCTCAGGCGCTGAAGGAGACCGAGGGCAAGGCCGGCGCGCCGATCGCCATCAAGGGCTATGTCCGCTACGCGCTCGGCGAGGGCATCGAGAAGGCGTCGAGCGATTTCGCCGCCGAAGTCGCCGCCGCCGCCAAGGGCTGACCCACAAAAGCCTCTCCGCGCGCCGCGTTCGCTTGCGGGAACGGCGCGCGGGCCTGTATTACTGGCGCGGCAATTCCGCCCGGCCAGCCAGAGAGAACGCGCATGACGGCGTATGCCCGATCGTCCCAGTGGAAACGCGTCGTCGTCAAGCTCTCCGGGGAGGCGCTGATGGGCCCGGCCCCGCACGGGCTCGACGCCCCGACGCTCGGGCGGATCGCGGAGGATCTCGCTGATGCGGCGGCGCTTGGGGTCGAGGTCGCGGTGGTGGTCGGCGGCGGCAATTTTTTCCGCGGCATACTCGGCGCCGACAAGGGCATAGAGCGCGCGCGCGCCGATTCCATCGGCATGCTGGCGACCGTGATGAATGGTCTCGCGCTGGAGCAGGCGATCGAGGCCAGGGGCCGGCCGGCGCGTTGCCTCTCGGCGGTGCCGATGCCGTCGCTGTGCGAATCCTACTCCCGCCGCGCCGCGCTGCACCATCTCGCCAAGGGCCGGGTGATGATCGCTGCCGGCGGCACCGGCAATCCCTTCTTCACGACCGACACTGGCGCGGTGCTGCGCGCCGCCGAGCTTTCCGCGGATGCGGTGCTGAAAGCGACGCAGGTCGACGGAGTCTACACCGCCGATCCCAAGCGCGACCCGGCCGCGCGCCGCTATGAATCTTTGACGCATGACGAGGCGATCGCGCGCAATCTTGCGGTCATGGACACGGCGGCTTTCGCGCTTGCCCGCGAAAACAGAATACCGATAATTGTTTTCTCGATCGGCGAGCCGGGAGCGATCACGGCGACGCTCGCCGGAGCAGGGCGGGCGACGCATGTCCTCCCTTGACCGGTCCGGGCGTCGCAGCGGCGGCCGTGTCGGCAAGCCAGCCGCGCGGCCGATCTCGCCCGGCGGATATTGAGTTAACGGACAGCAGAGAACAGGTTCGATCCCCCATGAGTCAGACATTCGATTTGGCCGATCTGAAGCGCCGCATGCAGGGCGCGCTCGCCACGCTGAAACATGAATTCGGGGGGTTGCGCACGGGCCGCGCCTCCGCGAGCCTCGTCGAGCCGGTGCATGTCGACGCCTATGGCCAATCGACGCCGCTCAACCAGGTCGCGACGATCAGCATTCCCGAGCCGCGGATGATTTCGATCCAGGTCTGGGACAAGGCGCTGGTCGGGGCGGTCGACAGGGCGATTCGCGACGCGAATCTCGGCTTGATGCCCACCGTCGAGGGGCAGACCCTTCGCATCCGCACGCCCGAGCTGAACGAACAGCGCCGCAAGGAGCTTGTGAAGGTCGCCCATCGCTATGCGGAGGAGGCGCGCGTCGCAGTCCGCCACGTGCGGCGGGATGGTCTCGACATATTGAAGAAACTGCTGAAGGATCACGCCATCCCGGAAGACGACGAAAAGCGTCACGAGGCCGAGGTTCAGAAAGCGACCGACGAATTCGTCCGCGAGATAGACGCGGCGCTCGCCGCCAAGGAAAAAGAGATCATGCAGGTCTAGGCGTCGAGCGGCGCGGCGGCTGACAGGCCGCGCCCTTTGTCTCATTTTCACCGGAAAGCGACGCATGGCGAAGAGCGACACGCTGGAACTGGACGCCCCCGCGGTCGATGCGGCGGTCCCTCCGCGCCATGTCGCGCTGATTATGGACGGCAATGGCCGCTGGGCGGCGGCGCGCGGCCTGCCGCGCTTCGAGGGCCATCGCCGCGGGGTCGAGGCGCTGCGCCGAGCCGTCCGGGCGGCCATTGAGATCGGGGTCTCCTATCTGACCGTCTATTCCTTCTCGGTGGAGAATTGGTCGCGCCCGCCCGAGGAGGTGCAAAGCCTGCTGGGGCTGCTGCACCGCTTCATTCGCAATGATCTCGCCGAGCTGCACGCCAATAACGTGCGGGTGCGGGTCATCGGCGCGCGCGCCGGTCTTGCGCCTGAGATCGCGGACCTGCTGCGCGAGGCGGAGCAGATGACGCAGGCGAACACCGGCCTCACGCTGGTCGTCGCTTTCAACTATGGCGCGCGACAGGAGATCGCCGCCGCGGCCCGCGCGCTCGCCGAAGCCGTCGCCGCCGGTCGGCTCCAGGCCTGCGACATCGACATGGAAGCGCTTTCGGCGCGGTTGCACACCGCCGACATTCCCGATCCGGATCTCATCATCCGCACGTCGGGCGAGCAGCGCCTGTCGAATTTCCTGCTATGGCAGGCCGCCTATGCCGAATTCGTTTTCCTGCCGATCAACTGGCCGGATTTCGACGAAAAGACCTTCCTCGCGGCGATCGCCGAATATAGCCACAGAGAGCGCCGCTTCGGCCGGGTCGACGCGCGCGACAAAGCAAAGACCGCTTCATGAGCGAACCCGCGCAGACCGCGCCCGCCGCCAGCAAATTCGTCGATCTTCTTCCCCGCGTCGCTTCGGCTGCCGCCCTGGTGGCCGCGGCGCTGCTGACATTGATCGCCGGCGGCGATCTCTTCGCTTTGTTCTGGCTGGCCGCCGCTTTCGCCATATTCTGGGAATGGCAGACGTTGATCGCGGCCGAGCGCCGCAGCTTGCGTGTCGCGGCCGGGCTGGTCGGGCTCCTCGGGGCCGCCGCCTGCCTGCGACTGGGCGTTCCTGTGTGGTCGGCCGTCACGGTGGGGCTTCTGGCGGTCGTCGCGGCGATTCTCGCCGGGTCGGGGCGGCGGCTCTGGGCCGCCGGCGGCGCTCTCTACGCGGGCGTCCTGCTGCTCTCGGTCATTCTTCTGCGCCAGTCCCCTGATCTCGGCACGCTGGCGATCGCCTGGCTGTTCGCGATCGTATGGGGGTCCGACATATTCGCTTATTTCGGCGGCCGATTGATCGGCGGGCCGAAGCTCTGGCCGCGCGTATCCGCCGGCAAGACATGGTCCGGTACGATCACGGGTCTTGTCTGCGGCGCCGCGCTCGGGCTCGCCGTGGCGCGTATGGGAGCGGGGGTCGCGCTTGCCCCGGCGGCGCTCCTCGGCCTTTTCCTCGCAGCCTTGTCACAGATCGGCGATCTCTTCGAGTCGGCCGTCAAGCGGCGCTTCGGCGTCAAGGATTCGAGTCGACTGATCCCGGGGCATGGCGGGGTCATGGATCGTCTCGATGGTTTCATCTTCGCCTGCGGTTTCGCCGCCCTCTTCGGGGTTTTGCGCGATCACGCCTCGGCCGCCGCAGGGCTTTTCCTCTGGTAGGATGACTATGGGATCAAGCTGCAACGCCTCTTCCGCGACCGGCGTTCGACCGCGCCGCATTGCGCTCCTCGGCGCCACCGGCTCGATCGGCCGCTCCACGATCGATCTCTTGGAGCGGGCGCCGGAGCGATTTTCGGTCGTGTCGCTTGCCGGCGGCAGCGACCATGAAGCGCTGGCGCGCGCCGCGCGGGCCGTGAAGGCCGAATTCGTGGCGATCCGCGACCCTTCCGCCTATGCGCCGCTGAAAGATGCCTTGTCGGGGACGAACATTCAGGTCGCGGCCGGCCGCGAAGCGGTGATCGAGGCGGCGGTGCGCGAGGCCGATCTCGTCGTCAGCGCCATTGTCGGCGCCGCCGGTCTCGAGCCGACCTACGCCGCGCTTTTGGAGGGGCGGAGCATCGCGCTCGCCAATAAGGAGTGCCTGGTCTGCGCCGGCGTTCTGTTCATGAATGCGGCGAGACGGCTCGGCGTCCGGCTGCTGCCGATGGACAGCGAGCACAATGCGATCTTTCAGGCGCTCGGCGGCGAAGATCCGGCCCGGATCGAACGGATGATCATCACCGCCTCCGGCGGACCGTTCCGGACCTGGAGCAAGGACGCGATCGAAAAGGCGACGGTGGAACAGGCGCTCGCCCATCCGAACTGGGCCATGGGGCCGAAGATCACCATCGACTCGGCCGGAATGATGAACAAGGGGCTCGAACTGATCGAAGCCCATCATCTTTTCGACGTGCCGGCCGGCAAGCTCGATGTGGTCGTCCATCCGCAATCGATCGTGCATGGGCTCGTGTCCTTTTCCGACGGCTCGGTGACGGCCGGTTTGGCTCAGCCCGATATGCGCATACCGATCGCGCATTGCCTCGGCTATCCGGAGCGGCTGGAGACGCCGTCGCCGCGGCTCGATCTTTCGAAAATCGCGACCCTGACCTTCGAAGCGCCGGATTTCGACCGCTTCCCCGCGTTGAAGCTCGCGCTGGACGCCCTGGCGACGGGCCGCGGGCTGCCGACCGTGCTGAACGCCGCCAATGAGATCGCCGTCGCCGCTTTTCTCGAACGCCGGATCGGCTTTGCGGACATATCCAGACATGTGGCCGAGGCCTGCGAGGCGGCGCTGCGCGACGGCGTCGCCCGGGAGCCGGAGACGGTCGAGGATGCGCTGGCGATCGATCGGACCGTGCGAGAAAGATCACGAATGGTCTTGGCGGGCGAGGCGGCTTCAGGCATGTTATTTGGTCAGCAAGCGTAATGGGTTCGCCGCATCGCGGCGTTGGGGCGCGCAGGGAGTAGGGACGTGCTGGATCTCATCACCGGTTTCGCGACCTATGTCGTGCCGTTCATCATCGTTTTGAGCTTTGTGGTGTTTTTTCACGAGTTCGGCCATTTTCTCGTCGGCCGCTGGTGCGGCGTGAAGGTCGAGACCTTTTCGATGGGCTTCGGGCCGGAGCTTTTCGCCTTCGTTGACCGCTACGGCACGCGTTGGCGGATCGCCGCGATTCCGCTCGGCGGCTACGTCAAATTCCTCGGCGACGCCAACGCGGCCAGCGCGCCGGACCAGAGCGGGGCCCTCGTCCTGTCGGAGGAGGAGCGCAGGCTGACCTTCTTCGCCCAGCCGGTCTGGAAACGCGCTGCGATCGTCTTCGCTGGCCCCTTCGCCAATTTCGTGCTCGCGATCGTCATATACACGCTGTTGTTCGGGACCTATGGCCGAACGCTCCTCGCGCCGCGCGTCGGCGGCGTGGCGCAGGGCGCCGTCGCGGAGGCGGCCGGCTTCCGTGCGGGCGATCTCATCGTCTCGATCGACGGCGCGCCGATCGACAGCTTCGCGAAAGTGCAGGAAATCGTGTCCGGGGCCGCCGGCCAGACGCTGACGGTCGTCGTGCGCCGAGACCGGCAAGACGTGACGCTGTCCGTCACGCCCGCCTGGAAGGACGTCGAAGGCCCGCTCGGCAAAACCCGCATCGGGATGATCGGCCTCCACGCAAGCACAGACCGGGCCGACATGCGGGAGGAGCACTATAATTTCATTCAGGCGGCTGGGTTGGCGGTCGACGAGACCTGGGCTTTATCCGCCCGCACCTTCAGCTATGTGGGCGGGCTTCTCACCGGACGGGAGAGCGCCGATCAGCTCTCGGGGCCGATCGGCATTGCGCAGGTTTCGGGCAAGATGGCCCAGGCGATCACGAAAGTCGGGCTCTGGCCGTTCGGCAATCTCATCGCGCTGTTGTCGATTTCGATCGGCATGCTCAACTTGATGCCGATTCCGCTGCTCGACGGCGGCCATCTGCTGTTTCTCGGCATAGAGGCGCTGCAGGGGCGCGCTCTGAACGAGCGGACTCAGGAATATGCGTTCCGCGTCGGCCTCGCGGTCGTCTGCACGCTGATGGTCTTCTCGACATATAACGACATAGCGCGTCTGGTTCGGCGCTTTGCGGGCGGCGGCTCATGATCTCCGCCGCCTTTTGGTGATCTGCCCCCGTTGGGGAAGTCATGCGGCGCGCGCATTAACCAAGCGCTGACCATAAATCGTGGCGCATCGGCCACGCTTCCCTCAAATCGCTTAAACAGCTGGTCCCTGGCATTTGCAGGGTGGGCTAAACCGGGTAGAAAGAACCCTACGGATTCTACGGTGCGCGAGCGCTCGCCGAAGAACGGCCCGAGCCGCGCCTTTGGGCGGCGGAAGTTGCGACGAGGACCAAGATTAGATGAAGCCCATGATAGGCAAATTGAAACTTACGCCTTTGATTTTGGCGGTCTTCGCGCTTTTTATCGGGTTCGTCGCGCCCGCTTGCGCGGCGCCAGAGGTCGTGGTCGTCGGCAACACCCGCGGCGACGCGGAAATGATCCGCTCCTATTTCTCGGGCGCGAGCCCGGCCGAGATCGAGCAGGGCGTCGAAGCGCTGCGTAACACCGGCCGATTCTCCAGCGTCAGCGCCAAGCGCGAGGGCGATCGGGTCGTCGTCCGCGTCTCTGAAAGCAACATCATCAATCAGGTCGCCTTCGAGGGCAACAGCAAGGTCAAGACCGAGCTTCTCCAGTCCGAGGTGCGGACCCGCTCGCGCGGCTCCTTCAGCCCGGAAGTCGCCAACGCCGACGTCGCGCGTCTTCAGGAGATCTATAAGCGGTCGGGACGCGCGGGCGCGCAGATCAGCTATCGCACGGTTCCGCTTCCGAACGGCCGCATCGACGTGGTTTTCACGATCGTCGAGGGCGAGAAGACCGGCGTCAAGGAAATCAGATTCGTCGGCAACAAGGTTTACTCCACCGGCCGCCTGGTTGGGCTGATGGAGACGACGGAAATGAACTTCCTGTCTTTTCTGAAGACCAGCGACGTCTATGACCCGGACCGCATCGCCTCCGATCTGGAGCTCGTCCGCCGGTTTTACCTGAAGAACGGCTACGCCGACTTCCATGTCGTGAGTTCCGACGCCCGCTTCGATCCGGCGCAGGGCGGTTACATCATCACCATCGTCGTTGAAGAGGGCCCGCAATATCGGGTCTCGAGCGTCGACATCGAGTCGCATCTGCCGGATATCGATCCGGCGTCGCTGCGGGGCTTGCTCAGGCTTTCCGACGGCGATGTCTACAACGGCGACGCGGTTGAGAAGACGGTCGAGGCTTTGACGCGCGAAATCGCAAAGAAGGGCTATGCCTTCACGCAGGCGCGGCCGCGCGGCGAGCGCAATCCCGCCAATCAGACGGTCGCCATCCGCTTCGTGCTGGACGAGGGTCCGCGCGTCTACATCGAGCGCATCAATATCCGGGGGAACACGCGCACGCGTGACTATGTCATCCGGCGCGAGTTCGAGATCGGCGAGGGCGACGCCTATAATCGCGTGTTGATCGACCGCGCCGAGCGGCGCTTGAATGGTCTCGGCTATTTCAAGAAGGTCAAGGTCACCAACGAGCCGGGCTCGTCCCCTGATCGCGTGGTCGTCAATGTCGATGTGGAAGACCAGCCGACTGGCAATTTCGGCGTCTCCGGCGGCTATTCGACGACCCAGGGCTTCATTGCCGAAGTGTCTGTGTCGGAGAGCAACTTCATGGGTCGCGGCCAAGCCGTGCGCCTGTCGGTTGAAGCCGGCCAGCGCGCCCGTGGCGTGACCTTCAGCTTCACCGAGCCCTATTTCCTCGATCAGCGCCTCTCCGCGGGCTTCGATCTCTATGCGCGGAAGTCGGACGCCTACAATTATTCCGTTTACGGCACCACGGCGGTCGGCGGCACGGTCCGGTTCGGCGTGCCGATCACCGACGAGATCAGCCTGTCGCCGCATTACTCGATCTACAATACGACGATCTCGATCCCGAACGACAGCCGGCGCCCCTACAACGACTGTCAGGTGCCGATCCCTGGTTACACGCCCGGCTTCGGCTATGTCTTCGCGCCTACGCCGGCGGACCTGAACGTCTTTACGAACTGTCAGACCAATGGCGAGGCGTCGCTTGCGATCAAGCAATCGCAGGGCGGGCGGCTCACCTCGCTGGTCGGCTATTCGCTGGCCTATGACACGATCGACAATTTCAAGAATCCGCACAATGGCGTACACGCCGTCCTCTCGCAGGATGTCGCGGGTCTCGGCGGCGACACGCGCTACCTGCGCACGACTGGCGACTTCCGCTATTTCCACGAAATGCCGTTCATCGACGATGTTGTCGGCATTGTGCATGCGCAAGCGGGCGATCTAACCAGCATCGGCGGATATAAGTTCCGCGTGATGGACAACTTCAATCTCGGTCCGAGCCTCGTGCGCGGCTTCGCTCCGGGCGGCATCGGCCCGCGCGACATCAGCAACCCCTTCACCGTGCAGGGCAACTCGCTCGGCGGCACCGATTACGTCGGCGGTTCGCTCGAAGTGCAATTCCCGATCTGGGGCTTGCCGAAGGACATCGGATTGCGCGGCGCGCTCTTCGCCGACGCCGGCACGTTGTGGAATTACAAGGGTGTGACGAACTTCCTCACCAACCAGACCAATCTGTCGTGGTTCGACCCGACCTGCGTCTATCCCTACACCCCGCCGACCTTTGGCCAAGGCACCTGCTTCCGCGTCACCAGCAATGGTCCGAAGCTCCGTTCTTCGGTCGGCGCGTCGCTGCTGTGGCAATCCCCGCTCGGGCCGATCCGCTTCGATTACGCCGTCGTGACGTCGAAGGATCAGCACGACATTACGCAGAACTTCCGCTTCTCCGGCGGAACCAACTTCTGATAATAATCGTCGCCCGCCGGGCCCCATGGTCCTGGCGGGCTTCGATCTCGCGGCCCTCCTGCGGATGGTCGCGGATTCCCCGCCGAGACAGGGCCTGCTCGGCGAGAAAATAGCCGGGGAGCTTGCGGCGGCCAGAGCGTCGCTTCGCGCCCTTGCGGCAAGCTCCAGCTCGCGTTTCAAAAAGGGTTCCAGCGTTGGGCGGCCATAGCTTCTTTCACTTGGCGGCGCCTGCGCCCTTGGCCGAAATCGCCGAAGTCGGCCGGGCGCAAATCCTCGGCGGCGCCGAGGCGGCAGAGGCGCTGATCACCGGCGTCGCGCCGCTCGATGCGAGCGGTCCCGGGGACCTCACGTTTTTTGAGCATATGCGCTACGCCCCGGCCTTGGCCCTGGCCCGGGCGACGGCCTGTTTCATCCGCGCGCGTCATGCAGAGGCGCTCCCGCGAGGCTGCGTCGGCCTCATCGTCGCGGAGCCGCAACGCGCGATGACCCTTGCGCTGGCGCATCTCTTTCCCGAGGCGCTGCGCCCGGCGACGTCATTTGCCGCGAGCGGCGTGTCGCCCGGGGCCTTCGTCCATCCGCAGGCGCGTCTAGAGGCCGACGTCACCGTAGACCCCGGCGCAGTCATCGGACCCGAGGCGCAAATCGGCTCCGGTTCGGTGATCGGCGCGCATAGCGTCATCGGTCCGAAGGTCTGTATCGGGCGGGGCTGCTCCATCGGCGCGCATGTGACGATCAGCCATGCCTTGATCGGCGATCGCGTGGTGATCCATCCCGGCGCGCGGCTCGGACAGGACGGCTTCGGCTTTGCGCTGCGGCGCGAAGGGCATTTGAAGACGCCGCAAATCGGCAGGGTCATCGTGCAGGACAATGTCGAGATCGGGGCCAATGTCGCGATCGACCGTGGCGCGATGAGCGACACGACCATCGGCGAGGGCACGAAGATCGATAATCTCGTGCAAATCGGCCACAATGTTCAGATCGGCCGCGGCTGTATGATCGTCGCGCAGACGGGGATCGCCGGCTCTTGCGAGATCGGCGACTTTGTCTTGATGGGCGGGCAGTCCGCGATCGGCGGCCATCTGACGGTCGGCGAGGGCGCGGCGATTGCGGCGCAATCCGGCGTGATGCGCGATGTGCCGGCCGGAGCGCGCGTCGGCGGCGCGCCGGCCCGGCCGATCCGCCGCTTTCTGCGCAGCGCCGCGCTGATCGACCGCCTCGGCCGGCGGCCTGGCGACAGGCTTTAGCAAGCGCGTCTGCCGCCTGACGGCGGCGGCTTTTGCTCCGCCAATTTCCTCGAAACACCGGGCCGGACTGGAAAATCCCTGCGAAATTTGCTTACACACCAATGACAACAAGCCGGGCGTCTACTCGAACCCGGCGGGGAGAGGGACGATTCAATGGCCGACGTCGTGGGCGAAACGCTGGAAACCGCCGATATTCTCGAGATTCTGCGCTATCTTCCGCACCGCTATCCGTTCTTGCTGGTTGATCGGATCATTGACATTCGCGGCGACGCCTCCTGCGTCGGCATCAAGAATGTGACGATCAACGAGCCGCAGTTCCAGGGTCATTTCCCGGAGCGGCCGGTGATGCCGGGCGTGCTGATGATCGAGGCCATGGCCCAGACGGCGGGCGTCATCGCCATGCGCGCGGCGAGCGGCGTCGAGCGTCCGAAGAGCGTCTATTTCGTCACGATCGACAGCGCCAAATTCCGCAAGCCGGTCGGACCGGGCGACCGGATCGAATTCCACATGACCAAAACGGCGCACAAGCGGAATATTTTCTGGTATTCCGGCCGCGCCCTCGTCGATGGCGCGCTCGTCTGCGAGGCGCAGATCAGCGCGATGATCGGGGTCTGACAGCCGGAGACGGGTGGGCGACATGGACATTTTCGTCCATCCTCTGGCGCTCGTCGAAGCCGGTGCGCGGCTGGCTCCGGGCTGCGTCATCGGGCCGTTCTGTCACGTCGGCGCCGGCGTGGAGCTCGGGGAGGGGGTGGAGCTCCTGTCGCATGTCGTCCTTGCCGGCGCGCTGCGGATCGGCCCGCGGTCGCGAATTTACCCTTTCGCCGCGCTCGGCGCGCCCGCGCAGGATTTGAAATCGGCCGGCGCGCAAGGCGCTCTGGTCATCGGCGCCGATTGCGTGATCCGTGAAGGCGTGACCGCCCATCTCGGCACGCCGGGCGGCGGCGGGGTCACGCGGATCGGCGATACATGCACGTTGCTCGCCCATGCGCATGTCGCCCATGATTGCGCGCTGGGGGAGGGCGTCGTGCTGTCGAACCAGGTTCTGCTCGGCGGGCATGTGAAAATCGGCGACCATGTGATGATCGGCGGCGGCGCGGCGATCCACCAGCATGTCCGCATCGGCGCCCATGCGTTTGTGGCGGGCTTGTCCGGGGTTGAGGGCGATGTCGCGCCGTTCGGCCTCGCCGGCGGCGACCGCGCCCATCTCTTCGGGCTGAATATCGTCGGTCTGCGCCGCCGCGGGTTCGACGCGGCCCGTATCTCCAAGCTGAAATCGGCCTATCGCCGGATTTTCTCCGACGATGCGCAAGCGAGCCTCGCCGAGCGCGTCGCGGCGATCGCGGCTACGGCCGGCGCCGACACGGATCTCTCCATGCTGGTGGATTTTCTGCAAGCGCCCTCGGCGCGGCCGCTTTGCGCCCCGCGCGGCGGCGGCGAGCCGACATCTTGACGCGCATCTTTCTGTTGGCGGGAGAAAGCTCCGGCGACAGCCTCGGCGCGGCGCTGATGCGCGCCCTGCGCGAGGCGCGGCCGGAGGCGCGGTTCGCCGGCGTCGGCGGCGCCGACATGACGGGGGAGGGGTTGGAAAGCCTCTTTCCGCTGGAAGACATCGCCGTGATGGGGCTCATCCCGGTGCTGGGCCGGCTGCCACGCCTCATTGCGCGGATCGAGGCCGCCGCCGCGGCGATCTGCGCCGATCCTCCAGATTGTCTCGTGCTGATCGACGCGCCGGATTTCACCCATCGCGTCGCCCGGCGGGTGCGGGCGCGCCTGCCGCAACTGCCGGTCGTGAATTATGTGAGCCCGACGGTCTGGGCCTGGCGACCGGGGCGGGCGCGGGCGATGCGCGCCTATGTGGACCATGTGTTGGCGCTGCTGCCCTTCGAGCCCGAGGCGCATCGACGGCTCGGCGGCCCGCCTTGCACTTATGTCGGCCATCCGCTGGTCGAGCGTCTGGCCGATTTGGCGCCCGGCCCGGAAAACGCGCGGGCGCGCGGGCCGTTGCTTGTGTTGCCCGGCTCGCGGCTCGCCGAGGTGCGCCGCCTCGCCCCTGTCTATGGCGAAACGCTGCGGCTGCTCGCGAGGGCGCATCCCCGATTGGACGTCGCCGTGCCGGTCGCTCCGCATGTCGAAGAGGCGGTGCGCGCGGCGGTGCGGCGCTGGCCGACCCGGCCGCGGCTTCTGTTCGGGCCCGAGAAATTCGCCGCCTTTCGCGCGGCGCGGGCGGCGCTCGTGACCTCCGGCGTCGCGACGCTCGAATTGGCGCTGGCCGGCGTTCCCATGGCGGTCGCTTATAAGGTGTCGCCGGCGGAGGCGTGGCTGCGCTTTCTGATCACCGTCGATTCGATCGTCCTGCCCAATCTGGTTATCGGCGCCGGCGCCATTCCGGAGTTCCTGCAGCGAGAGGCGACGCCGCAGGCGCTTGCCGAGGCGCTTCTGCCGCTCCTCTCAGGCGGGCCGGCGCGTGACGCGCAGCTTGCCGCCTTCGCGAAAGTGCGCGCCGAGATACTGGCGGGCGGCGACCGCCCCAGCGCCGAGGCGGCGCGAATCGTTCTGCGCTACGCCGGGAAGCCGGCGCAATAGCGCGCGAAAAACATCCGTCTTTTACATTTCAATAAGTTGCGCAGGGCGGGGAAACTGTTACCCTGCTTCTGGTTGAATTTTCAGGGGGATCTTTATGCGCATTCTTCCCCCTGCGGCGATCGCCGCAGGTTTGTTTGTTTGGCCGGCCTGGGCGGCTGATCCGGTTGGGCGCTATGTCGTCCATGGAGCCAATCCCGGCGGCGGCGAATATTCCGGAACCGCGACCGTCGAAAAGACCGGCGACACCTATAAGGTCGTCTGGAAGGTCGGCGGCCAGACCTATGTCGGGACGGGAATCGGCGATCACGGCTTCATTGCGATCAGCTATAAATCCGGCAATGAGACCGGCCTCGCCCTTTATGGAGAAGACGGCGACGGCTGGAAGGGCGTCTGGACTTATCAGAAAGGCGTGACTCTCGGCCTGGAAAACTGGACGCGGCAGTAGGCCGCGCCGCTAAAATAAGGCCGGGCGGGGCCGCCCGGCTTGCCGAACAGAGTATCGCGCGCGCTCAAGGCCGCGATATTTTTTCACGAGCGCTTCGACATCGGCACGTAATCGCGCAAAGTCTCGCCGGTATAGAGCTGGCGGGGGCGGCCGATCTTCGAGCCCGGGTCTTCGATCATCTCTTTCCACTGCGCGATCCAGCCGACCGTGCGCGCCACGGCGAACAGCACGGTGAACATCGCCGTCGGGAAGTTCATCGCCTTCAGCGTGATGCCGGAGTAGAAGTCGATGTTCGGATAGAGTTTCTTCTCGATGAAATATTCATCGTGCAGGGCGATGCGCTCGAGCTCCAGGGCCACGTCGAGCAGCGGATCCTTCACGCCGAGTTCGTTCAGGACTTCGCGTGTCGTGCGCTGCATGATTTTTGCGCGCGGGTCGTAATTCTTATAGACGCGATGGCCGAAGCCCATCAGGCGGAACGGATCGTTCTTGTCCTTGGCGCGGGCGATATATTGCGGGATGCGCTCCGGCGTGCCGATCTCGGCGAGCATCTTAAGCACCGCCTCATTGGCGCCGCCATGCGCCGGGCCCCACAGCGAGGCGATGCCGGCCGCAATACAGGCGAAGGGGTTGGCGCCCGAGGAGCCGGAGAGACGCACCGTCGAGGTCGAGGCGTTCTGCTCATGGTCCGCGTGCAGGATGAAGATACGGTCGAGCGCGCGCGACAACACCGGATTGACCTTATACTCTTCGCAGGGCACGGCGAAGCACATGCGCAGGAAGTTCGAGGTGTAATCGAGCTCGTTCTTCGGATAAACGAAGGGCTGGCCGATCGAATATGTATAGGCCATGGCGGCGAGCGTCGGGATCTTGGCGATCATCCGCGTCGAGGCGACCATACGCTGGTTCGGATCGGCGATATTCGTCGAGTCGTGGTAGAAGGCCGACAGCGCGCCGACCGAGGCGACCATCACCGCCATCGGATGCGCGTCGCGGCGGAAGCCCTGGAAGAAGCGGGCCATCTGCTCATGCACCATCGTGTGGCGCACGATGCGATAATCGAAATCCGCCTTTTGCGTCGCGGTCGGCAATTCGCCATAGAGCAGCAGATAGCAGGTTTCGAGGAAGTCGCCGTGCTCGGCGAGCTGCTCGATCGGATAGCCGCGGTAGAGCAGCACGCCCTCGTCGCCGTCGATGAAGGTGATCTTCGACTCGCAGCTCGCCGTCGAGGTGAAGCCCGGATCATAGGTGAACATGCCCGTATCGGCGTAGAGCGAGCGGATGTCGATGACCTCCGGGCCAATCGTGCCCTTCTTTATCGGGAAATCGATCGTCTTGCCGTCGAGCTGAAGGGAACCTGTCTTATCATTCATGGCTTGCGCCCCTTAATCATCGACCGCCACGCTTCAACCGCCGCGCCGCCTGCAACGCCCATAGAAATAGGAGCATTGCGGCGAAATGATCCCTGACGTCGGCGCGATGGCGACATTTGTGCATCGCACAACGCTATAGCATTGGAATAGGCTGTCAAGCGAAGCTCAAGATAGGATTAATTTTATCCTGCCGCGCCGCTCCGAGGCTGACCCCGGCGTTTTCCCGCCGAGAGGGAGGAGGCTCTAGCGCGGGAGCTGGTCGTCGAGCCGGGCGAGGCTCTCCTCTTTGCCGAGAATCGCCAGCACGTCGAAAATGCCGGGCGAGGTGGCGCGGCCGGTGAGGGCGGCGCGCAGCGGCTGCGCAAGATCGCCGAGTTTGACGCCGAGCGCGACGGAGGCGTCGCGCACCGCGGCTTCGGTCGTCTGGGCCGTCCATTCCTGCAGCGCGGCGAGCCGCGGCGCAATGTCGGCGAGGCGCGCGCGCCCTTCGCCCGACAGCAGTTTCGCCGCCTTGTCGTCGAGCGCCAGCGGGCGGTCGGCGAAGAGGAAACGCGCGCCGTCGAGCAGCTCGTTCAGCGTCTTGGCGCGCGCCTTGAGGCCCGGCATGGCGGCGAGCAATTGCGCCTTCTTCGTCTCGTCGAGGCGGGCGGCGATCTCCGGCCCGCCGTTGAGATAGGGCAGCGTGGCGATCAAGGCGTCGAGCAATTCGGCGTCGTCGGTCGCGCGCATGAAATGGCCGTTCATGTTTTCGAGCTTGACGAAATCGAAGCGCGCCGGCGAGCGGTGGACTTGCGCAAGATCGAAAGCCGCGATCAGCTCGTCGCCGGTGAAGAACTCCTTGTCGCCCTGACTCCAGCCGAGCCGCGCGAGATAATTGCGCAGCGCCGCCGGCAGATAGCCCATGGCGCGATAAGCGTCGACGCCGAGCGCGCCGTGCCGCTTCGACAGCTTCGCGCCGTCCGGCCCGTGGATCAGCGGAATATGGGCGAAGGCCGGCGTCTCCCAACCGAGCGCGTCGTAGATATGCTTCTGCCGCGCCGCATTGGTGAGATGGTCGTCGCCGCGGATGATTTGCGTCACGCCCATGTCGTGATCGTCCACCACCACGGCGAGCATGAAGGTCGGCGTGCCGTCCGAGCGCAGCAGCACGAAATCGTCAATGTCCTTGTTGGGGAAGACGACCCGGCCCTGCACCGCGTCGTCGATGACCGTCTCGCCCTCCTGCGGCGTCTTCAGCCGGATGACCGGGGCGACGCCGGCCGGCGCTTCGGACGGATCGCGATCGCGCCAACGGCCGTCGTAGCGCGGCGGTCGGCCCTCGGCGCGGGCTTTCTCGCGCATCTCTTCGAGCTCCTGCGCCGAGGCGTAGCAGCGATAGGCCTTGCCCTCGGCCAGCAATTGCTCGGCTACGGCGCGGTGCCGGTCGGCGCGCGAAAATTGATAGACGACGTCGCCGTCCCAATTGAGGCCGAGCCAGCGCAGCCCGTCGAGAATCGCGTCGATCGCCGCCTGGGTGGAGCGTTCGCGATCGGTGTCCTCGATACGCAGCAACATGCGCCCGCCATGCTTGCGGGCGTGCAGCCAGTTGAACAGCGCCGTGCGCGCCCCGCCGATATGAAGGAACCCCGTGGGCGAGGGGGCGAAACGGGTGACGACGTTCTGCGACATGTCTAGGACCAGCCGAAGCTTTGAGGGAGGTCGCGCGGAAGGGCCGCGCCGGGAGGACCTCCCTCTAACATGGTTGACGCGGCATTTCACCCCCGGTTGACGCGGGGCCGAAGGAGGGATGTTCTTCCGTAGAATCAACGTGATTCGAGGAAGCCGCTTTGGAAAGACTGATCGAGGCGGCCGCGGCGGACACGCGGCCGCTTTCCGCCGCCGGGCGCTTCCTCGCCGCGCAGGCGAATCGCACCGCCGCGGCCTACAGGGCCGCGCTCGCCGAAGAGATCGCGCTGCGCCGACCCTTTCTTTGGCTGCCGGTCGCCGCGGGCGCCGGCGCGTTGCTGTATTTCTCCGCCGATCGCGAGCCTGACTTCGCGGTCGCGCTCGGCCTGTTTCTGGCGCTTGCCGCGGCGGCCTTTCTGGCGCGGCGCCATTCGCGCGTCCATCTGCCCTTGCTCGTCGCCGCGTGTCTGTGCGGCGGTTTCCTCTCGGCCTCTTGGCGCGCCGCCCGCGTCGCTGCGCCCGTGCTGCAAAGACCGGCGGTCGCCGATCTCACCGGCTTCGTCGAGGAAGTGGACATGCGCCGCGGCGGCGCGCGTTTTCTGCTGCGCATCGCCTCCGCCGAGGGCCTGCGCGACGCGCCGCGCCGCGTGCGGCTGACGACCCGCGGCGCCCCCGCTTTCGCCGCCGGCGACTTCATCGGCGTAAAAGCGCGCCTGCTGCCGCCGGCCCGGAACGCTCTGCCGGGCGGCTATGATTTCGCCCGCGACGCCTATTTCATGGAGATCGGCGCGGTCGGCAATGCGCTCGGCCGGATAGAGACCGCGCCGCCGCCGGAGCCGGGACCCTTTTCGCTGCGCTTCTTCGCCGCGGTCGATAGGCTGCGCAACGCCTTGGCGGCGCGCGTGTATGGCCAGCTCGGCGGCGACGCGGGCGCGATCGCCGCCGCCATGGTGACCGGCAAACGCGACTATCTCTCCGACGCCGCGAAGGAGTTGATACGGCGCGCGGGGATTTTTCACATCATCACCATTTCCGGCGTGCAGATGAGCCTCGTCGCCGGCATTTTCTTCGTGGGCCTGCGCCGGCTGCTCGCCTGCTCGCAGAGGCTGGCGCTCGATTATCCAATTAAGAAATGGGCGGCCGCCCTGGCGATGATCGGCGCGGTGCTCTACGACATCGGCACGGGCTCGCGCGTCGGCGCCGAGCGCGCGCTGATCATGACCTTCATCATGCTGGCGGCGGTTTTGGTGGACCGCCCGTCGATGTCGATGCGCAATCTCGCCTTCGCCAGTTTCTTCGTCATCGCTTTCGAGCCCGAGGCGCTGCTCGGCGCGAGCTTCCAACTGTCCTTTGCCGCGGTGGCCGCCCTTGTCGCCGTGTTCGAGGCGCGGGGCGCGACCATGCCGACGCGCGACGCCTTGCTGCGCGCGCCGCCTGACGCCGGCCGCTTGCAGACCTTGCGGCGACGCGCCGCCGAGGGGCTGCTGCATGGGCCGGCGGCGCCGGTCTTTGCGACGCTGTGCGCGACCTCCGCCACCGCCTCCTTCATGGCGAACGACTTCCATGAGCTCAGCCCTTATGTGCTGATCGGCAATCCGCTGACTTTGGCGATCATCGAATTCTTCGCAGTGCCCTGCGCGCTGCTCGGCGCGGCGCTCTATCCGCTGGGGCTCGACCGCCTGATCTGGGGCTGGCTCGGCCTCGGCATAGACCTCGTGATGAAAGCCGCGGGCATGATCGCGGCGGCGCCGGGCGCGAGCCTGAATGTGCCGGCCTTCCAGCCCTGGGCGATTGTTTTTCTCTCTCTCGCGCTGCTGTCGGCCGTGTTGTGGCGCAGCTGGCCGTTTCGGGCGAGCGCCATCCCCTTCGCGGCGCTCGGCCTGCTCGGCGCGGTGAGCGGGCCGCGGTTCGATCTCGCCGTGGCGCCGACCGGCGAGGCGGCGGCGCTGCGTCTGCGCTCGGGAGAACTCGTCGTGCTCGGGCGCAAGCCCGGCGCCTTCCAGGCGGAGCAATGGCTGCGCGCCGACGCCGACGACCGCCCTCTTGCCGAGGCGCGGCGGGAGGCGTCCTGCGACGCATCCGGTTGCGTCGCCGAGACCGCCGACGGGCGGCGCATTGCGCTCGTCGAGGAGCCCACTGCGCTGATCGAGGATTGCGCGCGGGCTTCGATTCTGATCACGCCTCTTTATGCGCCGCAGGGTTGCGCCGCGCCGATCGTCATCGACCGGGCCCGGCTCTCTGAAACCGGCGCCGTGACGCTGCGCTTTGCCGGCGAGCTTGTGATCTGGACGACGGCGCGCGGCAAGGATGAGGACCGGCCCTGGTCGCGGCCGCCAAAGCGGCTGCGCCGCCCCGCGCGCGCAAAACCCTCGCCGGAGCCGGCCGAGGCCCAGCTGGTCGAGCCGCTGGAATGAGGGCGGCCCCTCTAAGGCAGGACGCGGCGGGCCGGGTCAGTAGCGCCGCAGCAGGCTGACGAGCTTGCCCTGGATGCGCACCCGGTCGGGGCCGAAAATGCGCGTCTCATAGGAGGGATTGGCGGCCTCCAGCGCAATCGAGGCGCCGCGCTTGCGCAGCCGCTTCAACGTCGCTTCCTCGTCGTCGATCAATGCGACGACGATATCGCCGGTCTCGGCGGAATCCTGCTTGCGGATGACGACCGTATCGCCGTCGAGAATGCCGGCCTCTATCATCGAATCGCCGCGCACTTCGAGCGCGAAATGCTCGCCATTGGCGAGCAGATCCGGCGGCAGGCTGATTGTGTGGCTGCGGCTCTGGATTGCCGAGATCGGCGTGCCGGCGGCGATGCGGCCCATGACGGGAATCGCGATGTTGCGGCCCGCCTCGTCCTCCTGACGCTCGTGCAGCGGCCGCACGCGCCCGAGATTGCCCTCGATGACCGAGGGCGAAAATTTGCCGCCGCGCGGCAGGCTCGGCGGGGTCGCCGACTCCGGGAGGCGCAACACCTCCAGAGCGCGGGCGCGGTTTGGCAGGCGGCGGATGAAGCCGCGCTCTTCCAGCGCCAGGACGAGCCGGTGAATTCCCGATTTCGAGCGCAGATCGAGCGCGTCTTTCATCTCGTCGAAGGAGGGGGGCACGCCCGTCTCCTTCAGCCGTTCGTGGATGAACCGCAGGAGATCGCTTTGCTTTTTCGTCAGCATTTGGAAAAGCCCACGGTGTCCGCGCATTTCTGCGCGAGCCGAGCGCTCGGCGGCGCTCAAAGACAAATCATGAACGGAGCATATCTGTTCGTGGTGCGTTCCGCAAGAGGCGTCGCAGCGCCAGCGGCGCCGGAAGGAAGGCGCCGGAAGGAAGCGGGAGGCGCGCCGCCCGCAAAGGGCGAGGAGTCGAAGCGCCTTGGGCGCGGCGGCGTTACAGAGCGCGCCGCCGTCGCGCCGCGCTTTCAGATCTCGACGTAAACGTCGCAGCCATATTCCGACACCGGCAGGCCGGCGGCGTCCTGGGTCTTGTACCAGCAGCGGCCGATGCCGGTGATGAAGCGATAGGTGAACAGGCCGACGTCCTCGCGCGCGATGGTTTCCCGCGCATGCATGCGGCCGAGATAATTGTAGTAGGAGATGGCGATGTCGCCGTGGCAGCGATAGAGGACGAAGCGCTCGAGATCGATGACCGCATTGCGGTCCTTCGCGGAGCTGATGCAGTAAGAGTAATGCATCAGGGCGTCCGGCGTCATGCTGATGCCGGAGCCGGCGGGGCTGGAGCCGGCGGGCTCGACGCCGGGGGAGTGGCTGAGCGCCAGGAAAAGCAAGGCTTTTGCGGCGTTGTAAAGCAAGGACGTCTTTTCCTGTTACAGTTTCTTCTGAGGCTTGCCGACAGGATAGGCCATGCTCAACTTTCGAACAAGCGGCAGGCGGCGATTGTCTTGCGCGGGGAGGTAACTTAATGTCCCTTACGGGCTATGGAGCGTCCCGCCCCGGCTGCGCGTCTCACGGCGGGACGTCCTTTGAAAACAATGAGACGGGCGCGCCCGCGTTGAAATTGCAACGCGGCCGCGCCGCCGGGTTCCGCCACTCATGACCCTCGGCTCAATGAGAGAAACGATGCTGCTCGAGACCTCGACGGACAAAATGCCTTCCTCCAAGACCCCGCGCTTGGCGCGTCGGGCGCCCGGCAAGCGCCGCAACGCCGGCTTCACCCTCGTCGAAATGCTGGTCGTTCTGGCGATCATCGGCTCGATCGTCGGCCTCGTCGGACCGCGCGTCCTGAACTACCTCTCTGAATCCAAGGTGAAGAGCGCGCAGATTCAAATGGAGAATCTGTCGAGCGCCCTCGACCTCTTCTATCTCGACGCCGGCCGCTACCCCTCGAGCGAGGAGGGGCTGGGCGCCCTCGTGCATCGGCCGCCGGCCGTCAGCTCCTGGAACGGGCCTTATCTCAAGACGGCCGGTGTGCCGAAAGACCCCTGGGGCCACGACTATCTTTACCGCGCGCCGGGGCAGAGCGCGCCTTATGAAATCGGCTCGCTCGGCCCCGAGGGACGCGAGGGCAAGGCGACGGTCACGCGCAGCCGCGACGCCGCGGCGCGCTAAAGGAGCCCGGCCGTCCGGCCATGGACGATAAGCGCCCGCCTGCCGGCGTCGCGCGGAGCGAAAGGGCTCCGCGTGGGCGCCCCCGCCGACCGCCGCCGCGCTCCCGCCGCGGCGGTTTCGCTTTGCTCGTCGTGATCTGGGGCCTCGGCGTCATCGGGATGCTGGTCGTCTCCTTCATGACCGGCGCGCGCTTTCGGCTGCAAGCCGCCTCCAATATCGCCGGCGCCGCGCAGGCGGCGCTCGTCGCCGAGGGCGCGATCAACGCCGCGGCGCTGACGCTGCTGCGCGAGAGAGAGCAGGGTTTCGCGGCGCAGACTCCAGAGCAGCCGACGCATGACGGGCAGCCGCGTTTCTGCAGCCTGGAGGGCGCTCTCCTCGCGGTCGAGGTCCAGGATGAGGCGGGCAAGGTCGACCTCAACAGCGCCCAGGCCGATATGTTGCAGGCGTTGTTCAACGGCTTGGGGCTAGGCAAGCAGGCCGCGAACAAGCTTGCGGAAGCGATCATCGCCTTCCGCACGACGCCGATGAACGACCTCTCGCAAAAGGCGCCGGAATATGACGCCGCCGGCAAGCCCTTCGGCCCGAAGCGCGGGCTGTTTCAGTCGACGCTGGAGCTCGATCAGGTGGTGGGCGTCGACTCGGAGCTGTTCCGCCAGACGCTGCCTTTCGTCACGGTCTACTCGCGCCGCCCGGGGATCGATCCGCAGGCCGCGTCATCCGCCCTCTTTGCCGCCCTCGCCGGCTTGTCCCCGGAGGATGTGCGCGCCGCTTTCGCCGGTCGACAGGTCGACCGACGCGATCCGCGCTTTCCCGAGTCCTTCAAGCAGCCGGGCACGTCGGGCGCTTTCACCATCCACGCAGAAGCGATCCTCCCTGCCGGCCACGTCGCCGTCCGCGAAGCGATCATCGACACGCAAGGCTCCGAAAGCGGGCCCTATGCGCTGCGGGAGTTTCGCCACGGCGCGCCCCGCCATCTCGAAGAATTGCGCGCCCTGCTGCAGCGGGGCTCCGCCGGCGCCCCGGAGTGCTGACGGCGCGCGAGACGCGGCCCCTGAGCGGGCAGGAGAGCGCAGGCTCGCGCCGAATGCGCGCGGCGCCCTAGAAAAAACCGAGCAGGAGCCCGTTTCGCACGCCACCGCGAGGCTAGCTTGCCGCGCCGCGGGGCTAATCGCCTGAGATCCCGAGCCGCAGGGCGGCCCCGGATGGCTTCGTCACTGCGCTGGTGATTGCTTCAGAGCGTTTTTCGCCGGAGCGGAAACCCGTCCGGGATAAAGAAAAACGCCCAAGGAAAGACAAGAAAAGAAAAGGGCCCCCGGTCCGATGCGATCGGACCGGGAAAAGGCCTTAGCGCGAATATTTGTCCGCAGGATAGGGGCTGACGGACCATTCGTCGAGCAGCACGCGCCGCGTCGATTGCTCGATGTCGTGCGGACGCGTCACCGCCTTGGTCGAGATGCTCAGCATCTTGCGTTTGAACTCGTCGGTGATCTCGCGCGCCTCGTTCAGCGAACGCACCACATGCGGCGTGATCATGATGATCAGCTCTCGCTTCTGGCCGCTATCGCTTTTGACCTTGAAGAGGTTGCCGACGATCGGAAGGTCGCCGGCGACGGGCGTTTGATCGGCGCTGCGGTCGTGTTGGTTCTCGATCAATCCGCCGAGGACCAGCGATTCGCTGTCGTTGACGACGACCTGCGTCTTGACCCGCCGCTGATGAATCGTCGGCGTCGTATCCGCCGCGCTCGATCTGACGGGTGTGGAGATCTCCTGGACCAGCTCCAGCATCAAGCGGCCGCTCTCGCTGATATGCGGCGTGATCGTCAGGATGATGCCGGTGTCGCGGTAGGTCACGGAGTTGAATGTGTTCACGCCGCCGCCGCCGGCGGTGGCGCCGGTGAGCGTTTGGATCGGCACCTGGTCGCCGACCTGCAACACCGCCTCGCGGTTGTCGAGCACCGTCAGCGACGGCGTCGAGATGATGTTCACATTGGTGATGGTGTTGAGCGCGCTCAGCGTCGCCATGGCGCTGCCGGCGCGCAGCGCGTAATTGAAGCCGGGGAACGATGCGCCGACATCGGCGCCGAGCAGATTGTTGCCAAGCGAATCATTGGCTGGATTCGGGGGCGTCGACCGATTGGAAAAAGCGACGTTCGACGCGTTCTTGTTGAAGAACCACTTGACGCCGAAGCGCATGTCGTCGGTCAGCGAGACCTCAGCGATCGTCGCTTCGATGTAGACCTGGTTCGGCAACACGTCGAGCGTCTCGATGACGCGAACGATCTTTTTGTAGTCGTCCGGAGTCGCCATGATGACGAGGGCGTTCTTCGCCTCGTCCACCGCGAGTTTCCAGCGATCTTCGCCGAGCGAGACCGCCTGCGGGCCGCCTGGTCCGCCGGGACCGCCCTGGGTCGACGACGCGCCGGGCCCGCCGCCGCCGAAGAGGCCGCCGCCGCCGCCGCCGCTCGAACCGAGCCCGCCGGAGCTGCCCAGCCCGCCGGAGCTGCCGAGTCCGCCGCCGCTCGTTCCCATGCCGGAGGCTGAGCCGCTCGACCCGGTTAGGCTCGTCGAGGAGCCGAGCCCGCCGCCGCCGCCCATGGTGGGCGAACTTTGTCCCGGCCCGCCGATCGAGCCAAGCGGGCTCGCCGAGCTGCCGCCGAGGCCGCCGAAGGCGCCGCCGCCGGTCCCGGCGGTCGAGGCGCCGAAGCGCGGCGAGATGCCCGCGCCTTTGCCGCCGGCCTCGCCGCCGCCGAACATGTTGCTGATCACGGTCAGCAGCTCTTTCGCCGGACGATTTTGCACGCGGTAGCTGTAGAACTGCTTCTCGCCGCCCGCGGCGCGCGCGTCGAGCCGCTGAATCCAGGCGCGCGCCCGGCTGAGGTACTGCGCCTGGGGCGAAATGGCCAAAATGGCCGAGAGCCGCTTATTGCCGATGAAGCGGATCATCCCGGTCATCGGGCCTTCCCGCTCCGAGCCGAAGACGTTGCGCAGATCCTCGGCCAGGGCGTCGGGATCCGAGCTCTTCACCGGCACGAGGGCGAAAGACATGCCCCGCATCGTGTCGATGTCGAACATCTGGATCGTGTCCTGGAGAGCGGCGATCTCCTGCGCAGTGCCGCTCAGCGTCAGCGTGTTGCGGCCCTCGTCCGCGCGCACGACGCCGCCCTTGGCGGAAATCGGATCGAGCAGCCGCTTCATCTCGGCCGCCGAGACATATTTGAGCTGAATGACGCGGGCGCCGTCGCCGATCTTCTGCAGCGACGCCTCGCTCTTTCCGGCGGAAATCGGGCCGCCGGCGGTCGCCGCCTGATCAGCGGGCACGATTTTATAAAGCCCGCCGCTGTCCACGACAGCGGCGCCGCTCACCCGCAGCGCCGAC
This sequence comes from Beijerinckiaceae bacterium, assembly GCA_033853615.1. GTDB lineage: Bacteria > Pseudomonadota > Alphaproteobacteria > Rhizobiales > Beijerinckiaceae > Methylosinus. Next base: position 16,616 of record JAWOLK010000036.1, on the reverse strand, counting down.
TCGAACAGCTCGATGGCGGCGGCTTTGCGGACCGGCTTCGCGGTGTGGACGGTAACTTTCCCTTCGAGCTTCGGGTCCACGACATAGTCGATCCCGGCGATGTCGCCGAGCACGATCTTGGCCGCCTGGGGGATCGGCACATTGACGAGATTGAGCGTGACGCCTTCCTCGCCCTCGGGGCTTGTATCCATCTGGCGGGTGCGGCCGGCGCCGATCAGCTTGCCGCTGCCGCTGACCACCTCCGCCTTGCCGCCGCGGCCCGAGCTGAGGACCGGCACGCCGCCGGCGCCGCCGCCGCGTCCTCCCGCCTTTTCGCCGCCGCGAAGCTCGGCGGGCGAATGAATGGGCGCTGCGCTCCATTGCGCGACCGGCGGGTCGCCGGTGCTCTCGCAACCCGTCACAGCGACGACGGCCGCGGTCAATGCAAATGCTCGAACAACCCGTTGACTCACGGCGGACACAACCCACTTTCCGATTAACTTAAGCTCGATAACACGGGCGGAATTCATATTCCAGTTTCCCTACTTAGAGGGTATGGCCAGCTGTAATAAAGCGAAAGCCCGCCCGTGCCGCGACGCGATCCAATTTGCGAATAAGGGTAAATTGCGACCGCCATAAGATGTGGCGGAAACAGGATTTTTCTACGTATTATTGCTTACCCCTGCTAGTTCGAACCATCGGGATATAGCTTCAAAACAACGGTTTGCTCTCCATTGTGCAGCGTCAACTCTGAGCGCTCGATGCTCTGGACGGTCCAGCCGTCGATATTGTCTCCCGTCTCCAGCCATTTGCCCTCGGGCGAGGCGGTGGTGACGACCAGCGCCCGGCCCGCATCCCGAAATTTGATGATCGCCCCGAGCGACAGGCCTTCGGCCGGCTGCGCCGTCTGGGCGCGCGCCGCGCCGGCCGCGGGGCGCGGTTGCGGGCGGCGGTTCTTGAAGAAGATCGGCCGCGACAAGGTTTCCTTGTCCTCGCTCGGCGCTTTGCCGGCGTCGGCGCTGTCGGCGTCGAGAGAGGGCGGCCGCCATTCCGAATTCGCCGGCGGCGGCGCAAGGGTCGGCGCCCAGAAAGAGGACAGCGCGAAAATAGCGCAGCCCAGGGCGGTAGCGGCGAGACCGCCGAGCGCCATCATCATCAGCGGCGAGAGCCGCAGCGCGACGAGCGCCTCTTTGAAGCGGTCCGGACGCAGGATCATTCCGGCTCTCATGAATGGTCTTTCAGTGCGGCCCCGCCGTAAACGTCGAATTGCCCGTCGATATTGTGCTGGTCCTCGGGGTTTTGCGGCGCGCCCCACATATTCGCCTCGCCCCGCAGCGTCGCGGCTGTGACCAGCAACAACGGCGGCTCGCTCTCGAGATTGCGGGTCAGCGTGTGAATAGCCTCCAGCGAACCTGTCACTTCGAGGCGCGCCCCGTACAGCGAGGCGCCGCGAATGGCCTTCACCGGAATGCTCTGGATCGACCGCACCGTGACGCCGGCGCTCTCCGACACGGCCTTGAGGCGGGCCTGAAGGTTGGCGTTGACGATGCCCTCGCTCTCGCCGGCGATCAATTCGCCGCGCGTATTGGTCTCGGCCACCTGGCCGGCGTATTTCTGCACTGCGTCTTCCTGCGCGGCGACCGCCTCATAGCGCGCCAGCGTCGTTTGCAGATCGGCCAAGCGCTCGGCCCGGTCCGAGAGATAGCCGGCGATCGGCGCGACGAGAATAAGATAGACAAGCCCCAGAAGGCCGATATTCGCGCCGATGAACAGGCCGCGGCGGGCGGCGGGGGAGCGCAGAAGCTGCTGTGCGTTCATTTCGCTTTCGCCATGTTCGTCTGCTTGATTTTCGCTTGCAGCGAGTAGCCTTCCTTCTTCTGCTGCGCATCGGGGGTGATCGCCGAGGTCAGCGCCGCGTCCGAGAAAATCGGCGATTTGTCGAAGAGGGCGGGGAGGCCCACCGCGGAATCGGCGAGGCCGATCAGATCGACGACGCGCTCGCCGCCCCGTCCCTCGGACAGGCGCAGCTCGGTGACATAGGCCCCGTCCGGCAGGATGCGGGAGAGCTCCTCCCATATGTTGCCGAGCAGCGGATATTTGGCCCGCTCCTGGCGCAGCGTCGCGAGCAGCTGGCTCTCGCCGGTCGCGCGGTCGGCCAGCTGGCGCACCTTGGCGGCGCGGGTCGACAGATCGGCGACCTTGGCTTCCAGCTCGCTGTTCAGCTGCTCCTGGCGCCACATCGTGACCCCGACGCCCAGAGCCACGAAGAAGGCGGCGGCGCCGCACAGGCCGATCGCACTTTTGCGGAACCAGGTCGAAGCGTCGTCGGTCTTGGCGCTGCGCAGCGGAATGGTCGGCGGTTCGCCGTGGTCCTCGGCGCCGCGCGCCGGCTGGATGAGGTCGATGTCGTCCATGCCGAGCCCAGAGCCCGCGAGCGCCTTCTCGACGAGGTCGCGGCGCACGATCCACTGCTCGACCTTGAGCTTTTCGGCGTTGTCTTGGTGGGGGCGGGCGACATGGCCGAACAACACCTGTTCCGGACGGAACGGGGTCTTGCGCTCCAGCTCGCTGGCGAGCAGGCGCGCGAGATTGCCCTGCGCCGAGGCGGGGATGTCCAGGCGCCGGACGAAGAAGGCCGATTTGTCGATTTCGAGGATGACGCTGGTCGCGTCGCGCCGCAGCCCGCGCCGGGCCAGCGCCTCGTCGAGCGTGATGTCGCGCAGCTCGTTCGGCCCGATCGGCTGGGCCGCGTCCTCGGGGCCGGGGTTCGCCGGCGCGAGCTGTCGTGGTCCGTCGGCGCGCAGAACGAATTTGCGGTCGCCGCGGTCGAGCAGCCAAGCGCGGGTGGGGGGCGGGAAAAATTCGAGAAATTCTGCGCGCCACCAAGTCCAGAAGCGCGCCGCGAGAGGGCCGAAGGTCGAGCCGCCGAACAATTCCTTGTTCCAGAAAGCTCCCGATGCCGGCGCCATCCGTCCTCCATTCCAGACCAATCCGGCGGTCTGATCCGTCTGATTTGATAAAGCTGTCGTCAGCAAACGACAATCGCAAAAATCGCTTGCCTGGAGCCGAAGCCGGATTGGGGCTCCCAGCGCCAAGCAGCTTGTTATTCCACGAATGGGGCGCTTCTGAGCCTTTCGCGGCGTTGCGCGAGCGATTGGTCGTCGCCGTTCTCGAACTGCTGGGACGCGGGCGGCTCGCGCGCCTCACTCCAGTCGAAGGGCGCAAAGCCGCGCCCGACCTTGGTGATCGAGAGCGGCTGAAACCGGTCCGCCGGCAAAATGGAGCTCGGCGCCTTTTCCGGCTGCGGGGCCGGGGTCGGGGCGAGCGTGCGGGCGATCGGCGACGCCTTGAACATTCCGGGCGGATTGGCGACGGCGAGCACCGGGGCGGTCATGACGCCGGCGGGGTCGTTGAAGATCTCGACGCCCAGCATTTCCGGCGCATAGCGGACGACCTCGACCTCCGCCTCGGACTCTTGTTCGAGGCGCCGTTCGCAGAGTTGAAAACGCAGCTGACATTCGACCTTCGACTCGAAGCCCGGGGCGTGGTCGCGCATCTGTTCGGCCGCATTGGCGAAGGCGTTGTCGCATTCCCATTTGCGGAATATCTCAGAGGCGTAGCAGGCGTCGCGGGTTGCGAAAAAGAACGACTTCCCGCCGCCGACGGCCGAAGCCGGCGTCGGATTCGACAGGGAGCACGCAAGGCCGATGACCGCGAGTTGCAGGGCGCCGGCAAGACGCGGGACGCCTTTTGGCCGGCGGTTGGGTCGCTTTGGACTGGATCCATCCCCTTTGCGGAGCATAGACAAAAGACTCGACAGACAATGGAACAATTGCTTCCATGACCGGGAATCTATGCCACCGCAGCGGTAGGGCGACTATAAGCTGTTTACACAGCTTGCAATTTTGAAAAAGACCGCCAATTCTGGCCGGTCGAATCTCCGGGGACCGGATCACGTGACGATACAGACCTACTCGCCGCCGCCCAGCGCGGCCCAGCGCCGATTCGACGCACGCAGCGCCGAATTCGTCGAGCAGTTCGGCGAGCATCTGCTGAAGGCGGGCGCCATCGACGAGCTGGCCCTGCGTCGCTCGCAACGCGCGGCGCGACAGAGCGGCGAGCGATTCGACCATGTTCTGACGAAACTCGGCCTGGTTTCGGAAAGCGACCTTTGGACGCATCTCGGCGCCTTTCTCGGCCTTGCGGTGATCGCCCAGCAGGACGTGCCGATGGAGGCGGTCGCCACGGAGCTCGTTCCCGAGAAATTCATCCGCGCCAACGCCATTCTCCCGATCGCCGTCGACGAGCTGACGCTCACCGTCGCCGTGACCGACCCGCTCGAGCCCGAGCCGATCGAGGCGCTCGCCTATTCGACCGGCAGAGCGCTCGATTTGCGGCTGGTGACGCCGGCGATGTTCGAGAAAGCCTGGGCGGGGCTCTACAGCAAGAGGTCGGACGGCGTCTCGGTCGTCGACAGCGACGACGTGCGCGCCCAGGACGCGAGCGAATTCGATCTCCAGCGCCTTCGCGACATCGCCAATGAGGCGCCGATCATCCGGCGGGTCAATCAGATCGTCGCGGACGCCATCGAGGCGCGCGCCTCCGACATCCACATCGAGCCGACAGTCGAGGCCGTTCTGGTGCGTTACCGCTGCGACGGCGTGCTGCGCACGGTCGAAACATTGCCGCCGGGCCTCAAGGCGGCCATCGCCTCGCGCATCAAGATCATGGCGCATCTCGACATCGCCGAGCGCCGCCTGCCCCAGGACGGGCGCATCAAGCTCGCGATCCGCGGCGTCGACATCGACTTCCGCGTCTCCACCATCCCGACCACGCATGGCGAGAGCATCGTTCTGCGTATTCTCGACCGCTCGCAGGTGGCGCTCGATTTCGTCGCGCTCGGCTTCGAGCCGGAGACGATCGACCAGTTGCAGAACGTCATGCGCAGCCCGAACGGCATTATTCTGGTCACGGGCCCGACCGGCAGCGGCAAGACGACGACGCTCTATTCGGCGCTGCGCGTGCTGAGCAAACCGGACGTGAAGGTGTTCACCGTCGAAGACCCGGTCGAATATCAGCTCGCCGGCATCAATCAGGTGCAGGTGCAGCCGGCGATCGGCATGGATTTTCCCAGCGCGCTGCGCGCCATGCTGCGCCAGGATCCAGACATCATCATGATCGGCGAAATTCGCGACGCGGAGACGGCGCGCATCGCCATCCAGTCGTCGCTGACCGGCCATCTCGTGTTTTCGACGCTGCACACCAACAGCGCCGCGGCGTCGATCACCCGACTGATCGACATGGGCGTCGAGAGCTATCTGATCGCCTCGACCGTCAAGGCGGTTCTCGCCCAGCGCCTCGTGCGGCGCCTGTGCTCCCATTGCGCCGCGCCTTTGCCCACGGCCCCGCAATGGCGGGAGCGCCTCGCCCATGAGCCTTTCGCCAAGGAGCCGCCGCGGCTGATGGCGCCCGTGGGCTGCCCGCAGTGCCGGGGGTCGGGTTATGCGGGCCGTTCGACCATCGCCGAACTGCTGCTGATGGACGATAAATTGCAGCGGCTGGTCTGCGAGGAGGCGCCGGACGCGACGCTGCTCGAAGCGGCGCGCGAGGCGGGCATGGCCACCATGTATCAATGCGGCATGAAGAAAGCCTGGCGCGGCGAGACCAGCGTCGACGAAGTGCTGCGCGTCACGCGGATGGATTGAAGATGCCGTCATTTCGATACAAGGCTGTCACCGACTCGGGGGATCTCGCCGAGGGCGAGATCGAGGCCAAGAGCAGCGCCGAGGCCGAAGAGGCGCTTTGGACGCGCGGGCTGACGCCCTTCGAGACGCAAGAGGTCAAAGCGCGCGGCGACGTCTCGCTGATGCGCCTCTTCAAGGGGCGCGGCATGTCGGTCGCCGAGCTCGCCTCCTTCACGCGCGAATTCGCGACGCTCGAACAGGCGGACATTCCGCTCGACCAGAGCCTGCGGCTTCTCTCCACGCAGAGCGCCAATCCGAAAGTGCGCGAGCTCGCGGAAGGGATTCTCGCCCATGTCGTCGACGGCGCCTCGCTGTCGGACGCGCTCGGCCGCCGCCCCGAGATCTTCGCCGACGATTATCTCAACGTCGTGCGCGCCGGCGAGGCGATGGGCAATGTCGGGGCGGCGCTCACCGAAATCGCCGACATGCTCGAGCGCCGCGTCGAGATGCGCGCCCGCATTCAATCGGCGCTCGTCTATCCGAGCGTCCTGATCGTGCTGGCGCTGGTCTCGACGGGCGTGGTGCTCGGGTCGCTGGTGCCGAGCATCGCGCCGATCTTCGCCGACAGCGGCAAGGGCATGCCCTCCGGACTGCAATTCATCATCGACATGCAGAACAATTGGCCGCTGATCGCCGGCGCCGTCGCCATTCTCGTGGCGGCGGGCTTCGCTTTCCGCAGCTATGCGTCGAAACGGCCGGAGCTGCAAGCGAAGCTCGCCGCGCAGGTGTTGAGCCTGCCCTATGTCGGCCCCTTGCGGGCGCAGTTCGAAACCGCGCGTTTCGCCCGGACGCTCGGCGCCATGATGAGCGCCGGCGTGCCGCTGTTGCAAGGATTGGAAAGCTCGCGCTCGGTGATCGGCAATCTGCACCTGCGCAATCAGATGGAAGAGGTGATCGAGGCCGTGCGCGGCGGCGCCAGCCTCAGCACGGCGCTGTCGCGCGTCGACAAACTGCCGCCCGTCGCCCTGCAGATGGTGTCGATCGGCGAGGAGGCGGGCAAGCTCGACGGCATGTTGCTGCGCGTCGCCGGCATGTTCGAGAAGCAGACGCAACGCAACATCGAGCGCGTCGTCGGCCTGCTGACGCCGGCTCTCACGGTCGTGATCGCCGTCGTCGTCGGCGGGCTGATCATGACGGTCATGAACGCGGTGCTCGGCATCAACGAGATGGCGACGAAATGACGCGCAGGCGAGCGGCGCCGGCGCCGGGCATGGCCGGCTTCACGGTCCTCGAAATGCTCGTCGCGCTGGCGATCCTCACCATGGTGATGGGCACGGGCAGCATGTTGCTGCGCCGCCCCTCGCCGGGCGTGCAGATCGAAGCCTCGGCGCGCAATCTATGCGCTGCGCTGCGCCTGACGCGCTCGCGCGCCCTCGCGACCAATGCGGAAACGACATTGACCATCGACCTTGCGACGAAGAGCTTCGTCTCGCCGGTTATTTCGGAGACGGCCTTTCCGCGCGAAGCGGAAGTGCAATTCACCGTCGCCGACCGGATGCGGACGAGCCGCACCGCCGGCGGCTTTCTGTTCTTTCCGGGCGGCGGCTCGACCGGGGGCGAGGTCACGATCCAGGCCCCGGGCAAGCGCATAGTGATCAACGTCAATTGGCTCACCGGGGAGACGCGATGCGAGGTCTCCTGACGCGGGCGCGCGGCGCAAGAGCGCCCGCTCCCCGCCGCCCCGGTAGCGCGCGCCGGCGCAACGGCTTCACGCTGATCGAGACGCTCGCGGCCTTTGCTATTCTGATCCTCGTCATGTCCAATCTGATGCAGGGGGTCGGCAACGGCGCCCGCAACGAATCCTACGCCGATTTTCTGGTCAGCGCGCGGCGCGACGCGCAGTCGCATCTCGACGCGCTCGGCCTCACTCTGCCGCTCGTTCCCGGAGAAAGCTCCGGCGCCTATGACGACGGCCTGCAATGGAGCCTGAGCGTCACGCCTTACGGCTCCGCAGGCGGGGCGACGGCGGGCCAGCGCGTGCTCGGTTACAGGACGCGGCTCGTGGTGCGCCGGCCGCAGGGCTCCGACCGGGCGCAGAGCATGAGCTTTGCAACCGTCAAGCTCCTCCAGGAGCAGGAGCGCAGGCAATGAGACGGCGCGCCGACGCGGGCTTCACTCTGCTCGAGCTGCTGCTGGCGATCTCGCTTCTGGCGCTCATCACCAGCTCGATCCTGGGCGGCATGAACATCGGGCGGCGGGTCTGGGAGAGCGGCCGCCAGCGCGAGACGCTGAGCGAGATCGACGGCGCGGTGCGCGCGCTTTCCGACCTTCTCGCCCACAGTTTTCCGGCGATGACGACGGGCGCGACGACGCCGGTCGTCTCTTTCGACGGCGTTCGCGACGATTGCCGCTTCGTCACGCTGAGCGAAGGCGAAGCGCAATGGGGCGGGCTCATACTGACCGAAATCAGAACCAAGCGCTCGAAGAACAAGACGGTTGATCTCTACGTCGCCACACAGGTTTTCCGCCCCGATGCGAAAGAGGGCGTCGACGAGGCGCGCGAGGCGCTGGTTCTCTCGGACATCGCCTTCATCGAGATGAATTATTTCGGCGCGACGGAAACCGAGCCGCAGCCGAAATGGGTGAGCAATTGGAAGGATCAGCAGAGGCTGCCGCAGCTCGTTTCGGTGCGGATCGGCGCCAAGCGTTTCGGGCGCGTCGTTCAGACCTCGTTCAACGTGGCCTTACGGCAGAATTAAACGGGCTGTAACGGCCCGATCGCCCACGCCAGCCAGAAGCCGAGCGCGAGATGCGGGCCGAAAGGGATCGCCTGCCGGGCGCTCTGCAACGCGCCGGCGCGCCATGCCAAGAATCCCGAAAGCGCCGCGGATGCGACCGCGACGAGCAGGCAGGAGGCGAGCCCGTCGAAACCGAGCCACAGGCCCGCCGCGGCGAAGAGCTTCGCGTCGCCGAGGCCGAGGCCCGCTTCGCCGCGCAGACGCTCGTAAAGCGCGGCCACGAGATAGAAGGCGCCGTAGCCGAACACCGCCGCTGCGCCATGCGCGAGCGCCTCTTGCGGCTCCGCGCCGAGCAGCGTAATCGCGCCGAACGCGAACAAAGCGCCGACCAGCCTGTCCGGAATAATGAAATAAACCGCGTCGAACAGCACGACGAGGGCGAGCGCGATAAAGAGCGCGAGGCTTGGAATAATCAGCCATCCGAGCGCGCCAAGCTCGAAAGCGAGAGAAACGAGCGCGAAGAGGCCGAGCCAGGCGACATGCGTATAGGCGCGCGCCTCCCCCTGCGCGAGCAACATGGCGCGCGCGACGGCGGCGAAGCGCCGCAGGCGCCGCCGCGTCTGTGCGGCCGTGAGAGCGAGCGTCATCAGGCGCGTCTTTCGTGAGGAAAAGAACGATGCAAGGCTATGCGCGCCAGCCGCGTCGCGCAAGGAATCGCGCTGCGGCGACGCGCCGCATGGTGAATTCCCTTACGCATTATAGCTGCGCGCAGATGCCGCACTCTCAACTTATTGTGCATCACTCCCGAGTGCTCCACCTTTCCGACATGTCGACTTGTCCAGGCGCCGACCACTGTCGACGCGCCTTTTGTGTCGGTTTGCCTCATGTCGGCCGCCCATGTGTCGACGGTCCTGCCAGAAGGAGCTGCGGTTTGGCGAACGCTCGCGAGATGGGGGACTATGTCAGGATCGCTGTGGCGGTCGCCTCTCTGGCGCTTCTCTTCGACATTATTCTCGCCGTTCTCTGTTGCCGCGGCGACGACGCCTTCCCGCCGCCCGAGCGCCCGGAAATCGTTCTGCTGAGATGACGCCGCCCGGCCTGCGACGGCCTGGCTTTGTGGCGCGGCGCTTCGCCTTTGGCAAGCGCAGTCGGCTGCGCAAGCAAGCCGGTAGACCTGCGTCCGGAAACGCGGCATATCTAGAATAATTCTAAACCTAGCAGGAGGCCGAGCCGTGGCGAATGAAGCGGAAATCTTGAAAGCGCTGGAGGGGGTTGTCGGTCCCGGCGGCGTTTCGCTGGTCGCCTCGGGAGCCGTCAGCGGCATCAATGTCACGGGCGGCAAGGCTTTCGTCTCGATCGCCGGCGATCCCGGGCAGGCCGCCGCCTGGGAATCGGTGCGCCGCATGGTCGAGCAGGCGGTGAAGATGCTGCCGGGCGTCGAGCAGGCGATCGTGACGCTCACCGCCGAGCGGCCGGCCGGCGCGGCGCGGCCGCAGGCGCAGGCTCATGCCCATGATCACGCCCATCACCACGGCCATGGCCATTCGCACGGTCAGCCGCAGCAGCCGGCGCCGCCGCGGCGCGGCATGATCCCGGCTGTCGAAAAAATGCGCTTCATCATCGCCGTCGCCTCGGGCAAGGGCGGCGTCGGCAAATCGACGACGGCCGCCAATCTGGCGCTCGGCCTTGCGGCGCAGGGCTGGCGCGTGGGCCTGCTCGACGCCGACGTCTATGGGCCGTCGGCGCCGCGGCTGTTCGGGCTCAAGGGCAAGCCGCAGGTCGTCGACCGCAAGATGGTTCCGCTCGAGGCCTATGGCGTCAAGGTGATGTCGATCGGCTTCCTCGTCGATGAGAATGTGCCGATGGTTTGGCGCGGGCCGATGGTCACGCAGGCCTTGATGCAGATGCTCGGCGAAGTCGCCTGGGGCGAATTGGACGCGCTCGTCGTCGATATGCCGCCCGGCACCGGCGACGTGCAGCTCACCATGGCGCAACAAGTGCCGCTCGCCGGCGCCGTGATCGTCTCGACGCCGCAGGATCTCGCTTTGATCGACGCGCGCCGGGCGGTGGCCATGTTCCAGAAGGTCGAGGCGCCGATCCTCGGCATCGTCGAGAATATGAGCTATTTCGTCTGCCCGCATTGCGGCGGCCGGTCGGACATCTTCGCCCATGGCGGAGCCCGCCACGACGCGGAGAAGATGGGCGTGCCCTTCCTCGGCGAAGTGCCGTTGGAGCTCGCCATTCGCGAAACGTCGGACGCCGGGCGGCCGGTGGTCGGCGCCGATCCGCAGGGACCGCATGCGGCGGTCTATCTCAATCTCGCCGCCAAGGTGAAGGCGATGCTCGAATCGCAGGCCCGCCGCGCGCCGCCGAAGATCGTGATCGGGTAAACCGCGACAGTGCGCGCCCCGCGACAGGGGCGCGCATTCTCAAAAATGCGTCGGAATCATCGACGTATCGCCCGCGTCGAATTTGTAATTATAGCCGAGCGTGAATTCGAGCGCCCGCAGCCAGGGCGACACGGTCGCGAGCGGATTGACCCCGCCGAACGGGTAGCCGCGCGATTGCGGGAAGGTTTCGTAACCCGTCACCGAATTCTTGAAGGCGTAGACGGCCGTGAAATCGACCGAGGAATTTTTGGTGAAGAGATAATTCACGCCGCCGGTCAGATGATGCCGATTGACGACCGGCGAGAGCACATTGACCGTCACGGAGCGCGCCCGCAGCGGGTTGGAGCTGTAGTGATAGCCGCCGCGCAACGTCAGCGCCGGGGTCGCCCGCCACTCCGCGCCGAAAGCCGCGGAATCGACATCCGTCCAATCGAAGCCCGGACCGGTCGGAGAGCCGAGAGAGCCGGCGGTGATCGGCGCGGTCGGATTGCCGAGCGCCGGCACGGCCGAATAGAAAACATGCCGCCAATCAGCCAGGACGGTGAGAGTGGGCAGGACGTCATAGGCGACGCCCGCCTGCAAGGTCGCCGGAATGTCGAAACGGCCGTAATCGGCGAAGAGGCCGGAATATTTGCCGAAGGGCGTCATGAACATCGGCGTCGCGCCGGAGAAGCCGAGGCGAAGCGTCTCCGTCGCGCGCCATTCGACGCCGACCCGCAGACCGCCGCCAAAGGACCAGTCATAGGCGCTGTCGGATAGTTCCCACATATTCGACGAGAAGGGCGCAAAGCCCTTGAGGCCCTGAACATTGATCATCTGAAGGGCGATCGTCGGCGCGACGCCGACTGTGATCGAGCCGAAGCGCCGCGCATAGCCGACGCTCGTGAAGGCCTGTTGCAGATCGACGCCGGCGAAGCCGCCGCCGAGCGGGCCGCCGAGCGGCGGTTTGAAATTAGAGAAAGAATAGGCGGTGTTGATGCCGCCATTGGCGTAAGCCGCGACGCTCCAGCCGCTATCGGCGTCGATCGGGGCGACGTAGCCGCCGTTTGGCACCGGAAAGAAGGGCCGTTCGCTCCATACCGATCCGGGCGCGAGCACCCGCGGCAGGCCGCGCGTCTCATAGCCGCGGTCGAGCACGATGCCGGTCATGCCGAGCTGAAATTGACGCGCGAGGCCGACGATGCCGGCAGGGTTGACCGAAATCGCCATGGCGTCGCGGGCGTCTGCGACATTGGCGCCGCCGAGGGCCTTTTGCCGCGCGCTATAGCCGATCAGAAAGTAACCGTCTGCGGCTTGGCCCGGCGCGGCGGCCGCGAGCGAGACGAGGATCGACCCGAGGAAGAATTTTCGGGCGTGTCGCATGATCTTAGCGCGCCTTTCGCACAATGGACGTGGAAAACCGCTCGGCTTCGACCTCGCGGCGGGGCGCAAAGACACTCGCCGTCGCGACTTGCGCGAAGCGGGATTTTTACAGGCGCATGGAATTACTGTTGTGGGATAAGTAATTAGAGTTTTATCGACAGCGCTGCGTCACATGTCCAGCAAACGCCGCCCGGCGCCGTACCAGCCTCCCGCGATCAGCGCCAGCGAAAGCGCATAGGCGAGCCCTATCGGGCCGGGCGCCTCGAAGCGCAGCAGCGCGGCGAGAGGCGGCGCATAGAGGGTCGCGGCGATCATCGCCGAGGCGGCGGCGGCGATGATCAGAAAGGGCTTGTTCCCGCGCGAGAAGAAAGAGACGCCTTTCGGCAGCGCGTCGCTGAGCGCGAGCACCAGATTGGCCGCGATCAGCGCCGCAAAGGCGAGGCCGCGCGCCTGCGGCTCGGAGGCGCCGAGCCCGGTCAGCGTCACATAGACGCTCAGCACGGAGAGAAACACGACGACGCCTTGCGCCAGCGCAAGTTGCATCTCGCTTGCGCCAAAGAGGCTTTCATCGGCCCGGCGCGGCGGTTTCTGCATCGCGTCCGGCTCGCCCGGCTGCGATTCGAAGGCGAGCGAGCAAATGGGGTCGATGATCAATTCCATCAGCACCACATGCGCCGGCAGCAGCAGCGGCGGCAGGCCGAGCAGAATGGGGGCGAGCGCAAGGCCGGCGATCGGCACGTGAATGGCCGTGATATAGATGAGCGCCTTGCGCAGATTGGCGAAGATCCGCCGCCCGAGCTGAATGCCGGACACGATCGAGGCGAAACGGTCGTCGAGCAGCACGATGCTCGCCGCTTCGCGCGCGACGTCGGAGCCGCGCTGGCCCATGGCGATTCCGATATGCGCCGCGGCGAGGGCGGGGCCGTCGTTGACGCCGTCGCCGGTCATGGCGACGATATGGCCATCGGCCTTGAAGGCGTCGATGATGGCGAGCTTGGCGTTGGGCGTCACGCGGGCGAAGACGCGCACGTCTCTGATCTTTTCCGGCAGGCCTTCGGCGATGTCGGCGCCGAGAAGGCTTCCCGAGCGGGTGTCGATCCCCGCCTCGCGCGCGATGGCGAGCGCCGTCTCGGGATAATCGCCGGTGATCATCGCCACGGCGACGCCGGCGCGCCGCGCCTCGGCGACCGCCTGCGGGACCTCGTCGCGGATCGGATCGGCGAAGGCGAGAAGGCCGAGGATGTCGAAATGGGCGCCTTCCGGCTGCGCAGCGTCCGCCGTCGATTGCGCGACGGCGAGCACGCGCAGGCCGCGCTGCGCGAGGCGGTCGATCTCGCGCCGGTAGCTCATGCGCAGGTCTTCGTTTGCATGGGCGAGCCGAAAGACCGCCTCCGGCGCGCCCTTGGCGAAGAAATGGCGCTCGTCGCCAATGCGCCAGCGCTGGATGAAGGCGAGGCGCTCGGGGCGGATCGGGAAACTTTCGAGCGGCTCCCCCTCGATGCGCAGCGCCGCCTCGGCGGCGAGCGCATGGACGGCGCGGTCCATCGGATCGACGGGGTTCGTGGCGCATGCGTGCAACGCCGCATGCAGCAGCCGCCAGGCCTCGCCGGAGAGCGGCGCCGCCGCAGGGATCGCCTCCCGGCCGGTGAACAGCTCGGTCAGCGTCATGCGGTTTTGCGTCAGCGTCCCGGTCTTGTCGACGCAGAGCATGGAGGCGGAGCCGAGCGTTTCGGTTGCGGCCGAGCGGCGCACGAGCACGTTCCGCTGCGCGAGGCGCCAGGCCCCGAGCGCCAGGAAAATCGCCAGCACCATAGGAAATTCTTCCGGCAGCAGGCTGATCGCGAGCGTAATGCCGGCGAAGACGCCCTCGATCCAGTCGCGATGCACGAGGCCGTAAGCGACGGTGACGAGCGCGCAGAAGAACAGCGCGAAGGCGCCGAGCCGCGCGACCAGCGCGCCGGTCGTTTGCTGGAGCGGCGAGGGCGCGCTCTCGATCGTCGCGAGCGAGGCGCCGACGCCGCCGATCGCGGTGCGCGCCCCGGTGCGCAGCACGCGGGCGACGGCGGCGCCGCGGACGATCATCGCGCCGCTGTAGAGAAAGGGGGTGTCCTCGCCGCCGGGATCGGGCATGTCGGCGGCGGCGTTCCGGCCCAACGTTTTTGCGACCGGGGCGGATTCCCCGGTGAGAATCGATTCGTCGACGACGAGCGCGTCGCCGGCGATCAGCAGCGCGTCGGCCGGCGCGCGCTCGCCCTCGCTCACCAGAACGATGTCGCCGGGCACGAGATCGCGCGCCGGAATGCGCTTTTGCGCGCCGTCGCGCAGGACATGCGCCATCGGCTCGGCCAATTCGCGCAGCGCCCGCACGGCCCGCTCGGTGCGCGCCTCCTGGATGACGACGAGCGAGATGGTCGCCGCCGCGCCGGCGACCATGAACAGACCTTCGCCGAGATCGCCGACGGCGAGATAGAGAATCGCGGCGAGCGCCAGAAGCAGGAACATCGGCTCCCGCAGCGTGCGCAAAATGATCGCGACAACGCTCGGCGGCGGCTCCTGCGGCAGGGCGTTCGGCCCGAATTCGGCGAGGAGCCGGGCGGCGTCTTTTGAGGAGAGGCCTTCGAAATGCGTCTTCGTCATCTGCGTTTATACCGTGTCGCTCACGCCCGCAGCCTAGCATTGTCTCGCGCCTGCGCGAGGCGCGGCGGCCGCGCGGTCTTGCCGCAGCTCTTTTAAGCGATTAACCTTCCGTCAATGGCGAGGGGCGCCGCGTCTGCGGCTGAGAAGAACCCGTCGAACCTGATCCGGGTCATGCCGGCGGAGGGAATGCCAGTTTGCGCGCGGCCGAGTTTTGCGCTGCCGGGCCTGGCGCTGCGGCTTTCCCTTCCGCGTCGTGATTTGGCTCGCAAGCGAGGACGCGACGATGAACACCCAGGACAAACGCCAGCCGGTCAGCGTCACCACCGGCCCCATTGGCGCTTCGCGCAAAGTCTATTCCTCGCCGCAGGGCCATCCGCAGGTGCGGGTTCCCTATCGCGAGCTGGCGCTGCACGAAAGCGCCGGCGAGCCGCCGCTGCGCATTTACGATTCCTCCGGCCCCTACGCCTGCGCGGAGTTCCGGCCCGATCTCGCGCAGGGGCTCCCCGCGGCGCGGCCCTGGCTCGCAACGCGCAAGGGGCTCGAAACTTACAGTGGCCGCGCCGTGAAGCCCGAGGACAATGGCAATGTCTCGGGCGAACATCTCGTCCCGCCGTGCCCGGCCGAGCGAAAGCTGCTGCGCGCCGCCGGGTCCGATCCTGTGACGCAGCTCGAATTCGCCCGCGCCGGGATCGTCACGGAAGAGATGGTCTATGTCGCGCATCGCGAAAATCTCTGCCGCGAACGCGCGTTTGACGCCGCCAGGGAGCGCATCGCCGACGGCGAGAGCTTTGGCGCCTCTATCCCCGAATTCGTGACGCCGGAATTCGTGCGCGACGAAGTGGCGCGCGGGCGGGCGATCATTCCGGCCAATATCAATCACCCCGAACTGGAGCCGGTGATCATCGGCCGTAATTTCCTCGTCAAGATAAACGCCAATATCGGCAATTCGGCCGTCACCTCGTCGGTGGCGGATGAGGTCGAGAAAATGGTGTGGGCGATCCGCTGGGGCGCCGATACGGTGATGGACCTATCGACGGGCCGAAATATTCACAATATTCGCGACTGGATCATCCGCAACGCGTCCGTGCCGATCGGCACCGTGCCGATCTATCAGGCGCTCGAAAAAGTCGGCGGCGACGCGACCAAGCTCGATTGGGAAGTCTTCAAGGACACGCTGATCGAACAGGCGGAGCAGGGCGTCGATTACTTCACCATCCATGCCGGCGTGCGTCTCGCCTATGTGCCGCTGACGGCCAATCGCGTCACCGGCATCGTCTCGCGCGGCGGCTCGATCATGGCGCGCTGGTGCCTCTCCAAACATCGCGAGAGCTTCCTCTACGAGCGTTTCGACGAAATCTGCGACATCATGCGGCGGTATGACGTCTCTTTCTCGCTCGGCGACGGGCTGCGGCCGGGCTCCAACGCCGACGCCAATGACGCGGCGCAATTCGCGGAGCTGGAGACGCTCGGCGAGCTGACGAAAATCGCCTGGGAGAAGGGCTGTCAGGTGATGATCGAAGGCCCCGGCCATGTGCCGATGCACAAGATCAAAGCCAATATGGAGAAGCAGCTCAAGACCTGCGGAGAAGCCCCATTCTATACGCTCGGACCGCTCGTCACCGATATTGCGCCGGGCTACGATCACATCACATCGGGCATCGGCGCGGCGATGATCGGCTGGTTCGGCACGGCGATGCTGTGCTATGTGACGCCGAAGGAGCATCTGGGCCTTCCAGACCGCGACGATGTGAAGACCGGCGTCATCACCTATCGCATCGCGGCGCATGCGGCGGACCTTGCCAAGGGCCATCCGGCGGCGCGCGAGC
>JAWOLK010000035.1:0-4498 GCA_033853615.1 Beijerinckiaceae bacterium | reverse complement strand
GCTGGGCTTCCGCCTCGGATAGGCTCGGCCGCAAGGCAACTTACGCCATTTTCTTTATATTCGGCTTCTGTCTCTACGCCGCCGCGCCCTCGGCGGCTCATGCTGGCGTCGTCTCGCTCTTCGTCCTGGTTTTCTGCGTTATTCTCACCATGTATGGCGGCGGCTTCGCGACGATTCCCGCTTATCTAGCCGACATGTTCGGCACACATCACGTCGGGGCCATTCACGGCCGGCTCTTGACCGCCTGGTCAACCGCGGGCGTCGTCGGTCCCTGGCTCGTCAATTACTTCCACGACTCGCAGCTCAAGGCCGGCGTGCCGCGCGAACAGGTCTATAACGAGATCATGTATGTGCTGGCCGGACTGCTGCTTATCGGCCTCATCTGCGACCTACTCGTGCGGCCAGTCGCCGAGAAGCATTACATGACTGATGAGGAAGTCGCGGCCGAAAAGCAAATCACGGTCACGCAAGTGCGCAAAGAGGACGACGGAACACACGCCGATTTCGAGGATTTTATCGAAGAGGGCGAGGAGTTGAAGTCGCCGACGCCGGTCGCTACCCCCGTCATCGCCGCGCCGAAGGGCTTTTCGCTGCTCCTCATCCTCTCATGGGCTGGAGTAGGGGTTCCGCTGCTTTGGGGTATTTCCATCACGCTGCAAAAGACAGTGGCGTTGTTCCACTGATCATCGTGATCGCGGTTGGGCGCTCCATCGCCGACCGCGGCCACCGTCACTTCCCCATCACAATGAGCTGTAACTTGCCGGTTTTTGCCGTCTGGATGTGATTTTTGGAAAGCGCAGTCGCATTGGTGTAATGAGAGGAAATATCGCTAGGTTGCGGGCAGTTTGGAGGCTCGGAGGAAAGTGGTCTTGAAAAAGCGCCCCTCGATGATCGCAGTATTGCTCATGGTGCTCGCGAGCCCGGCTCTCGCCAATTCCCTGCGGGACCAGGCGAAGGGGCTCTTCCAGCCCATTCCGGAATCGGCGTCTATACCCGGAGAGACCGCCACGCCCGAGAAGGTCGCGCTTGGCAAGGCGCTCTACTTCGATCCGCGCATTTCCAACAACCACGATATGAGCTGCAGCACGTGCCACAATCTGAGCATGGCGGGGATTGATGCGCGCTCCTCCGCTGCCGGCCATATCGGCCAGCTAGGTGGACGCAAGACGCTCAGCGTGCTGAACGCGGTGTTCAACATATCGCAGTATTGGGATGGGCGCGTCGCCGGGCTTAAGGAACACGTGGTCAATTCGGTGATGGCCAACCCCGCCGCCATGTTCAAATCGCGCGGGGGGCCGATCATGTTCAACCCGGCCGATCTCAACGCCACCCGCCAGCGCGCCGTCGAGCAATTGAAGAGCATTCCAGGCTACGTGACAGCCTTTAAACAGGCTTTTCCCGGCGAGGCTGATCCGATCGTGTATGACAATGTCGGCCACGCCATTGCGGTGTTTGAGACGACCCTGCTTACGCCCGACGCGCCGTTCGATCGTTGGCTGAAGAGCGACGACGCGGCGCTCTCCGACACACAGAAGGAAGGGCTGGCGCTATTCATGAACAAGGGCTGCGCGAGCTGTCACAATGGCGTGAACATTGGCGGCGGCTCCTATGCGCGCTTCGGCGTTATGCAATCGCCGGGCGAGGAGCATTTGCCGCCGGACGATCTCGGCCGCTTCGCCGTGACGAAGGACGTCGCCGACAAATATGTCTTCAAGGTTCCGTCGCTGCGCAACATCGAGCTGGTCGCGCCCTATTTCCACAGCGGCTCGACCTGGGATCTGAAGAAGGCCATCGCCGTGATGGGCGAGGCGCAGCTCGGGCAGAAGCTGACCCAAGCTGAGATCGACCGTATCCAGGATTTTCTCATGTCCCTCACCGGTAAGCAGCCGGAGGTGGCCCTTCCAATCTTACCGCCATCCGCTTACGTCGCCCGGCCGTAAGGCTCCCACCCGCCGGGCCTTCTCCCGCAAACGACGCGGGAGAGGCGAGGGCGCGCTACAAACGCAGGAATCGCAACACACTGGCGTGCGAATTCCGACGCAAACCGGCCGGGGATTCCGATTTGATGTCGGCCGGCGTTCCGATTTGATGCCGGCCACCATTCCGAACTGAAGCCGGCCACCTGAGAGGCTTTTGGTCCTCTCTTCGTCTGCTGCCCGCAGGTCAGCAACTGGGGCATTCCGCCTTGTCGAGAACGACGAGGAGAACGGGATGCCGGCGAAGAGAGGACTGACCATGCGACAATTGAGGCACATGCTGCGGCTCGCCCACGATCGGGTGAGCGCGCGCGAGATCGGGCGCCGTCTCGGCGTGGCGCGCAGCACGATCCAGGACAATCTGAAACGCGCGACGGCGGCGGGCCTGAACTGGCCGCTGGCTGAGGATTTGAACGACGACGCGCTGGAGAAGCGGCTGTTTGCGCGCGCCGGGGTGAAGACGGGCCAGCGGCATCGAGTCGAGCCGGACTGGGCGGAACTGGCGCGGGAGCTGAAGCGGCCCGGCGTCAACATGATGATCCTGTGGGAAGAATATCGCGCGACGCATCCGGGCGGTTATGGCTACAGCCGGTTTTGCGATCTGCTGCGTGGGTTCGAGCGGCGGCTGACCCCGGTGATGCGCCAGCACCACGTCGCAGGCGACAAGGTTTTTGTCGACTATTCGGGCAAACGGATCGGGATAGTCGATCCCGCGACAGGCGAAATCCGCGAGGCGGAGATTTTCGTCGCGGTGCTCGGCGCCTCAAACCTCACTTATGCCGAAGCGACCTGGACGCAGAAACTGCCGGACTGGACCGGCGCGCATGTGCGGATGTTCACGTTTTTCGGGGGAACGCCGCGGCTTCTGGTCCCGGACAATCTCAAGAGCGGCGTCAACAAGGCGTCGTTTTATGACCCCGAGATCAACCGGACATACGGCGCGCTCGCGTCGCATTACGGCGTCGGCGTGCTGCCGGCGCGGCCGAGAAAGCCGCGCGACAAGGCAAAAGTCGAAGCGGGCGTGAGATTTGCGCAAGGTTACATTCTCGGGCGGTTGCGGCGACAAACTTTCTTCTCGCTCGCCGAATGCAACGCCGCCATTGCGCTCGCCATGGAGGCGATGAACAGCCGGATGATGCGCAAACTCGGCGTGAGCCGAAGGGAGTTGTTCGAAAAGATCGAGCGGGAGGCGCTCTCGCCGTTGCCGGAAGGGGATTGGGAATACGCCGAGTGGAAGCGGGCGCGCGTCAACATCGACTATCACATCGAGGTGGACGGCTTTTTCTACTCGGTCCCGCACACGCTCATTCACGTCGAGGTCGATCTGCGCGTCACCGCGCGCCTGATCGAGATTTTTCACCGCGGGCAACGGGTCGGCCTGCACGAGCGGCGCGCCATGGGCCGCCGGCACGGGACGAACCCGGACCATATGCCCAGTTCACACCGGCGCTACGCCGACTGGACGCCGGACCGCTTCCGCCGCTGGGGCGCCAGGATCGGGCCGAACACCGAGGGGCTCATCACGGCCGTCCTCGCCAGCCGGCGCCATCCCGAACAGGGCTTCCGGACCTGCCTTGGCGTTTTGAAGCTTTACCGCGGCGTCGATCCGGCTCTCGCCGAAGCTGTCTCCGCCCGCGCGCTGGAAATCGGCGCTCTCAATTGCAAAAGCGTCGCCTCGCTGCTCGCCCGCAAATCCGGCGCGGCGACCGCCGGGGATAGCGGGTCGGCGACGTTGTTCGACCACGCCAATCTGCGCGGCCCCGGCTATTACCATTGAGAAGGAACGCATCATGCTCGCTCATCCCACCCTCGATCAACTGAATGCGCTGGGCCTTTATGGGCTCGCCAAAGGGTTCAAGGAACTCGAACACAAGGCCGAAGCACGGGGCCTCGAACATGCCGAATGGCTCGGCCTATTGCTCGAATACGAACTGACGCTGCGGCGTCAAAAGCGCTTCGACGCGCGCTCTCGCGCCGCCCGGTTGCGCCATCCGGCCAGCGTCGAAGACGTGGACTACCAGAGCCCGCGCGGCCTCGATCGCGCCCTATTCCTCAAGCTCTCAGCCTGCGACTGGATCGCCGAACGCCGCAATCTGCTGATCACCGGGGCCAGTGGGCTCGGCAAAAGCTGGCTCGCCTGCGCGCTCGGCCAAAAGGCCTGCCGGCATGATATCTCTGTCCTCTATTACCGCGTGCCAAGGTTGTGCGCCGACCTCGCGGTCGCTCATGGCGACGCCCGCTACAGCCGGCTGCTGCGGTCGATCGCCCGCGCCAAACTGCTGATTCTCGATGATTGGGGGCTGGAAGCGCTCCACGCCGACCAGGCCCGTGACCTGCTCGAAATCGTCGAGGACCGCTACGACGCCGGCTCCCTCGTCATCACCAGCCAGGTTCCCGTCGACCGCTGGCATGACATGATCGGCGTGCCGACAATCGCCGACGCCATTCTCGACCGCGTCATCCACAACGCCTATCGGATCGAACTCTCTGGAGAAAGCCTGCGCAAACGCCGCTCGGCGGCG
>JAWOLK010000034.1:0-3692 GCA_033853615.1 Beijerinckiaceae bacterium | reverse complement strand
GCGGCGGCGGTCAAATGCCCTCCCCTGCGTCGATGAAGTCTTCCTCATTGGCGGGAAAGATGCGCGCATTGGCCAGCGTGAGCGGCACGCGGTCGCCCGGGGCGGCGGCTTTTTCGAGCGGCGAATCGATCTCGAGAGTCTGATCGTAGCCGTCGATCGCTATTCGCGCACGCACGCCCGCCGGCGTTCGGCGCAGGCTTTCGACGCGCCCCTCCAGCTCGCCCTCGCCATTGCTCGCGACGGCGATGTCCGCCGGGCGGAAAAACACCCGCGCGGGACCACTACGCAAGCCATGCGTGTCGATGTGCAATTCGCGATTTCCGAATTTCACGTGGCCCGAGGCGATCGTCACGGGAAGCGCCACCGCCTCGCCCACGAAGGAGATGACGAAAGGCGACGCCGGCTGATCGTAGAGTTCGGCGGGCGTGCCGATCTGTTCGATTTGCCCCTCGTTCAACACGACCACCCGGTCGGCGAGCTCCATCGCTTCATCCTGATCGTGCGTGACAAAAACGGTTGTGAGCCCTGTCTCCTTGTGCACGTCCCGCAGCCAACGGCGCAGGTCCTTACGCACGCGCGCGTCGAGGGCGCCGAAGGGCTCGTCGAGCAGCAGGACGCGCGGCTCGATCGCCAGCGCGCGCGCCAGCGCCACGCGCTGCCGCTGGCCGCCCGATAGCTGCGCCGGATAACGCCCGCCGAGCCCCTCGAGCTGAACGAAGCGCAAAAGTTCCTCGACCCGGGCTGCGATGTCCTCGCGCGACGGGCGAAGCCGGCGCGGGCGCACCTTCAGGCCATAGGCGATATTGTCCGCGACCGTCATATGCTTGAAAAGCGCGTAATTTTGAAAGACGAACCCCACGCGGCGATCCTGCACGGGGAGCGCCGTCGCGTCTTTACCGTCGAAATAGACATGACCGCGGTCGGGCGTGTTCAACCCGGCGATGACGCGCAACAAGGTCGTCTTGCCCGAGCCGGAGGGGCCGAGCAGCGCCACGAGCTCCCCCGGCCGAATGTCGAGGCTGACATTACGTAGCGCGGGGAACGCGCCGAAATCCTGTTCGACGCCCTCGATGCGGATGGCGAAACCCCGCTGCGTCGCCTCAATGACGCCTTCCGCGCCCGGCGAGCGCGTCAGCGTGGCGCCATTCAAGGAAAGTCTTGAGCCCAAGGGTGACGAGCGCAAGACCCGCCAGAAGGACCGAGAGAGCGAAAGCTGCGACATTGTTGTACTCATTGTAAAGAATCTCGACTTGAAGAGGGATCGTGTTGGTAAGGCCGCGGATGTGGCCCGAGACGACCGAAACCGCGCCGAACTCGCCCATGGCGCGCGCGTTGCAGAGAAGCACGCCATAGAGCAGACCCCATTTCACGTTTGGCAGGGTCACGGTGAGAAAGGTCCGAAAGCCCGAAGCGCCGAGCGTCAGCGCCGCCTCCTCCTCCACTGTGCCCTGCTCCTGCATCAGCGGTATGAGTTCTCGGGCGACGAAAGGGAAAGTGACGAAGATCGTCGCCAGCACGATTCCCGGCGTGGCGAAGATGACCTGCACGCCATGCGCCGCCAGCCATTTGCCGAAGAGGCCCTGCGCGCCAAAAACCAGGACATAGATCAGGCCCGACACCACCGGCGACACTGAAAAGGGCAGATCGATGAGCGTGATCAGCAGACTTTTTCCTGGAAAGGAGAATTTCGAAATCGACCAGGCCGCCGCCAGGCCGAAGAACAAATTGGCCGGCACGACGATGGCCGCGACGAACAGGGTCAGTCTCACGGCGGCGACGGCGTCGGGTTCGCGAAAGACCTCTAGAAAGGCGACGTAGCCCTTGCTCAGCGCCTCGGTGAAAACGACCCCGAGCGGCGCGAAGAGGAAGACCAGCAGAAAGACGACTGAAATCGTGATGACCGCGAGACGCACGGCGGGCGCATCCTGCGTCACGGGCCGCGCCCTGGCGCGGATCCGCGCCTCGGCGACAGGAGAGAGAAGCGCCTCAGACATGGCCGAACCTCCTGCGGCTCCACGCCTGAATGAGATTGATGAGGAGCAGCGCCACGAATGAAATCGCCAGCATGATGGTCGCTATGCCCGTTGCGCCGGCGTAGTCATATTGTTCGAGCTTCACGATGATGAGCAGGGGCGCGATCTCCGAGACGTAAGCGATGTTGCCGGAGATGAAGATGACAGAGCCATACTCGCCGACGCCGCGCGCAAATGCGAGCGCGAAGCCCGTCAAGAGCGCCGGCGCGAGCGGCGGCAGCAGAACGCGCGCGACTGTGTGCAGCCGAGACGCCCCCAAGGTCGCGGAGGCTTCTTCGAGCTCGATTTCGAGCTCGGCCAGGATCGGCTGCACGGTGCGCACGACGAAGGGCAGGCCGATAAAAATAAGCGCGACGAGAATGCCCCAGCGCGTAAAGGCGATCTTCACGTCGATATCCGCGAGCGGCGCGCCGAACCAGCCATTGGGCGCGTAAAGCGCTGCGAGCGAGATGCCCGCGACCGCCGTGGGCAAGGCGAAGGGAAGGTCGACGAAGGCGTCGAGCAGGCGCCGGCCCGGAAAGCTGTAGCGCGTGAGCGCCCAGGCGACGATCAGGCCAAAGAAAAGGTCAACCCCCGCGGCCAGGAAAGACATCAGGAAGGTGACGCGTAGGGCGGCGGCGACGCGCGGCTCGGTCGCGATCTGATAAAGGCCGGAGAGGCCGAGCCCGGACGAGCGCCACACGAGCGTCGCCAGCGGAAACAGCGCGACGAGCCCCAGATAAAGGAGCGTATAGCCGAAGGTGAGGCCAAAACCAGGGATGACGCTCGGCGCGGTGAAGCGCCGAGCGTAACGGCCAGCGAAGGTCGGGGAGGTCACTTCGCCGGCTCTTGTTTCTGAATATCGTCGAAGACGCCGCCGTCGGCGAAGAACTTCTTCTGCGCGGCCGCCCAGCCGCCAAAGTTCTTGTCGACAGTGATGAAGTCGATCTTGGGCAGCTTTTTGAGATCCTCCTTGGCGACGAATTCGGGATGGGCGGGGCGATAGAAGTTTTTCGCGATGATCGCCTGAGCCTCGGGCTTGTAGAGGAATTCGAGATAGGCCTCGGCGAGCTTCTTGTCGCCCTTGGCTTCGGCATTGGCGTCCACCACCGCGACTGGCGGCTCGGCGAGAATGGAGAGTTTCGGCGCGACGATCTCGAATTTGTCGGGACCGAACTCCTTCAGTGCGAGAAACGCCTCGTTTTCCCAAGCGATCAGCACATCGCCGAGGCCACGTTGCGCAAAGGTGATGCTGGAGCCCCGCGCGCCCGTGTCGAGAACAGGCGCGTTCTTGTAGATCGCCTTGACGAACTCCTTCGTTTTCGCCTCGTCGTCGTTGAACTTCTTCAGCCCGAAGCCCCAGGCTCCGAGGAAGTTCCAGCGCGCGCCGCCGGACGTCTTCGGATTGGGCGTGATGACGGCGACGCCCGGCTTGGCGAGGTCTTCCCAATCCTTGATTCCCTTGGGATTGCCCTTGCGCACCAGGAAGACAATGGTGGAGGTGTAGGGCGAGGAATTATTGGGAAGCCGCTTTTGCCAGTCGGCGGGAATCTTTCCAGACTTGCTCGCGATGGCGTCGATGTCCGCGGCTAGGGCCAAAGTGACCACGTCCGCGCCAAGTCCATCGATCACGGCGCGCGCCTGAGCGCCCGAGCCGCCATGCGAAGCCTGAATTTCGAC
>JAWOLK010000033.1:0-10112 GCA_033853615.1 Beijerinckiaceae bacterium | reverse complement strand
GCTCTTCCTCCTCGCGCTTGCGCGCCTCGGCGGCGGCGCGCTCCACGCGCTCGCGCGCCTCGCGCTCGGCGCGGGCCTTCGCGTCCGCCTCGGCCCGGCGCCGGTCCTCCTCCTCGCGATGCCGCGCGTCAACCAACGCCCGCGCCCGCGCCTCGCGCTCCTCGTCGGTGAGGGCGCGCAGAACCATGCCGGCTCCGCCGCGTTGTGGACGCTCCTGACGGGAAGGCGCTTTGGGAGCCGGGGGCGGCGGCGCTGCGGGCGCCGGCGCGGCGCCTTGCGGCTTCGTCTCGACATGACCCGGAGCGCGGCGCTTCACCTTCTCGACCACGACGACCTTCGAGCGGCCGTGGGAGAAGCTCTGACGCACCATGCCTTGCTCCGCCGGCCGCTGCTTGAGGTGCAACGTCTTCGACGGCGCGACGGTCAGGGTTTTGTCGCCGGGATTGTCGGTGTCACTCATCCAATATCCGATCCTGGGTCTCCACGTGACCCGTTCGCGTCAAATTCGTTGCGTCCGCGCTTTTACGCGCGTTTTCACCGATGGTCGACTCTGGCGCGTCTATGGGAATTTCACCCCTATACGCGGCAAGACGACGGCACCGGGCCAGGAAAGCCGTGACGGGCCCCCCCGTCGCAAGCGCAGCATGTATCACATTTGTGCGGCCGAGCGCCAAATCCAATTGCGCCGACGTAAACAAATCGACGATTTTCGGCGCCGCGCCTTCCGCGCCCGCCGCCCGCCGGGCGACTTGGGCGAGTTTGCGCTTGCCGTCCTCGCCGCCGTCCTTCGCCTCGATCAGCGCCGCGACGCCGCCCTTTTCGAGAGCGCCGCTCACCTTATTGAAGCCAACGGTCACGAGCCCGGCCTTGTTGGCGATCGAGAGCATCTGAAGGCAGTCGGACTCCAAGAGCCGCTCCACCTCGTCGACGAGCGCCGGCGAGATCTTGACCTCGGTCTTCAGCGACCGCGCGAACATATGCTTGCGCGCCGCCTCGGCGACGAGATCGGCGCGCGCCGTGACCCAGACGCCGCGGCCGGGCAGGCGCGCCCGAATGTCCGGCGTGATCACCCCATCGGGAGCGCGCACGAAGCGGATCATCGCCTCCGGCGGGTTGCGCCGCCGCGTGACGATGCAGCTCCGCTCCATCTCGGTCTCGCTCTTCGGCAAGTTGCGCTTACTCCTGCGGCGCTTCCGTCTCTTCGGCGCCCGCCTCGATCCAGCCGGCGCGCACGCGCGCGGTCATGATCATCGCCTCGGCCTCTTCGCGGGAGATGTCGATCCCCTCCAGGAAGCCTTCGTGCTTCTTGGTCTCGCCGTCCTTCTTCTCGGTCCAGCCGACGAGGTCGTCCGGCACGCAGCCGGCGAAGTCCTCCATCGTCCTGACGTCGTTTTCGCCGAGCCGAACCAGAATCGCCGAGGTCATGCCGTCGATTTCCTTCAGCTCGTCGGATACGCCGAGCTCCTGGCGGCGCTTCTCGTTCTCCGCCTCGACCCGGTCGAGATAGGCCCGCGCGCGGGCCTGAATCTCGCCCGCCGTGTCTTCGTCGAAACCCTCGATCGAGGCAAGCTCCGGCAGCTCGACGAAAGCCAGCTCCTCGACCGAGCGGAAGCCTTCCGAGGCGAGCAGGCGGCCGACGACCTCGTCGACGTCGATCGCATTCATGAAGACCTTGGTGCGCTCGATGAATTCCTTCTGGCGGCGCTCCGATTCCTCGGCCTCGGTCAGAATGTCGATGTCCCAGCCGGTGAGCTGCGAAGCGAGGCGCACATTCTGGCCGCGCCGGCCGATCGCCAGCGAAAGCTGATCATCCGGCACGACGACCTCGATGCGGTTCGAGTCCTCGTCGAGCACCACCTTGACGACTTCCGCCGGTTGCAGGGCGTTGACGATGAAGGTCGCGGCGTCGGCCGACCAGGGGATGATGTCGATGCGTTCGCCCTGAAGCTCCTGCACCACCGCCTGCACGCGCGAGCCGCGCATGCCGACGCAGGCGCCGACCGGATCGATCGAGGAATCGCGCGAGACGACCGCGATCTTGGCGCGCGAGCCGGGATCGCGGGCGACCGACTTCACCTCGATCACGCCGTCGTAAATCTCCGGCACCTCCTGGCGGAACAGCTTCGCCATGAATTGCGGATGGGTGCGGGAGAGGAAAATCTGCGGGCCGCGCTGCTCCCGGCGCACGTCGTAGACGTAGGCGCGCACGCGGTCGCCGGGACGGAAGGTCTCGCGCGGAATCATCTCGTCGCGACGGATGATCGCCTCGCCGCGGCCGAGGTCGATGATGACATTGCCATATTCGACGCGCTTGACCGTGCCGTTGACGATCTCGCCGATGCGGTCCTTATATTCCTCGTACTGGCGATCGCGCTCGGCCTCGCGCACCTTCTGCACGATGATCTGCTTTGCCGATTGCGCGGCGATGCGGCCGAAGTCGAACGGCGGCAGCGTCTCGGAAATCCAGTCGCCGGCCTGCGCCGCCGGGTTGCGCTTGCGCGCGTCCTCGAGCGAAATTTGCGTGGCGTCGTTTTCGACATGGTCGACGACGAGCAGCAGGCGCGAGAAGCGCACCTCGCCGGTGCGCGGATTGATCTCGGCGCGCACCTCGGTCTCCTGACCGTAACGCGAACGCGCGGCCTTTTGCAGCGCGTCCTCCATCGAGGCGATGACGATCGAGCGGTCGATCGATTTCTCGCGCGCGACGGCGTCGGCGATCTGCAAAATCTCCAATCGGTTGGCGCTTACGGCCATGTCTGCGTCTCCCTGCGGCGCGGGGCCGGCGCGTCAGCCGCGCGGGCCGCCTCCCTTCTTGAAATGGGTCTGCACGCCGGCGGGAACCAGCGGCTTGGCTTTTTGCTGCGGGCCGCGGAAGCGGCCGGGCCCGCGGCGCGGGCGCTCCTCTTCCTGCTCCTGCGGGGCTTCCTCTTCCTCGGCGAGCGCGGCCTTGCCGGCGCGCAGCGATTCGCGGATCAGCGCCTCGGTCAGCACCAGCTTGGCGTCGTCGAGATCGCGCAGCGGCAGGCGGACGGATTTCTCCTCATCCGCGCGGGCGTCGCTGCGCTCGAAGAGGACGACGGCGTCCTTGCCCTCGCCCTCGACGCCTTTGATGAAGCCGCGAAAGCGTTTGCGGCCCGACTCGAGCGGATGGACCAGCTCGATCTTCGCCTCATGGCCGACGGCGCGACGAAAATCCGACACGCGCACCAGCGGCCGGTCGATGCCGGGAGAGGATATCTCCAGTCGATAGGCCTGGGCGATCATGTCCTCGACGTCCAGCTCGGGCGAAAGCGCCTGGCTCGCCGCCTCGCAATCCTCGATGGTCATCGCGCCGTCGGGACGCTCGGCCATGATCTGCAGGATTTGGCCGTTCTGCGCCATCAGGCGCACGCGCACCAGGCGGAAGCCGAGCTGCGCCAGGACCGGCTCGGCGAGATGGGCGATGCGCGCCGCGACGCCCGTCTCGTGAACGAGGCGGGGCTCGTCGAGCGGGGCGGAAATCTCAGCGGCAGTCTGGGTCAAGCCTTGGTCCTCGTGCTCTGCGGGCGGTCCAAGCAAAAAAGAGCGGGTCCCGGCCGGGCCCACTCTCGGTAGCGATCACCCGAGGCTGATCGTTATGAGATGGAAACGGTTTGCTTATACACCCGCGGGGCGCCGGCGGCAAGCGTCAACCGTCCGGGCCGGGCGCTGACGGCCGATCGCCGCCCTTCCAATCGCCTGCGCAAAGCTCTAAAGAGCGCGCATGATCTGGATCGTCTTCGCCCTTCTCACCGGCGCCGCCGTCATGGCGGTGCTGGCGCCGCTCGCCATCCGTGGGGAGGCGCGGGATCCCGCGGCCGCCGACGTCGATTTCTTCAAGGAGCAAATGGCCGAGATCGCTCGCGAGGCGGCGGAGGGCCGGCTCGACGCCGCCGAGGCCGAGCAGGCGAAGACCGAGGCCGCCCGCCGGCTGTTGCGGGCGCAATCGGCCGCTGGCGTTGCGGCGAAAAGCTCGCGCAAGCCGGCGCTCGTCGCGGCGCTCGCGGCCATCGCCGTCATCCCGGCGGTGGCGCTTCTTCTTTATCACCGCGTCGGCCATCCGGAGCAGCCGGACATGCCGTTGGAGGCGCGCCTCAAGGCGCCGCCCCCGCAGGACGACATGAGCATCGCCGTCGCGCGCATCGAAGAGCATTTGCGCGAACATCCCGAGGATGGACGCGGCTTCGAGGTGATCGCCCCCTATCTGCTGCGCACCGGCCGCACCGCCGACGCCATTCACGCCTATAGCGAGGCGCTGCGGCTGCTGGGGCCGACGGCCGACCGCCATGCGGCGCTGGGCGAGGCGCGGCTCGCCGAGGCGCAGGGCAAAGTGACGCAGGAGGCCCGCGCCGATTTCGAGGCGGCGCTGGCGCTCGACCCGAAAAATCCGCGCGCGCTCTATTATGTCGGCTACGCCGCCGCTCAGGACGGCGACCGCGCGAAGGCCGAGGAGATTTGGGGCAGGCTGCTCGCCGACGCGCCGCCGAATGCGCCCTATACGCAAGTGGTGCGCCGCCAGCTCGCCGATTTGCGCGGGGAGGCGCCGCCGCAGCAACCGCCGGCCGCCTCCGGGCCGGACAGCGAGCAGGGAAAGGCCATCGCGGCCATGCCGGCCGAGCAGCGCCAGCAATTCATCGGCGCGATGGTGACGCGCCTCGCCGAGCGGCTGAAGCAGAATAGCGACGATGTCGAGGGCTGGCTCAAGCTGCTGCGCGCCTACGCCGTGCTCGGCGAGCGGGAGAAGGCCACGGGCGCGCTGAACGAGGCGCGCGCCGCGCTGAAGGAAAAACCGGCGGAGCTGGAGCGCGTCGAGGCGCTGGCCCGCCAATTCGACATCAAGGGCTGACACATGACGCGCAAGGGCAAGCGGCTCACGCTCATCGCCGGGGCGGTGACGGTTCTCGCCGTGGCGGCGGGGCTCATCCTGTTCACGCTGCGGGACAATATCGTGTTTTTCTACACGCCGACGGAGCTTGCGCAAAAGCACATCGCGCCGGGGGCAAGGCTGCGCATCGGCGGGCTGGTGAAGGAGGGCTCGGTCGTCAAGGGCGCAGGCCGCGACGTGAGCTTCACCGTGACCGACAAGACCACCGATCTCGCCGTCTCCTATAGCGGGCTGTTGCCGGATCTGTTCCGCGAGGGGCAGGGCGTCGTCGTCGACGGCGCGCTCATCACCGGCGGCGCTTTTAAAGCCGACAGCGTGCTCGCGAAACATGACGAGCGCTACATGCCGCGCGACGTGGCCGACGCGCTGAAGAAACAGGGCGTGTGGCAGGGGGAGAAGAAGTAGGGGTCGCCGGAGCGATCGGGCATTTAGGTCCAGCCCTGTGCTGGCCACCGTAGCTAAGTGATCGCAAACTTGCCGCAGCGTCTCAAAAGCCTTGCCGCACGCGGGGCTTTTCTCTTTTGCGGTCCGCCCCCGCCTCGCCCTAGCGCCGCAGCCCCGGCGGGGCTATATGTCGCAAATGCCTCCCGCTCCGACCAATCGCAGACCCTCTCAGCCCAAAGACGCCCCGCAGGAGCCGTTCAAGCGCGCGGTCGCCGGAGCCATGCGCGCCATGGCCAAGACGCCGAAGCTCGACGTCGGCTTCGCGCCCGAGCGCCCGGCCCTCATCGGCTCCGAGGACGGGCCCAAGGCGCGGCTCACCGAGCCGCCGCGAAAACTCACCGCCAAAGAGGCGGCGATCACGCGCGGGCAGGCCGACTCGATCGCTTTGCGTCTCGCCTGCCACGACGACGCGGTCCACCGCCGCTACCAGCCGCTGACGCAGGAGGCGCGCGCCGCCTTCGACGCGATGGAGCAGGCGCGCGTCGAATCGATCGGCGCCCGGCGCATGGCCGGCGTCGCCGCCAATATCGCGGCGATGCTGGAGGACCGCTATCAGCGCGGGCATTTCGCCGATGTCACCAGCCGCAAGGACGCGCCGCTCGAAGACGCGCTGGCGCTGATCGCCCGCGAGCGCCTCACCGGGCTGGAGCCGCCGCCGCACGGCCGGAAGATCGTCGGCTTGTGGCGCGACTTCATCGAGGAGCGCGGCGGTGCCGAGCTCGACAAGCTCTCGGGCGCGATCGAAAACCAGAAAGTTTTCGCCCATATCGTGCAGCGGCTGCTCGCTAATCTCGACATGTCCGGAGCCGAGCAGAGCAGCGAGGCCGATACCGAGGACGAGAACGAGGAAGCCCCCCAGAACCCCGACGAGAGCGAGGGCGAAGAGGACAAGAAGGACCAGGCCTCCAGCGCCTCCGAGATGGACGCCGCCATGGCCTCCGAGGACCAGCAGCAGGAGGGCGAAAGCGAATCCGCCGAGGCCCCCTACGGCGAGACGCAGGACGAATCGGACACCGGCGACAGCGAGGAGGCGTCCGACGCCCGCCGGCCGCATCTGCCGGCGAGCGAGCGCTCTGGGTCCGACTACAAGATCTTCACCACCCGCTTCGACGAGACCGTGCGCGCCGAGGAACTGTGCGACGCCGAGGAGCTCGACCGGCTGCGCGCCTATCTCGACAAGCAATTGCTGCATCTCTCCTCGGTCGTCGGGCGCCTCGCCAACCGGCTGCAACGCCGGCTGATGGCGCAGCAGAGCCGCTCCTGGGAATTCGATCTCGAAGAGGGCATGCTCGATCCGGCCCGCCTGCCGCGCGTCATCATCGACCCGCAGCAGCCGCTTTCCTTCAAGCGCGAGAAGGACACGGATTTCCGCGACACGGTCGTCACGCTGCTGCTCGACAATTCCGGCTCCATGCGCGGGCGCCCGATCACGGTCGCCGCGACTTGCGCCGATATTCTCGCCCGCACGCTGGAACGCTGCGGCGTCAAGGTCGAGATTCTCGGCTTCACCACCAAGGCCTGGAAGGGCGGCCAATCGCGCGAGGCCTGGATAGGCGCCGGCAAGCCGCAGAATCCGGGGCGGCTGAACGACATCCGCCACATCATTTACAAGGCCGCCGACGCGCCCTGGCGCCGGGCCCGGCGCAATCTCGGCCTGATGATGCGCGAGGGGCTGTTGAAGGAGAATATCGACGGCGAGGCGCTCGATTGGGCGCATCGCCGCCTGCTGGCGCGGACCGAGCAACGGCGCATTCTGATGATGATCTCCGACGGCGCGCCGGTCGATGATTCGACGCTTTCGGTCAATCCCGGCAATTATCTCGAGCGCCATCTGCGGCAGGTGATCCACGACGTCGAGACGAAGTCGCCGGTCGAGTTGATCGCCATCGGCATCGGCCATGACGTGACCCGCTACTATCGCCGCGCCGTGACGATCGTCGACGCCGAGGAGCTCGGCGGCGCGATGACCGAGAAGCTCGCGGAGCTGTTCAACGAAAAGGGCGCCGCCGCCCCGCCGGTAACACGCGCCGCCCCGCGTCTCGCTCTGGCGCGATAGGCTGGAAGCGCTCAAACCGCTTCACGCGCCGGCAACCATGCCGGCGCCGCTTCCGGCAAAAAATGTCGACCTCGCGGATGGAACCTTTCCGCCTTCTCCTGCGTTAACCGCCAAGTCCAACCATGACGCCCACGGTCAGGTTGGCCCGCTTTCGGCTAGGGGGAGTGCGAGTTATGGCTTACATTAGTTTCGATGGAGGTCCTTCCGCGCGGCAAGAGGCGCCGGACAGCGAAAAAGCCGTCTGTGTCGCAACGATCTGCGTGCTCGCCGCCTTGCCGATGATTTTCGCCTTCGCGCTGACCCTGTGGGGTTAGCGCGTTTCCTGGGTTGACGCCGGGAAAATGGGGCCTGAGCCGAAAGCTCAGGCCCTTTGTTTCATCAGGACGCCTCGCCGATCGGCCACTCGCTCTTAAAAACATTGCCCTTATTGTCGTGCGCCTCGACCGAGATCGTTTTGGCGCCGTTCGGCGCATAGCTGAAGCGAAAATTCGGATCTTCCGACAGCGAAATTCCGCCCTCCATCGAGAAGATCAGCGCATCGCCCTGGCGCACCTCGACGCGGTCGATGTAATGGGCAGGAATATAAAGGTGGGTGAGCTGATCCATTTGCAGGCCGGAATTATTCGGGTGCCGGATCATGATTTGCGCCTCGCGGCGGCCCGCCTCGCTGCTCTTGAACTCGCGATATTTCATCTGACCGAGATGAGCGTTGGCCTCATCCATGTTCTTTGCGGCCGGAGCCGAGCAGCCGCCCGCCGCCTTGACGAATTTCGCCTGCGCGTAGAGCGCGCCGTCCGGGCCTTCCGCCACCGCATGCACATTGGTGTAGGAATTCACCCGCACGCGGGTGGAAATGAAGCCGACGCCGGAGCCCGCGCCGATCGCGAAAGCGGCCGCCATCGGCATCGGGTTCTGATCGATGACCAGCGTCGCCTTTTTCACCCGGACCGGGTCCGCGAGGCGGATCGTCATCGGCACGATCGCGGCGTCCTCGGCGCGCGTCGGCGCCTCCAGCGTCAACACGCCGTCGCCGCCGGCCATGGCGCGGCCCTGGAAAATATCGGTCACCAGCCCCGGCCAGGGGTCGCTCGCCGGCCCGGCGAGGGCGGGCGACGCCAGGGTGAGCGCCAGGCTGAGCAGCACGCTGCGGCGGAAGGAAATCTTGCGCATGGTCCTCTCCGAGAATTCTTGCCGAGACCTTAAGCGAATTTAGCGGCCGCGGCGCGAGACAAAGTCGCTTACTGCCCCTCCCACTCCAGCTCGGCGAAGCCGGTCGTCGCATTGCGGCCGTTATAATCGTCGAACAGCCGCCAGTCGTCGCGCGCGCTCTGCCCCGCTGTCTTTGCGGCCGCGTCGACGTCCTCGCCCTTCTTGATCGCGGCGCGCAGATCGGCGGTGAGCCGCGTCAGATAGGCGCGCTGATCGTCGAGCGCCTTCGGCCAGGGGGCGACGCGCGGCCCATGGCCGGGCACGACGCGCACCGCGTCGATCTTCGCGAGCGCGTCGGCGACGGCGAGAAATCCGAGCAGGCTGCCGTCGACGACCGGCACATGCCGCAGGAAAAGAAGGTCGCCGGCGAAGAGCGTCCCGGTCTTTTTGTCGAGCACGGTCAGATCGCAGTCGCTGTGCGCCGTTCGCCAGGCCGTAAGGATGATCTCGCGCCCGCCGAGATCGAGGCTCAGCCTGTCGGCCACGGTGAGCGAGGGCGCAACGATCGTCACCCCTTCGAGCGCGGGGCCCATCGCCGCGCGGAAAGACGAGAGGTAAAATTCGCCCCGCGCCGCGAGCGCCCGCGGCAAATTCTTGTGGCCGACGAAGGTCGCGCCCGTGGCGACGAAGGCGCCATTGCCGAAGACATGGTCCGGATGGGCGTGGGTGTTGATCACATAGCGGATCGGTTTCGCCGTGCGTTGCTGCAGCGCGGCGAGAAACTGCCGCCCGAGAATCACGCTGCCGCCGGTGTCGATGACGGCTGCCGCCTCGTCGCCGACGACAACCGCGAGATTGGCGATGTCGCCGAGGTTCTCCGCCGTCATCAGCGCGGTCTGGCCCTGGTGGGCGTAGACGCCGGGGGCGATTTCATCGAGCTCGAAAGCTGTCGCAGCGGCGCCTGAGCAGCACAGAAAAGCCGCTGTCGCCAGAGTGATGGCGCAGCGCAACATGCGCGCGGCCGTAAGAGAAGATCTAGTTGCGGCGGCCAATTTTCGCGACCTCTTTCGGCGGTTTTTGCGGAGTTTTTTTCCGATTGCGCTCACGTAAGCGGCGCCATATTATCCCGCCGTTTCCGACTTAAAAGATGTCTTCTGGACGGGAACCGGAAGCTTCTCACGGAGGCGGGCGGAGCTGTTTTACAGCATTCCGCCTCGCGCTGCGAGACAAGGAACGGAAAACGCCTTCCCAATGTCGAGGCGCCATCGAGGCGCGACATCGGCGCAGCGCTGTATTTAAGCGCGCCGGTGTCGTCAGGAGGAAAAGCTCATGCATAAGCTGTTGTTGTCGACTTCGGTAGGGATACTCGCGCTGTTTTCTGCAGGCGCAGCTTCCGCCGACGACTTGCTGACGATTCAGAAGGACCCCAAGCAGTGGGCGCTGCCCACCGGCGATTACGCCAATCTGCGTCACTCCGCGCTGAAGCAAATCACTGTCGATAACGTCGGCAAGCTGGCTCCCGCGTGGCAGTTCTCGACCGGCGTTCTGCGCGGCCATGAG
>JAWOLK010000032.1:0-3509 GCA_033853615.1 Beijerinckiaceae bacterium | reverse complement strand
GGAATCTCCTCGACATGCGCCTTGGCGGGAAGCTCATCGTTCAAAATCGCGACGCGGCTCTTGGCGGCGCGCGGCGTCACGCCGACGATCTCCTTGGCGAAGGCGTTCGACGCAACGGCGCGTTGCGCCCGAGAGAGCGAGGCGACCGCATAATCGTCCTGCATATCGCGGGTGAATTGATATTCGGTCGCGCAATCCTCGGCGAAGGAGCCCATCAGCCGGCCCTTGTCATAGGCGTCTTCGAGCCCGTCGAGAAACATATGGTCGAGGATCTTGCGGTGGCCCATGCGATAGCCGGAGCGGGCGCGGTCGAGCAAATAAGGCGCATTGCTCATGCTCTCCATGCCGCCGGCGATGACCGTATCGGCGCTCTCGGCGCGCAGAGCGTCATGCGCGAGCATGATCGCCTTCATGCCGGAGCCGCACATTTTATTGATTGTGACGCAGCCGGCGGATGTGGCGAGGCCCGCGCCGAGCGCCGCCTGTCGGGCGGGCGCCTGGCCCAGTCCCGCCGGCAGCACGCAGCCCATCATCACCTCGTCCACTTCTTCCGGACCGACGCCGGCGCGAAAAGCGGCCGCCTCGATCGCCGCCGCGCCGAGCTCCGGCGCGGGCGCATCCTTCAATTCCCCGAGAAAAGCGCCGAGCGGCGTGCGCGCGGCGCCGACGACGACGACCTCATCCGCTTTCATGCCGGCATCCTTTCGCGTTTCGGATAGGCGGGCGCGCCCCACGCCCGATAGAGCGGATCCGCGCCGCCGTCGCCTCTCAGCATGTCTTCTATCGTTGCGTCGTCGACGCCGGCGAGCGTCGGCGGCGACCAATGCGGATTGCGATCCTTGTCGATGATCGCCGCGCGTATGCCTTCATAGAGATCATGCGTGTCGAGAAGCCGGCAGGCGGCGCGAAACTCATTGGTGAGGCAGCTCTCGACGGCCTCGGCGTGCCGCGCCCGCTGCAACAGCGCATGGGTCAGCTTCAGACTCGTCGGCGACATCTTCAACATGGTCTGCGCGGCGGCGTGAGCGAATTCGGAGCGGTTTTCCTGCAAGGCCACGACGATATGCGAGAGTTCGTCGCGCGCCATCGTTTCCTCGAGCATGGGCTTGTGGCGCTGCAACAGGCCGCCCCCCGGCGCCTGGGCGTATTGCGACAGCGCGGATTCGATCTCCCCGGCGTTGTGCGCCTGTTCCAGCCGACGGCGCAACCGGCCCAAATCCTCGGAGCGAACGACGAAGTCGGCGAAGCCTGCGTGAATGGCGTCCGCCGCTTCTACGCCTGCGCTGGTGAAGGCCATATAGGCGCCCACCCCTCGCGCGCGCGACAGAAGCCAGGTGGCGCCGACGTCGGGAATGAAGCCGATGCTCGTCTCCGGCATGGCGAGCCGCGTCCGCTCGGTGACGATGCGGCGGTTGCCATGCGCCGACACGCCGACGCCGCCGCCCATGACGAGCCCATCCATGAAGACGACATAGGGCTTCGGGAAAGAGGCGATGCGCGCATTGAGCGCATATTCCTCGCGCCAAAACGTCTTGAACGGCTCGCGGTCGCCGTTGCGCACCTCATAGAGCGCGCGAATGTCGCCGCCCGCGCAAAAGGCGCGCTCGCCGGCGCCATAGACGAGAACGCCGCAGATCTCAGGGTCTTCGCCAAAATCATCGAGCGCCGCGCGAAACACGCGCACCATGCCGAGCGTGAGGCTGTTCAGCGCCTTCGGACGATTGAGGCAGATCAGCCCGAGCCGACCCGACCGCGATACGAGAACCTCGTCCGTCATCCCGCCTCCGCCTGCGCCAGCAGCGCGCGCGCCACGATCATCTGCATGATCTCATTGGCGCCTTCCAAAATTTGGTGGACGCGCAGATCGCGCACGATCTTCTCGACGCCGTAATCGCAAAGATAGCCATAACCGCCGTGCAATTGTAGCGCCTGATTGGCGACTGCAAAACCCGCGTCGGTCGCCACGCGCTTCGCCATGGCGCAGAGCGTTTGCGCCTCTCCCGCCTTGGCGTCGAGCGCCGCCGCGGCCCGCCACAACAGGGCCCGGGCCGCCTCGAGAGACATCGCCATGTCGGCGAGCCGGAATTGCAGCGCCTGGAAAGCGTCGAGCGTGCGGCCGAAGGCTTTGCGCTCATGCGTGTAGCGCAGGGCTTTGTCGAGCGCCGCCTCTGCGCCGCCGAGCGAGCAGGCGGCGATGTTGAGACGGCCGCCGTTGAGCCCCGCCATGGCGATGCGAAAACCGCCGCCTTCGACGCCGAGCAGATTGGCGGCCGGTATGCGGCAATTTTCAAACACCACGGCGCGCGTCGGTTGCGCGTTCCAACCCATCTTGCGTTCATGCGCGCCGAGGGAGAGCCCCTCGCGGCTTCCTTCGACGAGAAAGGCCGAGACGCCCTCGGGCCCGTCGCCGCCGCTGCGCGCCATGACGATGTAGAGATGGTCAGCGCCGCCGGCGCCGGCGCCGGATATGAATTGCTTCTCGCCGTCGAGGATGTAGCTGTCGCCGTCGCGCCGGGCGCGGGTGCGCAGAGCGGCGGCGTCCGATCCCGAGCCCGGCTCGGTGAGGCAATAGCTCGCCGGCGTGTCCAGCGACGCAAGCTTTGGAACCCATGCGGCGCGCTGTTCGGTCGAGCCGAAGGAGTCGACCATCCAGGCGCACATGTTATGCACCGAAAGATAGGCGGCGATGGAGGGGCAGCCGGTGGCGAGCGCCTCGAAAATCAATACGGCGTCGAGACGCGTCAGCCCCGAGCCGCCGAAATCCTCGCGCGCATTGATCGCGCCCATGCCGAGCTCCGCCGCCTTGCGCAGCGTGTCGAGCGGGAAATGCTTGTCTTGGTCCCAGGCGAGCGCATGCGGCGCGATTTCGTCGCGCGCGAACAGCGTCGCCATGTCGCTTATTGCGGCCTGTTCGTCCGTCAGTCCAAACCGCGATAGCATGATGTCGCGCCTCGCTGTGCTGTTTCACATCTGTGGCGAAGCCTCTTTGAAACAAGACGCGCGCTTCGCCATGAGCGCGCGCGCCGCGCGGCTGGCGTTTGGGCGAGACAGGCGTTCTGAGATAAAGGCGCCTGCTTCAAGCAGCGCATCAAGATCGACGCCGGTTTGTACGCCGCAGCGATGCAGCATATAAACAACATCCTCTGTCGCCACATTACCGGTGGCGCCGGGCGCAAAGGGGCAGCCGCCAAGGCCGGCGATTGAGCTGTCGACAACAGAGACCCCTGCTTCAAGACAGGCGAAAATATTTGCGAGCGCCTGGCCGTACGTATCATGAAAATGCGTCGCGATGCGCTCTATTGGAATTTCGCGCGCAACCGCTTCAACAAGCGCGCGCGCTTCGCAAGCGGCGCCGCCGCCAATCGTATCGCCAAGCGAAATCTCGAAGCAGCCAAACTCGTAAAGCTCACGCGCGCCGCGCACGACCGCGGCAATCTTAACCGCGCCTTCATAAGGGCAGCCAAGCGCACAAGACACATAGCCGCGCGCCGCGACGCCTTTGCGCAGGG
>JAWOLK010000031.1:0-35369 GCA_033853615.1 Beijerinckiaceae bacterium | reverse complement strand
AAAGATTGAAGTCCGACCATCGAACGGAAAGGATTTCTCCCCGCCGCATTCCCGTGTGGATGGCGAAATGGACGATGTGGGCCAGCAGTTGGTTTCGGCTCGTGGCCAAGGCGCAACGGAGGCGTTGAAGCTCACTGCTTGCGATTCGTCGCTCCCGAGCCAAGCCTTGGGTCGGTTTGCTGATTTCGGCAACAGGATTCTTGGGCAGGGGCACGCCCCATTCCTTGCGGGCAATCTCTAGACAGTGCTGAAGCACAGCCAGTTCACGACGAACAGAAGAAGGGCTGACCAATCGCAGCCTGTCGTCACGGTAGTCTGCGACCACCGACGGCTTAAGCCGGTCTAGAGAGAGCTGTGCTATGGGATGCCGGCGGATGACCCTTAGCCGGTATGTCTCAGGCGTCTTCCCCTTCTTGGCGAAGGTGATGGTGTTTTCGTAGCGATCAAGGAGGTCCGAGAGAGTGACCGCACGAAGCTGGGACCTCGATGGCTGACCATCGCCACGTTCGATAGCGGCTTCAGTCTGGCGAGCCCACTGCTCGGCGTCTGCCTTCACGGTGAATGTCCGACTAAGTGGCGGGTGGCCCTGCAACCGAATCTGAGCCTGCCACTTAGTGCCTCGCTTCCTGAACGTCGCCATTGCCTGTCTTTCGCTGTGACAGCAGCGTGACAGACTGGATTCTTAGGGGAAGAGCAGGGCGTAAAGGCTTTGATAAGACTGGCGCACCCGAGAGGATTCGAACCTCTGACCTCTGCCTTCGGAGGGCAGCGCTCTATCCAGCTGAGCTACGGGTGCGAGCCCTTCTTCTTTACCTTATACCGCGCGCGACCGCAATCGCCTGCGGCGCTTCTTTCGCAGCCGGGCCGGCGCCGGCGGGAGAAAGCGCTTGATGACGGGGTCTTTTCTCTGGTCTAAAGGCCCTCATGCATTTCCAGATTTTCCGCCGCGCCGCCGCCAGGGGCGCCCCTCTCTCCTCCGCCCCAGGACTCCCGGCATGAGCGCGGGCGAGATCAAAACAGGCGGGGTCGCCAGCCATATCGTCAGCGAGGACGAGGCCGGGCTGCGGGTCGACCGCTGGTTTAAGCGGCGCTATCCCGCGCTTGCGCTGTCGCATCTCGCCAAGATCTGCCGCAAGGGCGAGGTGCGGGTCGACGGCAAGCGGGTCGAAACCTCGACCCGGCTCGAAGAAGGCCAGAAAATCCGCGTCCCGCCGCTGAAAATCGAGACGCCGGCCGCCCCGGCGGTGAAGCGGGCGCGTCCCGAGGACGCGCAAGAGCTTGCCCGCATGACGCTTTTCGAGGACAAGGACGTGCTGGTCCTCAACAAGCCCTTCGGCCTCGCCGTGCAGGGCGGGTCCGGCACAAAGCGTCATATCGACGGCATGCTCGAATCGCTCGCGAAAGGCGATACGCGCCCCGTGCTCGTCCACCGGCTGGACCGCGACACCTGCGGCGTGCTGCTCGTCGCCAAAAACCGCCGCGCCGCAGCGGATCTTGGCGAATTGTTCCGCTCGCGGCAGGCGAAGAAGATTTACTGGGCTTTGGTCGAGGGCGTGCCGAAGCCGGCGCAGGGCCGCATTTCGCTCTATCTCGCCAAAGGACCCGGCATGGGCGACGAGCGCGCCGGCCGCAAGCCCGCCGGCGCCCTGCGGGATGTCGAGAAAATGCGAATCGCACGGCACGGCGACGCCGACGCCCAGCATTCGCTCACCTATTATGCGATCGTCGACAAGGCGGCGCCGCGCTGCGCCTGGCTGTCGATGAAGCCGCTGACGGGGCGCACGCATCAGCTGCGCGCCCACGCCGAGGCGATCGGCCATCCGATTTTCGGCGATCCCAAATATGGCCATCGTCCGGAGGACGAGGTGCGCCGGCGCGACCCGCTGCGGGCGATGCCCGAAGCGCTGGAGCGCAAGCTGCATCTTCTCGCGCGTCGCCTGATCCTGCCGCACCCAAAGGGCGGGGTCATCGACGCAACCGCGCCTCTGCCGGAACATATGCGCATGACATGGGACTTTTTCGGCTTCGACGCGAAACAATATGACCCGATCGAAGACGCGCCCGATGAATGAAGGCGGAGACGAGCCGATGCCGCTGGAGAGAAAAGGCCTGGACCAGGATCTCGCGCCCGCCCCGCAGGAGCGCGACCCGATGCGCGTCGCTCAGGCGCGGCCGGAATTGCCCAAACGCTTCTACAAAAAGGCGGAGGCGGGGCCCTTCGAGGGCGGCTTCGGCGTCTTTCTGGACGGCAAGCCGGTGAAGACGCCGGCGCGCAAACCGCTTCTTTTGCCCTCGGCCGCGCTCGCCGGGGCCGTCGCGGCGGAGTGGGCCGGGCAGGGGGAGCGGATCGATCCAAGCGCCATGCCGCTGACGCGGCTGATCAATTCCGCGATCGACGGCGTCGCGGCGCGGCGCGCCGAAGTCGAGGCGGATGTGGTCAAATATGCGGCCTCCGATCTCCTCTGTTACCGGGCGGGCGAGCCCGAGGGCCTCGCGCGGGCCCAGTCTCAGGCCTGGGACCCGCTCATCGCCGTGGCGCGGGACGTTTATTCGGCCCGATTCGCTCTCGCCGAGGGCGTGAGCTTCGTCGAGCAGCCGCCAGCGGCGCTCGATGCGATCGCCCGGGCGGTGCGCGCCTATGTCGCAGAGGGGCCGGGCGCGCATATTCGGCTCGCGGCGTTGCACGCCATGACGACGCTCACCGGCTCCTCCCTGATCGCCCTGGCCGTCGCAAACCGCCATGTAGACGTGGAAACGGCCTGGACGGCCGCCCATGTCGACGAGGACTTCCAAATGTCCGTCTGGGGGGTGGACGCGGAAGCGCAGGCGCGGCGCGCCCGCCGATTCGCCGAAATGCAGGCCGCGGCTGTCGCGTCGCAGGCGTAGGCAGCCGAGCCTTTCCGCGATTTTTCCGCCGGTTGTCGTTCGGCTTTTCGCCTTTCGCGAGATGGCCGACGGGTTGTCTCTTGCTTTGCACCAACCGCTTTGTTACGGAACGCGCGGCCAAACGGCTCGGGCGCGCGTCTTTCGACGAGACTTCCTCCCGCGCCGCAAACGGTGGGACCAACCCATGCCCATGCTTCTCGAAGACTATCTCCCGCTGGTGATTTTCGCCGTTCTCTCGGCCGTCATCGCCGGGGCTCTGCTCGTCGCGCCGTTCCTTCTCGCCTTCAAGGCTCCCGATCCCGAGAAGCTCTCGGCCTATGAGTGCGGCTTCAACCCGTTCAATGACGCGCGCATGAAATTCGACGTGCGCTTCTATCTCGTGTCGCTTCTCTTCATCGTCTTCGACCTAGAGGTCGCCTTCCTCTTCCCCTGGGCCGTCGCGTTCAAGGAGGCCGGCGCATTCGGCTTCTGGTCGATGATGGTGTTTCTCGGGGTGCTGACGGTCGGCTTCATCTATGAATGGCGCAAGGGAGCGCTCGAATGGGATTGATCACCAACCAGGGTTCGACGCTGGTCGCGCCGCGGGCGAAGGGCCTCATTGATCCGCGCACGGGCAAGCCGGTGGGGTCGGACGATCCCTTCTTCCTCAATCTGAACGACGAGCTGGCGGACAAGGGCTTCCTCGTCACGGCGACGGATGACCTCATCAACTGGGCCCGCACCGGTTCGCTGATGTGGATGACCTTCGGCCTCGCTTGCTGCGCTGTCGAGATGATCCAGGCGGCCATGCCGCGCTACGATCTCGAGCGTTTCGGCTTTGCGCCGCGCGCCAGCCCGCGTCAATCGGACGTCATCATCATCGCCGGCACGCTGACGAATAAGATGGCGCCTGCGCTGCGCAAGGTCTATGACCAGATGCCTGAGCCGCGCTACGTCATTTCGATGGGCTCATGCGCCAACGGCGGCGGTTATTACCATTACTCTTATTCGGT
Source organism: Beijerinckiaceae bacterium (assembly GCA_033853615.1). GTDB lineage: Bacteria > Pseudomonadota > Alphaproteobacteria > Rhizobiales > Beijerinckiaceae > Methylosinus. The sequence continues at coordinate 31,491 of JAWOLK010000031.1, read as the reverse complement.
GGTGCGCGGTTGCGACCGCATCATTCCGGTCGACGTCTATGTTCCGGGATGTCCGCCTTCCGCCGAGGCTCTTGTGTACGGCGTGCTTCTTCTCCAGAAGAAGATCCGTCGGACGGGCACGATCGAGCGCTGACGCGATAAAGCGACGCGAAGTGAGACAGCGACCCTCCGGGCCTTGTTCCGGCGGGTTTCTTGCAAGGGAAAAGCGAATGTCTGCCGAACTCGAAGCCCTCGGAGCGAAGATCAGCGCCGCGCTGCCGGGCGCGGTGAGCGCCGTAAAGCTCGCCTTCGGCGAGCTTACTCTGATGGTCGTGCGCGAGCGTTGGATCGAGGTCGCCAGGCATCTGCGCGACGACCCCGACTGCCTCTTCGTCAATTTCGTCGATGTCACCGCGGCCGATTATCCGGACCGCGAGCAGCGGTTCGAGGTGGTGGCGCATCTGCAGTCGCCGAAGCACAATCGGCGCATCCGCATCAAGACGCCGACCGATGAAGATACGCCGGTTGCGTCTCTGACCGCGCTTTATCCGGGCGCCGATTGGTTCGAGCGCGAGACCTACGACTTGTTCGGCGTCGTCTTTTCCGGCCATCCCGACCTGCGCCGCATCATGACCGATTATGGTTTCGAGGGTCACCCGCTGCGCAAGGACTTCCCGATGACGGGCTTTGTCGAGGTGCGCTACGACGACGAGCAAAAGCGCGTGGTGCATGAGCCGGTCCGGTTGATGCAGGAATACCGACAGTTCGATTTCCTGTCGCCCTGGGAGGGCGTGCGCTACGACCTCCCCGGCGACGAGAAGGCGAAGGGGCAGTGAGCGACTGCCGGAGCAAGACCGTCGAGCGCCGATAAAGTCTGGAAGACTAGAGCCAATGACCGAACAGCCTGCCTCTCGCAATTTCAACATCAACTTCGGTCCGCAGCATCCTGCGGCGCATGGCGTGTTGCGCCTCATTCTGGAGCTCGACGGCGAAGTCGTGGAGCGCGTCGATCCGCATGTCGGCTTCCTGCATCGCGGCACCGAGAAGTTGATGGAGGCGCGCACCTATCTGCAAAACGTGCCCTATTTCGATCGGCTCGATTACTGCGCGCCGATGAACCAGGAGCACGCCTTCTGCTTGGCGATCGAGCGTCTGCTCGGCGTGGAGGTTCCGCGTCGCGGCCAGCTCATTCGCGTGCTCTACGCGGAGATTGGCCGTCTGCTGTCGCATCTCCTCAACGTCACCTCGCAGGCGATGGACGTCGGCGCTCTGACCCCGCCGCTGTGGGGCTATGAGGAACGCGAAAAGCTGATGGTGTTTTACGAGCGCGCCAGCGGGGCGCGCATGCACGCCAATTATTTCCGTCCGGGCGGCGTGGCGCGCGATCTGCCTGACAAGCTCGTCGAGGATATCGGCGCCTTCTGCGATCCGTTCCTGAAGGTCTGCGACGATCTCGAGGGTCTCTTCATCGAGAACCGCATCTTCAAGCAACGCAACGTCGACATCGGCGTGATCTCGCTCGAGGACGCCTGGAAATATGGCTTCTCTGGCGTGATGGTGCGCGGCTCCGGCGCAGCGTGGGACCTGCGCAAGGCGCAGCCCTATGATTGCTACGAGGAGATGGAGTTCGACATCCCCATCGGAAAGAACGGCGATTGCTATGACCGCGCCGTGATCCGCATGGAGGAGATGCGCCAGTCCACACACATCATGAAGCAGTGCGTCGAGAAGCTGCTGCGGGCGGACGGCCGTGGGCCGGTTTCGGTCGTCAACAACAAGATCACGCCCCCGTCCCGCGCGGAGATGAAGCGTTCGATGGAGGCGCTGATTCACCACTTCAAACTGTTTACCGAAGGGTTCCGCGTCCCGGCTGGCGAGGTCTATGCCGCGGTCGAGGCGCCCAAGGGCGAATTCGGCGTCTATCTTGTTTCGGACGGGAGCGATAAACCCTACCGGTGCAAGATTCGCGCCCCTGGTTTCGCCCATCTGCAGGCCATGGATTTTCTGTGCCGCGATCACATGCTCGCCGACGTGTCGGCGATTCTGGGATCGCTGGATATCGTCTTCGGGGAGGTCGATCGCTAATGTCCGTCCGTCGTCTCGCCGAGCAGCAACCCGAGAGTTTCGAGTTCACGCCGCAAAACAAGGCGTGGCTGGAGCGCCAGATCGCCAAATATCCGGACGGCCGTCAGGCCTCGGCGGTGGTCCCGGCCCTCTGGCAGGCGCAAAAGCAGAATAATTACTGGCTGCCGCGCGCCGCGATCGAGAAAGTCGCGGATCTCCTCGGCATGCCTTATATCCGCGTTCTCGAAGTCGCGACTTTCTACACCATGTTCAATCTCGAACCGGTGGGGAAGTTTTACATCCAGCTCTGCGGCACGACGCCTTGCATGCTGAGCGGGTCCGATGACCTGATCAAGGTGCTCGAGCGTCGCGTCGGCCCGCAGAAGACGGTCACTGCGGACGGTCTCTTTTCCTGGCTCGAGGTCGAGTGCCTCGGCGCGTGCTGCAACGCGCCGATGGTGCAGATCAATGACGATTATTACGAGGATCTGACCGCCGACAGTTTCGAAAAACTGCTCGACGATCTCGCCGCGGGTCGGCCGGTGAAGACCGGATCGCAGAAAGGCCGGGCGTCATCGGAGCCCGAGGGGAAGCTCACGAGCCTCACTTCATTCTATGGGACCGGAGCCAAGTAACGCAGGCCGAACGCAGGCTAAGCGAGACGGGAATTAACATGCTCTCTGACGCAGACCGCATTTTCACGAACCTCTACGGCCTCGGCGACCGTTCGCTGGCGGGCGCGCGTAAACGCGGCCAATGGGACAACACCAGGGCGCTGCTCGCCAAGGGCAGGGAAAAGATCATCGCCGAGGTGAAGGATTCAGGTCTGCGCGGGCGTGGCGGCGCCGGCTTCTCGACGGGGATGAAGTGGTCCTTCATGCCGAAGGAGGTTGATCCGCAGCGGCCGCATTATCTGGTGATCAACGCCGACGAGTCGGAGCCCGGCACCTGCAAGGACCGCGAGATCATGCGCAACGACCCGCATACGCTGGTCGAGGGCGCATTTATCGCCTCCTTCGCCATGGGCGCCCACGCCTGCTATATTTACGTGCGCGGCGAATTCATCGCCGAGCGCGAGGCGTTGCAACGCGCGGTCGATGAAGCCTATGAGGCGAGGCTGATCGGCAAGGACAATGTCCACGGCTATCCCTTCGATCTCTATGTGCACCACGGCGCCGGCGCCTATATCTGCGGCGAAGAGACGGCGCTGATCGAGAGCCTCGAAGGCAAGAAGGGGATGCCGCGGCTCAAGCCGCCGTTCCCGGCGAATGTCGGCCTTTATGGCTGTCCGACCACGGTGAACAATGTCGAGTCGATCGCCGTTGTGCCGACGATTCTGCGCCGCGGCTCTGCATGGTTTGCCGGAATCGGTCGGCCCAATAATACCGGCACGAAGCTGTTCAGCATTTCCGGTCACGTCAATCGCCCCTGCAATGTCGAAGAGGCGATGTCGATTTCCTTCCGCGAGCTGATCGAGACCCATTGCGGCGGCATCCGCGGCGGCTGGGATAATCTCCTCGCCGTGATTCCGGGCGGCTCGTCGGTGCGACTGGTTCCGTCGCATCAAATCATCGATTGCCCGATGGATTTCGACAGCCTGTCGAAGCTCGGTTCCGGACTCGGCACAGCTGCTGTGATCGTGATGGACAAATCGACGGATATTATTCGCGCGATCGCGCGTCTCTCTTACTTCTATAAGCATGAGAGCTGCGGTCAGTGCACGCCGTGTCGCGAGGGGACGGGCTGGATGTGGCGCGTCATGCAGCGCATGGTCGAGGGCCGTGCGCATAAGCGCGAGATCGACTTGCTTTTCGATGTGACGAAGCAAGTCGAGGGCCATACGATCTGCGCGCTCGGAGACGCGGCTGCTTGGCCGATCCAGGGTCTGATCACCCATTTCCGTGACGTGATCGAACAGCGCATCGACCAGTATACGGCCAATCCGCATCCGGAGCCGCTGCGCGTCGCCGCCGAGTGACGCGGCGGCTCTCTTGAAACATTACTTTGCTGGCGACGAAAAGCGCGTCGAGATGGTGGAGAAGGCGAAGTGACGAAAATTCTCGTCGATGGCGTTGAAGTCGACGTCCCGGCCGAATACACGCTGCTCCAGGCATGCGAACAGGCGGGCGCGGAAGTCCCTCGCTTCTGCTTCCACGAACGTCTATCGATCGCGGGCAATTGCCGCATGTGCCTCGTCGAGGTGAAGGGCGGTCCGCCCAAGCCGCAGGCGTCCTGCGCCATGTCGGTTAAGGATCTGCGACCTGGTCCGAATGGCGCGCCGCCGGAGGTGTTCACCAAATCGCCGATGGTGAAGAAGGCCCGCGAGGGCGTGATGGAGTTCCTGCTCGTCAACCACCCGCTCGATTGTCCGATCTGCGACCAGGGCGGCGAATGCGATCTGCAGGATCAGGCGCTCGCCTTCGGCGGCGACTCCTCTCGCTTTATCGAGAACAAGCGGGCGGTCGAAGACAAATATATCGGCCCGCTCGTCAAGACCTCGATGAACCGCTGCATTCATTGCACGCGCTGCGTCCGCTTCACGGCGGAAGTCGCCGGCACGTCAGATATGGGCGCGATCGGCCGCGGCGAGGACATGGAGATCACCACGTATCTCCAAAGCGCGATGACCTCCGAGCTTCAGGGCAATGTCGCCGATCTCTGCCCGGTTGGCGCGCTGCTGGCGAAGCCGCAGAATTTCCGCGCGAGGCCTTGGGAGTATCAGAAGACTGAAACGATCGACGTGCAGGACGCGCTCGGTTCGGCGATCCGCGTCGACGCGCGTGGCCGCGAGGTCATTCGCATCCTGCCGCGCGTCAATGACGCGGTGAACGAAGAGTGGATTTCGGATAAGACGCGTCAGGTCGTCGACGGGCTGGCGGCGCAACGGCTCGACCGGCCCTACGTCCGCGAGAACGGCAGATTGCGCCCGGCTTCCTGGCAAGAGGCGCTCTCGGTTGTGGCCGAGAAGACGAAAGCCGCCCCGGCGAACCGAATTGGCGCGCTTGTCGGCGATTTGGCGGCGCTCGAGGAAATGTTCGCGCTCAAGCGGCTCATGGAGCAGCTCGGAGCGGTTCATCTCGATTGTCGTCAGGACGGGGTGAAGCTCGACCCGAAGTTCGGTCGCGCGTCTTACTTGTTCAATGCGACTGTCGCAGGGATCGAGGAGTCCGATGCTCTGCTGATCATCGGTTCGAATCCGCGCAAGGAGTCGCCGGTCCTGAACGCGCGTATTCGCAAGCGCTGGCTGAAGGGCGGCTTCCCGATCTCTCTGGTGGGCGAGCGCGCCGATCTTACCTATGACTACGACTATCTTGGCGCCGGTCCTGACGCCTTGCTGCATTTCATCCAGGACACCCGTAACCACGCGCGCAAGCGCCTGGTGCTCATCGGGCAGGGAGCGCTCGCACGCCCGGATGGGGACGCCGTTCTCGCGCTTGCGGCCCAGGCGGCGGTGAAACAAGGCGGTCTATCGGACGGCTGGAACGGTTTTTCTGTGCTGCACACCGCTGCGGCGCGCGTTGGCGCCCTCGACATCGGCTTCCTTCCAGGCGCCGGCGGTCTGGCTGCCAAGGATTTCGTGAAATCGGGCGCCCTCGACGTCCTGTTCAATCTGGGCGCCGACGAAATCGACGTCGCCTCCGGCGCCTTTGTGGTCTACATCGGCACGCATGGCGACCGCGGCGCGCATCGGGCGGATGTGATCCTCCCCGGCGCAGCATACACCGAGAAATCTGGGCTCTACGTGAACACCGAGGGGCGGGTCCAGCTTGCCGCGCGGGCCACGTTCCCGCCTGGAGACGCCCGCGAAGATTGGGCGATCTTGCGGGCGCTTTCCGGGGCGCTGGGGCGGCCCTTGCCCTTCGACACGATTGGCGCGCTTCGCAAGAAGCTGATTGAAGCGCATCCGCATCTGGGGAGGGTGGACGCGATCGCCGCCGGCGACGCTGCTCAAATCCGGACGCTCGCGCAGCACTCAGCCGTCGCGATGAAGGAGCCCTTCGTTTCGGCTATCTCTGACTTTTATCTCACCAATCCGATCGCTCGAGCTTCGGCGGTGATGGCCGAGTGCTCGGCGCTGGCGAAGGGCCGGCTTCAACAGGCGGCGGAATAGGAGCCTCGACGTGGACGGCTGGTTGCTCACTCTCCTCATCATCGTCGCAAAAAGCGTCGTCTTGCTTGTGGCGCTGTTGATTTTCGTCGCTTACGTGATTTTGGCCGATCGCAAGATCTGGGCGGCGGTTCAGCTGCGTCGCGGGCCCAATGTGGTTGGTCCCTGGGGCCTGCTGCAGAGCTTCGCCGACTTCATCAAATTCGCGCTTAAGGAGCCGGTGATCCCGGACACTGCAAACAAGGGCGTTTTTCTGCTCGCGCCTTTCGTCATGGCGACTTTGTCGATCGCAGCCTGGGCCGTGATCCCGGTTTCTGAAGACTGGACGATCGCCGGGGCGAAAGTCTCTGGCTCGGTCGCCAGCATCAATGTCGGCATCTTGTATATTTTCGCTCTGTCATCCTTGGGCGTCTATGGCGTCATCATGGGCGGATGGGCGTCGAACTCGAAATATCCGTTCCTGTCGGCGCTACGCTCGGCCGCGCAGATGGTCTCTTACGAAGTCTCTATCGGCTTCGTGATCATTACGGTTCTCTTATGCGCCGGATCGCTGAACCTCGGCGAAATCGTGCGCGCACAAGACACATCCTACGGGATGCTGGGCTGGTACTGGCTGCGGCTTGCGCCTATGTTCGTCATCTTCTTCGTTTCTGCTCTGGCAGAGACGAACAGGCCGCCGTTCGATCTTGTGGAGGCTGAATCGGAGCTCGTCGCAGGCTTCATGATCGAATATTCAGCGACTCCCTACGTCCTGTTCATGCTGGCGGAATATGTGGCGATCGTCACAATGTGCGCCTTGCTGACGATTTTGTTTTTCGGCGGCTGGCTGCCCCCGGTCAACGTCGCTCCCTTTACCTGGGTGCCGGGCGTCGTCTGGTTCGTCTTGAAGGTCAGTTTCTTCTTCTTCTTCTTCGCCATGGTGAAAGCCTTCGTGCCGCGTTACCGCTACGATCAATTGATGCGCCTCGGCTGGAAGGTTTTTCTCCCGATCTCGCTCGTCATGGTCATCGTCGTCGCCGCGGTGCTGCAATTTGGCGGCAACGCGCTCGCGCAGTAAGGATCGTCCCCGATGAGACTCGATGCCGCCGCCAAGTCGCTCTTTCTGACGGAGTTCGTCTCCGCCTTCGCGCTCTCCATGCGCTACTTCTTCAAGCCGAAGGCGACGATCAACTATCCGCACGAGCGCAATCCGCAGTCGCCGCGTTACCGTGGCGAGCATGCGCTGCGTCGCTATCCTAACGGCGAGGAGCGTTGCATCGCCTGCAAACTTTGCGAAGCGATCTGTCCCGCCCAGGCCATCACCATCGAAGCCGGTCCTCGCCGCAATGACGGGACGCGTCGCACCACGCGCTACGACATCGACATGGTGAAATGCATCTACTGTGGCTTCTGTCAGGAAGCATGTCCGGTTGACGCCATCGTTGAAGGGCCCAATCAAGAGTTTGCGGTGGAGACCCGCGAGGAGCTGTACTACAACAAGGAGCGGCTCCTCGAAAACGGCGCTCGTTGGGAACGCGAGATTGCGCGCAACATCGCACTCGACGCTCCTTATCGTTAATCGAGACTTCACAAATCGCCGCGTCGGTTCTGCCGACGCCATCCGCTGAGAGGACCGTGCAGTGGCCGCCGTATTCTTCTACCTCTTCTCGAGCGTATTGATCGCCTCGGCCTTCATGGTGATCACTGCGCGCAACCCCGTTCACTCGGTGTTGTTCCTGATCCTCGCCTTTTGCAACGGAGCGGGCCTCTTCCTGCTTGCGGGCGCGGAGTTCCTCGCGATGATCCTGGTGGTCGTCTATGTCGGCGCTGTGGCGGTTCTGTTTCTCTTCGTCGTCATGATGCTGGATGTCGACTTTGCAGAGCTGAAACAGGGCTTCCAGAAATATCTGCCGGCTGGCCTCGCGGTCGGCCTGGTCGTGTTGGCGGAGCTCGGCTTTGTCGCAGTGGGTTGGAAATCGGCGCCGACCGCGTCTGAAGCGGCCGCGGCCCCGATCCTCGGCAATGTCACCAACACAGCGGCGCTCGGCCAGGTGCTCTATACGAAATACGTGATTTTCTTCCAGGCTTCGGCGCTGGTTTTGCTGACTGCGATGATTGGCGCGATCGTGCTGACATTGCGTCACCGTCCGAGCGTCAAGCGTCAGAAGATCGAGGAACAAAACGCGCGCACCGCGAAGAGCGTCGTGGAGCTCAAGAAAGTTCCGTTCCGCGCGGGCGTCTAAGGGAAAAAGCGCATGTCCATCGGCCTCACCCACTATCTCGTCGTCGCGGCGATACTTTTCACGCTCGGCGTGGCGGGCATCATCCTCAACCGCAAGAACATCATCGTCATTTTGATGTCTGTTGAGCTGATCTTGCTCTCTGTGAACCTCAACTTCGTCGCCTTCTCGACGACACTGGGGGATTTGACCGGGCAGGTCTTCGCTCTCTTCGTTCTCACTGTGGCGGCGGCTGAGGCGGCGATCGGGCTCGCCATCCTCGTCACTTTCTATCGCAATCGCGGAACGATCGCGGTCGAAGACATCAATTCGCTGAAGGGCTGACCGCGCGATGACCATACAGGCAATCGTCTTCCTTCCTTTCGTCGGCTTCCTGATCGCAGGCGCGCTGGGCCGTTTCATCGGGGCGCGCGCATCCGAGCTCGTCACGACGGGCCTCCTCTTTGTCGCCGCGGCCTTGTCCTGGACAATGTTCGTCGACGTCGCGGTCGGCCATAATCACGGCAGCACGCCAGTCCTCGCCAACTGGATCACCTCAGGCGCGATGAAGGTCGACTGGGCCCTGCGGGTGGATACGCTCACGGCAGTGATGCTCGTTGTCGTGACCAGCGTGTCGAGTCTCGTGCATCTTTATTCGATCGGCTACATGCATGAGGACCCGGCGCGGCCGCGGTTTTTCGCCTATCTGTCGCTTTTCACCTTCGCGATGCTGATGTTGGTGACGGCGGACAATCTGGTGCAGATGTTCTTCGGTTGGGAGGGCGTCGGTCTCGCGTCCTATCTTCTGATCGGCTTCTGGTACGAAAGGCCGTCGGCGAACGCCGCCGCGATCAAGGCGTTCGTCGTCAACCGCGTAGGCGACTTCGGTTTCGCGCTGGGAATCTTTCTCGTCTTTTACCTGACGAAATCGGTTGCATTCGACGAAGTTTTCGCCGCCCTTCCGCCGCTCGCCAACAAGCCCCTCCACATCTTTGGAATGGATGTCGACGCGCTGACTCTCGCGGCCTTCCTGCTGTTTACGGGAGCCATGGGCAAATCTGCGCAGTTCTTGCTGCACACCTGGCTGCCGGACGCGATGGAAGGTCCGACGCCGGTGTCTGCGCTCATTCACGCCGCGACAATGGTCACGGCCGGCGTGTTCATGGTCGCGCGGCTCTCGCCGATTTTTGAGCTTGCTCCAGACGCTCTTACCTTCGTCACCATTATTGGCGCAGTGACCGCCTTCTTCGCCGCGACGGTCGGTCTGGTGCAGAATGACATCAAACGCGTCATCGCTTATTCGACGTGCTCTCAGCTCGGATATATGTTTGTCGCCGAGGGCGTCGGCGCCTATTCGCTCGGCATATTCCACCTGTTCACCCACGCCTTCTTCAAGGCGCTGCTCTTCTTGGGAGCGGGATCGGTGATCCATGCGATGCATCATGAGCAGGATATGCGTCACATGGGCGGCTTGCGGAAGGAGATACCATTCACTTTCGCCATGATGACTATTGGAACATTGGCGCTCACCGGGTTCCCCTATACCGCGGGTTACTTCTCCAAGGACGGGATCATTGAGGCGGCCTTCACCGCTGGCGAACATCATGGCGCGGCCATGTTCGGCTTCGCCTCGACGGTCGTGGCTGCGGGGCTCACGTCCTTCTATTCCTGGCGCCTTGTATTTATGACCTTCTTCGGACATCGGACTGGGCACGGCGCGGCTCATGGTCACGACGCCCCTTCGCATGGCCATGACGATCACCATCACGGTCATCATGCGCCCCATGAGTCCCCAGTGGTGATGCTGATTCCGCTCGCGGTTCTTGCAACCGGCGCGGTTGCGGCGGGCTTCGTCTTCGAGCCTTATTTCGCCGGCCACGCCTATGAGGAGTTCTGGAAGGGCGCGCTCTTTACCGCGGAGCACAATCACGTCTTGCATGAAATGCACGAGATTCCGCATTGGGTTTCCTATGTTCCAACGGCGATGATGGCGCTCGGCTTCCTCGTGTCGCTCTATGTCTATGTGCTCAAGCCGGGCACAGCCCAAAAGCTGGCGGCGGCCGCTCCCGGGCTCTACCGCTTCCTGCTCAACAAGTGGTATTTCGACGAGCTCTATGACGCTCTGTTCGTTCGACCGGCCTTCGCGATCGGTCGCTTGTTCTGGAAAGGCGGCGACGCGCGCATCATCGACGGCATTGGGCCGGACGGCGTCGCGGCGCGTGTCGCTGACGGGGCGCGTATCGCCGTCCGCCTGCAGACAGGGTATGTCTACCACTACGCCTTCGCCATGCTGATCGGCGTGGCGGCCGTCATCACTTGGTTCGTCGCCGGAGGAATCCGCTGATGTTGGGTCTTGGAATTCTGTCGGGACTGACCTTCCTTCCTCTGGTTGGGGCTGCTTTCATCCTCACACAGCGCGACGACAGCGCGTCCTCGTTGCGCAATATTCGTTGGGCGTCGCTTCTGACGACGTTGGTGGTCTTCGCCCTGTCGCTGGTTGTGTGGTCGCGCTTCGACTCCTCGAGCGCCGCGTTTCAGCTCCTCGAGGAGAAGACCTGGTTCGGCTCGGGGCTGGTCTACAAACTTGGCGTCGACGGCTTCTCTCTGCCGTTCGTCCTGCTGACGACGTTCCTCATGCCCTTTGCGATCCTGGCGTCATGGGAATCCGTCACGCATCGCGTGAAGGAATATATGATCGCGTTCCTCGTGCTCGAAACGCTGATGATCGGCGTTTTCTGTGCGCTGGATCTCGTTCTGTTCTATCTCTTCTTCGAGGGCGGCCTCATCCCGATGTTCCTGATCATCGGCATCTGGGGCGGCAAGCGACGCGTCTATGCGAGCTTCAAGTTCTTTCTCTACACGCTCGCCGGCTCGCTGCTGATGCTGATCGCGATCCTCGCGATGTACGGGAAGGCGGGCACGACGGACATCACCGTCCTACTGCACACCCATTTCCCGCCGCAGATGCAGACTTGGCTGTGGCTCGCTTTCTTCGCCTCTTTTGCGGTGAAGATGCCGATGTGGCCGGTGCATACTTGGCTTCCTGACGCGCACGTCGAGGCGCCGACGGCTGGTTCCGTGATCCTCGCTGCGATTCTCCTTAAGATGGGCGGGTATGGGTTCATCCGGTTCTCCTTGCCGATGTTCCCGGATGCGTCGGTCCAGTTCGCGCCACTGGTTTATGCGCTTTCGGTCATCGCCATCATCTACACTTCGCTCGTCGCGCTCGTGCAGGAAGACATCAAGAAGTTGATCGCCTATTCCTCGGTGGCCCATATGGGCTTCGTGACGATGGGCCTGTTCGCGCTGAATCCGCAAGGCGTTCAGGGCGCAATGTTCCTGATGATCTCGCACGGCTTTGTCTCGGGCGCGCTGTTCCTGTGCGTCGGCGTCATCTATGATCGGATGCACACCCGTGAGATCGCCGCTTACGGCGGGCTTGTGAACCGTATGCCGCTCTATGCCTTTACATTCATGGTGTTCACCATGGCGAATGTCGGGCTGCCGGGCACGGCTGGGTTCGTGGGCGAGTTTCTTACGCTGGCGGGCGCCTTCAACGCCAACAGCTGGGTTGCGCTTTTTGCGACGACGGGCGTCATCCTCTCGGCCGCTTATGCGCTCTACCTCTACCGGCGGGTCATCTTTGGCGTGCTCGACAAGCCCGCCCTAATGTCCATCACCGACCTCTCGGCGCGCGAGATCGCGGTCTTCGTTCCGCTTTTGGCGCTGACGATCTACTACGGCGTCCATCCCGGTCCGATTCTCGATTTTTCGGCGGCGTCCGTCGCAAATCTCATCGACAGCCATACGGCGTTCCTCGACGCCGTGAAAATCGCCGCCGCGGGCCACTGACGGGTATCGACCATGTCTCCCTTCTTTTCGCAGATCACGCACAATTTCCTGCCGGAGCTCATCCTCTCTGCGGGCGTGATGGTTCTGATCCTTCTCGGCGCTTGGCGCGGAGAGCGGGCTTATCGGTTGGTGTCCGAGCTGACAGTCGGGCTTTTCGGTTTGGCGATCTTGTCGATTGTCCTATCGGCGAAGCCGGACACGAGCCTGTTCGACGGCGCCTTCATCGACGACGGGTTCTCTCGGTTCATGAAGGTGCTCGCTTTGGCGGGCGCGTTGCTCACGGTCGTGATGTCCGTGGATTTCTTGCGCCGCGCGCGGCTGGATCGGTTCGAATTTCCGATCCTGATCGTCCTGGCGACGCTTGGCATGCTGCTGCTGATTTCAGCCGATAATCTCATCGCGCTGTATTTGGGCCTCGAGCTGATGTCGCTCGCGCTCTATGTCGTGGCCGCTTTTGCGCGGGACGACGCGCGGGCGTCGGAGGCGGGTCTCAAATATTTCGTTTTGGGCGCGCTTTCCTCGGGCATGATGCTCTACGGGTCTTCGCTGCTCTATGGCTTCGCCGGGACCGTGTCTTTCTCGGGCATTGCCGCCGTCGTGTCGGGATCGCCGTCGATCGGCGTGGTGTTCGGGCTCGTCTTCGTGCTCGCGGGCCTTGCGTTCAAGATGTCGGCCGCGCCGTTCCACATGTGGACGCCGGATGTTTACGAGGGGGCCCCGACTCCGGTTACCGCCTTCTTCGCCTCGGCGGCTAAGATGGCGGCTTTCGCCGTGACCGTGCGCATCGTCCTCACGGCCTTTCCGGACATCGCGAGCCAGTGGCGGCAGATCGTGATCTTCCTGGCCATCGCGTCCACGCTGCTCGGCTCCTTCGCCGCGATCGGACAAAGCAACATCAAGCGGCTGATGGCCTATTCTTCAATCGGCCATATGGGCTTCGCCTTGATCGGGCTTGCTGCCGGCAACGAGGCCGGAGTAAAGGGCGTCGCGATCTACCTTGCTATGTATCTGGCGATGACGATAGGGACCTTCGCGGCCATCCTGTGCATGCGCGTCGAAGGTCGGCCGGTCGAGAATATTGCCGATCTGGCAGGCTTGTCGCGGACGAATGGAGCGATGGCGTTCTTCCTCGCCATGATGATGTTTTCACTGGCGGGCGTGCCTCCTCTCGGCGGGTTTTTCGCGAAATACTATGTCTTCTTGGCGGCTGTCGACGCTGGGCTCTATGGGCTGGCTGTGGTCGGCGTCCTGACGAGCGCAGTCGCCGCCTACTACTACCTCCGTGTCGTCAAGGTCATGTATTTCGACGAGCCCGCTCCGGGCTTCGATCGCGCGCCTTTCAGTCTGCAGGCGATTCTCGCCGGGTCGACCGTGTTCCTGCTCGGCTTCTGGATCTATCCGGCGCCGGTCGTGGATGCGGCTGCGGTCGCCGCGAAATCGCTGTTTTGAGAAAAGGGCGCGCGCGTGCTTCTCGGTTCACTCGCGCGCGCCCGCGGTTTCCGCCTCGTCGCTTTTGGCGAGGTCGACTCGACCAATGAGGAGGCGAAGCGTCTGATCGCATCTGGCGAGCGTGGCCCCTTATGGGTGGTCGCTGATCGGCAAACGGCAGGGCGGGGGCGTCTTGGCCGTGATTGGGTCTCTCCCTCGGGGAATTTGCACGCCAGTCTGATCTTCTCGGACTTCGACGCGCCTGCGGTCGCCCCGCAACTGGGTTTCGCCGCCGGCGTCGCGGCCATCAATGCGCTGAAGAAAACAGCGAGCGCCGGCCGTTTTTCGCTGAAATGGCCGAATGATCTGCTTCTCGACGGGGCGAAGCTCGGCGGAATTCTCTCGGAAGGCGTGAGCGTAGCGACGGGCGACGCCCGTGCGCCCTATCGAATATCGGCGGTCGTCGGGATCGGCGTGAATTGCGCGCACGCTCCCGCCGATTTGCCTTACCCCGCGAAGGCCCTCGGCGCCCTGGGCGCGGGCGCGCCTTCGGCGGCGCTGCTGTTTGAAGCGCTCTCCGACGCAATGGCTGAGACGCTCGATATTTGGGCGGGCGGAGCCGGTTTTCAGCGGCTGCGCGAGCTTTGGCTCGCCGAGGCCGCCGGGATGGGGGAGCCCATAACTGTGACTCTGTCGCAGGGCGAGACGCTGAAGGGGCGATTCGAGGCGGTCGACCCGAGCGGACGTCTGATCATCGTTTCACAAGAAGGCCGGCGGGTCATCGACGCCGGCGATGTTTATCTCGCGCATGCCGCGCGCAGGGTTTCGGAAGAAGGCTCATGACCGAGGCGCATGACTTCGTTTTTGCGCCCCTCGGGGGGCTGGGCGAAATCGGAATGAACACCGCGCTCTACGGCTACGGGCCGCCGCGCGCGCGCAAATGGTTGCTGGTCGATTGCGGGCTCACCTTCCCCGGCCCCGAGCTGCCGGGGGTCGATCTCGTGTTTCCCGACCTCTCTTTTGTCGAGAAACTTGGCCGCGACCTCGTGGGTCTCGTCATCACCCATGCGCATGAGGACCACATTGGGGCGCTCGGCGCCTTGTGGCCGCGGCTTCGTTGCAAGGTCTATGCGACACCCTTCGCCGCAGGTCTTTTGGAAATGCGGCGGTTGTCGGAGCCCGGCGCGCCGCAGATCGACATTGTGGAGGCGCGCGCCGGCGCGGTGATCGACCTTGCGCCGTTCAGCGTCGAATATATCGCCGTCTCCCACTCCATCCCCGAGGCTTGCGCGCTGGCGATCCGCACCCCCGCGGGGCTTGCGCTGCATACCGGCGATTGGAAAATCGATCCGGAGCCGGGCGTCGGCGCGCGCATCGACGAAACCCGGCTGCGCCAGATCGGCGACGAGGGCGTCACGGCGCTGATTTGCGACTCGACGAATATTCTGCGCGACGGCGACAGTTTTTCGGAGGGCGACGTGGCGAAGACGCTGCGCACGCTGATCTGCGAGGCGCCGGGCCGCGTCTTGGTGACGACTTTCGCCTCGAACATCTCCAGGCTGCGCGCCATCGCCGAGGCGGCGCAGGCCTGCGGCCGCACCGTCGTGGTCGCGGGGCGGGCGATGGATCGCGCTATCCAGGTCGCCCGGGAATGCGGCTATCTTGATGGCCTGCCGGGTTTTCATTCGCTCGATCTGTTGCCCACGCTGCCGCGGGACAAAACCGTCATCATCGCCACCGGCAGTCAGGGCGAGAGCCGCGCGGCCATGGCGCGCGCGGCCGAGGGCGAGCATCCTTCGCTGAAACTCGTCTCCGGCGATCGGGTGATTTTCTCGTCCCGCATCATTCCCGGCAATGCACGCGAAGTGCATCGCGTCATCAACCGGCTGTGCGATCTCGGCGTCGAGATCGTCACCGACCACGATCACCTCGTGCATTGTTCCGGCCATCCGCGGCGCGGCGAGGTGGCGCAACTTTACGATTGGTTGCGGCCCAAGGCGGCGGTTCCCGCCCATGGCGAGGCGCATCATCTCTCCTATCACGCGGCTTTCGCCAAGGGGCGCGGCGTCGAGCATGTCGTCTCGGCACGCAATGGCGACGTGGTGCGGCTCGCGCCAGGGGCGCCGGCGATCATCGGCAAGGCGGCGACGGGTCGGCTGTTCAAGGACGGCGACGTGGTGATCCGAG
Organism: Beijerinckiaceae bacterium; assembly: GCA_033853615.1. Lineage (GTDB taxonomy): Bacteria > Pseudomonadota > Alphaproteobacteria > Rhizobiales > Beijerinckiaceae > Methylosinus. The sequence goes on along the minus strand of JAWOLK010000031.1, from coordinate 15,675 downwards.
AGGACGACGGCGCGGTGCGTGAGCGCGGCAAGCTCGCCTTTGCGGGGGTGGTCTCCGTCGCGATCGCGATCGACAAGCGCGGCGATCTCGCCGGCGATCCGGACATGGTCTTTGCCGGCCTGCCGAAACGCGGCAAGGGCGGCGAGGACATGGGCGAGGTGATCGACGACGCGATCTTCAAGACCTTCGACGGGCTCGCGCGCGCGCGTCGGCGCGATTTCGACAGCGTCGCGACGGCGATAGAGCGCGCGGTGCGCGGCGCTGTCGCCTCGGTCTGGGGCAAAAAGCCGCTCGTGCATGTGCTGGTCGTCGGCTCTTAAAGAATCGGTTAACCTCGCGCGGGGGAGCAGCGCGCGATGACGCCGACCTTTTATGAATTTTTTGCTGGCGGCGGCATGGCGCGCGCGGGACTTGGTCCCGGTTGGCGGTGTCTCTTCGCCAATGATTTCGATCGCAAAAAGGCGGAGACCTATCGCAACAATTGGGGCGGCGACGCGCTTTTTGTCGGCGATGTGCGCGACATCGAAACTGCGCAACTGCCCGGCCGCGCCGATCTCGTTTGGGCCTCCTTTCCCTGTCAGGATCTGTCGCTGGCCGGGGCCGGGGCGGGGCTCGCCGGCGAGCGGTCCGGAACCTTCTGGCCTTTTTGGGGGCTCATGAAGGCTTTGCGGGCCGAGGGCCGCGCGCCGTCAATGATCGTTTTGGAAAATGTCTGCGGCGCGATCACCTCGCATGGCGGCAAGGATTTTGCGGCGATTTGCGCGGCGCTGGCGGAGGAGGGCTACCGCTTCGGCGCGCTGGTCATCGACGCGGCGCTGTTCGTGCCGCAGTCGCGGCCGCGGCTTTTTGTCGTCGCCGTGCGGGCGGATGTGCCGGTTCCCGCGAAACTGGCGCGTGGTCATGCCGCGCCGGCGTCGGGCGGTTCTGGGTCGCTTTGCTCCGCTCGCGATGACGGCACGTTATTCCACTCGCGCTCCTTGTGCGCAGCCGTGGAAGGGCTCTCGCCGCAGGCGCACGAAAACTGGCTCTGGTGGCGCCTGCCCACGCCGCCGGCCCGCAACATTGCGCTGATCGACCTCATCGAGGCGGCGCCGGCCGATGTCGATTGGCATTCGCCGCAGGAGACGCAGCGCTTGCTCTCCATGATGAGCGAGGTGAATCTCGCCAAGATCGAGGCGGCGAAGCGCGCCGGCCGCCGGATGGCGGGCACGGCCTATCGCCGCACGCGCTACCAAAATGGCGAGAAAATCCAGCGCGCCGAGGCGCGTTTCGACGATCTCGCCGGCTGTCTGCGCACGCCGGCCGGCGGCTCCAGTCGGCAATTCGTGCTGGTCGTGGAGAAGGGCCGGGTGCGGTCGCGGCTGATGTCGGCCCGCGAGACGGCGCGGCTCATGGGGCTTTCCGACGAATACCGCTTGCCGCCCGGCTACAGCGACGCCTATCACCTTACCGGAGACGGCGTCGTCGTCCCGGTCGTGCGGCACATTGCGGCGCGTCTGCTCGAGCCTCTGCTCATGCGGGCGCTCAGCGCAGCGGCCTGAAATGGAAGACCCCGCCCGCCGCTCCGCCACAATGCGCGCGGTAAAATCGCGGGACACCACCCCCGAGCGGAAGGTGCGCGCGATCCTGCGCCGGTTTGCGCCGCATTACCGGCTCTATCGCAAGGATGTGCCGGGCAATCCCGATATCGCCTATGTCGGGAGAAAACGGGCGATCTTCGTGCATGGCTGTTTCTGGCACGGCCATGATTGCCCGCGCGGCGCGCGCATGCCGAAGGCGAACGCCGATTACTGGCGGGCGAAGATCGCCCGCAACCGCGCGCGCGACGCCGCCAATTCCGCGAGACTGGCGGCGCTCGGCTGGCGGGCCCTCACCATCTGGGAATGCGAATTGAAAGACGAGGCCGCGCTGGAGCAAAAGCTGCGCGCCTTTCTGGAATAAGGCGCGCCGCATCAAAAGCCATCGTGGGCGCGGCCGCTTCCTCTCCCCGCTTGCGGGGAGAGGCACCGGCCGCGGAGTCTTATCCTGCGCGTCAGTCCTTGGCGCGCTCGACGTAGGAGCCGTCCTCGGTCTGGATCACCACGCGCGTGCCGGTCTGAATGTGCGGCGGCACCATCACGCGGGCGCCGTTCGAGAGTTTCGCCGGCTTGTAAGAGGAGGAGGCCGTCTGGCCCTTCATGGCGGGCTCGGTCTCGACGATCTCCAGCGTGACGCGCTGCGGCAATTGAATCGCGACCGCCTGGCCGTTGAACATGGAGAGGATGCAGACCATGCCCTCCTGCAGCCATTGCGCCTGGTCGCCGATCACGTCCTTGGGCACCATCACCTGATCATAGGTGGTCTGGTTCATGAAGGTGTAGCCGTCGTCATCGGAAAAGAGGAAGCTGAAGTCCTGATCCTCGACGAAGGCGCGCTCGACCTGCTCGGTGGTCTTGTAGCGGTCCGAGACCTTCACGCCGTCGGAGAGGCGGCGCATGTCGATCTGCGTCGTGGGCGTGCCTTTGCCGGGAAAAAAGCTCTCGGCGGTGAGAACGACATAGAGGTTGCCGTCCTCCCTCTCGATGATGTTCCCCTTGCGGATCGAACTGGCGATGACTTTCACGTGCTTTTTCCTCGATTGCTGGCGAGCGCTTGCGGGTCTATGACGAAACGCCGCCCCGCGCCGGCGAATTGCCGCGCGGACCCTTGCTCGCCCGGAAACTGATGAAACGGCCTTCTCTATGACGCGCGCTTCGCCCTGGTGGGCGCCTGATGTTTATGCCGATCGCAAGCCTTTTCTCAAGGCTCGTGTGAGAATCGCCGCCAGCGTGAGGCGTTTTTTCGCCTCCGAAGGCTTTTTGGAGGTCGAAACCGCCGCGCTGGCGCTCTCGCCCGGCAATGAGGCGCATATTTCAGCTTTCGGGGTCGATCTCATCGGTCCCGGCGGCGAGAAGAGCCGGCTCTATCTGCACAGCTCGCCGGAGCTCGCCTGCAAGAAACTTCTCGCGGCGGGGGAAGAACGCATCTTCACCTTGGGGCGCGTCTTCCGCAACCGCGAGCGGGGGCCGCTGCACCACCCGGAATTCACCATGCTGGAATGGTACCGCGCCAAAGAGCCGGTCCAGCGGCTGATGGAGGATTGCGCCGGCCTGTTGATCGAGGCCGCCCGCGCCGTCGACGCGGATCAGTTCCGCTGGCGCGATCTGACCTGCAATCCCTTCGAGGAGCCGGAGATCGTCAGCGTCTGCGAGGCTTTCGCGACCCACGCCAATATCGAGCTGGAGCCGGTGCTCGAGGACCGCGACGGCCTCGCCCGGGCGGCCGAGCGGGACGGAATTCGCGTTACGGCGGACGACAGCTGGTCCGATCTCTTCAGCAAGATCATGGTCGAGAAGGTCGAGCCGCGGCTGGGGCAGGGGCGGGCGACGATTTTGTGCGATTATCCGGTGAGCGAGGCGGCGCTGGCGAGGGTCAGTCCGGAGGACGGGCGTTTCGCCGAGCGTTTCGAGCTTTACGTCTGCGGGGTCGAGATCGCCAATGGTTTCGGCGAATTGACCGACGCGGTCGAGCAGCGCCGCCGTTTCGAGGCCGAAATGGCCGAGCGCCACCGGATTTATGGCGAATTCTACCCGATCGACGAGGATTTTCTCGCAGCGCTCGCGGCCATGCCGCCGGCGAGCGGCATTGCGCTCGGCTTCGATCGGCTGGTGATGCTGGCCGCCGGGGCGGAGCGGATCGAGCAGGTGCTGTGGACGCCCGTTCCCGAGCGGGGGACGTGAAGGCCTGCGGCGCATCCCGATGACCCCCAAACCGCTACTGTCCGTCGCCGATCTCGTCGCGGCGGGCCTTTTGGCCCCGCAGCGCGCCGGGGAGCTGCGCGCGGTCGAGGCGCGCTACAGCGTCGCCGTTACGCCCGAGATCGCGGCGCTGATCGACCGGGCCGCGCCGCACGATCCGATCGCCCGGCAGTTCCTGCCCGACGCCCGCGAACTGACGACACGCCCGCAGGAACTCCCCGACCCCATCGGCGACGACGCCCATAGCCCGACGCCCGGTCTCGTCCATCGCTACCCCGACCGGGTGTTGTTGAAACTCCTGACCGTCTGCCCGGTCTATTGCCGCTTCTGCTTTCGCCGCGAGGCGGTCGGGCGCGGCAAGGGCGATCTGCTGGCGGCGGAGGCGGTCGCGGCCGCGCTCGCCTATATCCGCGGGCATCAGGAGATTTTCGAAGTCATCCTCACCGGCGGCGACCCGCTGGCGCTATCGCCGCGCCGTTTACGCGCGGCGGCGGAAGCCCTGCGCGACATCCCGCATGTGGCGCTGCTGCGCGTGCATAGCCGCGCCCCGACGGCGGCCCCGGAGCTCGTCTCCCCGGAGCGGCTCGACGCGCTCGCCGCGAGCGGCAAGGCGCTTTACGTCGTGCTGCATGTCAATCACGCGCGGGAGCTGACCGCCAACGCCCGCGCCGCCATCGCCCGGCTGCGCGGCGCCGGCGCCACGCTGCTGGCGCAGAGCGTGCTGCTCGCCGGCGTCAACGACGATCCCGCGACGCTCGAAGAGCTGATGCGCGCGCTGCTGGCGCTGCATGTAAGACCTTATTATCTGCATCATCCGGATCTTGCGCCGGGAACGGGGCATTTTCGTCTTTCGATCGACGAGGGGCGGCGCATTTACGCGGAGCTGGCGCGGCGCGTGTCTGGTCTCGCTTTGCCCAAATATGTGCTCGATATTCCGGGCGGCTTTGGCAAAATCCCCGCCGACGGGACGCGCCTTCGGCGAGACGATTCAGGCGGCTGGCGCGCCGTCGACCGCCTGGGGGCCGTCCACGCTTATGACGACACGCTTTGATCCCGCCAAAAGAATGTCGCACTTACGATGCTTTGTCTCATAAAAGCGCGCGCCTGCGCCGCTTGAACCCAACCGCTTTTTTGGAACGGTCCTCCTTGCGCAAATTTCTGCTTTCGCTCTTCTTGTGCCTCGCCGCGCTGCACATCGCCGTCGCCCGGGCCGATGAGGCGCCGCTGTCGATCGAACAGGCCAATCAGCGCCTCGACCGGGCCCGCTCCACGCTCGACGAGATCGGCAAGGCCCTCGCCGCGCCGGGCTTGACCGACGCGACGCTGCGCCTGTTGCGCGACCGCGTCGACCCGCTGCCGCGCGACATAAGCGAGGTGATCGACAAGCTGACGCCGCGGCTGCAAGCGGTCGAGGCGCGGGTGAACGAGCTCGGCGCAAAACGCGCCGAACCTCCGCCGCCGCCGCCGGCGCCGCCCCCGCCGCCGGCGGAAAAGCCCGCTCCCGAGAAGGCCGCCGCCGAGAAGGCGCCGGCGCCGAAGGCGGGCGCCAAGGCCCCGGCGGGCGCCGGCGGGCAGAAGGCGCAAAAGCCGGCTCCCGCGCCCCCTCCCGAGCAGAAACCCGCCGCCGCGCCAGAGCCGGCCGTCGCGCCCGCGGCCGAGCAGGCCTCCGCCATCGCCGCCAGCGTCAACGCCGAATATGCAGAGCAGCGCAAGCTCTTCGACGACATTGACGCGACCTTGAAGCGCGCCCGGGCGCTGCTGCTCGAAACGCAACAGACGGTCGTCTCGATCGTCGCCCATCAGCGCGAGATTTTTGCCAAAACCGTCTTTCTGCAAACCAGCGGGCTGTTTTCGCCGGCGCTGTGGAAACGCGCGCTCGCCGAAGGGCCGGCGGCGCTCAGCGCCACGTCGAGCTTCTTTGCCATGCGCGGCGCCAATTTCGTGAGCCGGCTCAAGGGCGGCAACCCCGCCTTGGTGATAACGCTCGCCGCCGTCGTTCTGCTGTCCGCCGTTCCGCTCACGCGCCTCTCCCGCCGCGCGCTGATCCGCTCCAGCGACAAGACGCCGACGCCGTTGAAGAAAGCCGCCGGCGCCGCATGGACCGCGATCATTCTCGCCGCCGTTCCGGTGGCGGCGGTCTATGGGCTGTGGGCGATCGTCGACGGTTTCGACCTCGTCGACGCCACTGTCGATCCGGTCATCCACCGGCTGTTCGACGGCGTGACCCGCGTCGCGCTGACCTACGCCATCGCCACGGCGGTGCTGGAGCCGGCCTTTCCGCAATGGCGGCTGTGGAATCCCGGCGATCGCCTGTCCCATCGGCTGGTGCGGCTCGCGACGCTCTCCGCCGCCATTCTCGCGATCGGCGCCATTGCCGAGCAGGTCGAGGAGATCGTCGAGGCGGCGCTGCCGGTCGTGATCGTCTCCCGCGGCGTCGGCGTGCTCGCCATCGCGGCGCTCGTGATCGAGGCGCTCGCCATCTACCCCGGGCGCCAGGCCGACGAACCCGCGCCGCCCGCGGAAGCCGCGGCCAGACGGGATTGGGTGAGCCTGATCCGCTTCGTCGGCCTCGCCGCCGTCGCCGTCGTTCTCGTCGCCTGCGCCGCCGGCTATGTGACCTTCGCCAATTTCTTCATTCTCCAGATCGGCTGGCTCGGCGCGGTCGCGGCGGTGGCGCAGATCGTGCTCTCTCTCGCGACCTGCGGCGTCGACGCCGCCTTCGCCCCGTCGAGCATATTGGCGCGCATTCTCACCCATGCGCTCGGCTTCCGCCGTCAGCAGGTGGCGCAATTGGCGGTGCTGCTCTCGGGCGCGGCGACGCTTTTGTGCTGGGGCGCGGCGATCCTGCTGGCGCTCGCGTCCTTCGGCGTCGATTCGGGAGATTTCCTCGGCAATCTCCAATCCACCTTCTTCGCCTTCAAGATCGGCGAAGTCACCATTTCGCCCTACAGCGTGCTGACGGCGCTGGCGCTGTTCGCGGCGACGCTGGCGGCGATGCAGGGGCTGCGCCACTGGCTCGACCATCGCTATCTGCCGCTGACGAGCCTCGATTCAGGGCTTCGCAACTCCATCAGCACCAGCCTCGGCTACGCCGGCTTTCTGCTCGCCGTGGCGGTTGCGCTGTCGCATATCGGCCTCGGGCTCGAGCGTCTCGCCATCGTCGCCGGCGCGCTGTCGGTCGGCATCGGCTTCGGCCTGCAATCGATCGTCAATAATTTCGTCTCCGGCCTGATCCTTTTGTGGGAGCGGGCGATCCGCGTCGGGGATTGGGTCGTCGTCGGCGACGAGCAGGGCTATGTGAAGCGCATCAATGTGCGCTCCACCGAGATCGAGACGTTCGACCGCGCGACGATGATCGTGCCGAACTCCAATCTCGTCGCCGGCGTCGTGAAGAACTGGCTGCGCGGCGACAAGGTCGGCCGCATCAAAATCTCGCTTGCGCCGCACGCCGGGGTCGATCCGGAAGAGATGCGCGACGTGCTGCTCGCCGCTGCGCGGGCGCAGGAGGGCGTGCTGCGCATCCCGGCGCCCCAGGTGATGTTCCTCGGCATGGAGTCGAACACGTTTCGTTTCGAGCTCTGGTGCTATGTCGAGGACGTCGAGCAGGCGACGCGCATCCGCAGCGACCTGCATTTCGATTTGCACCGCCGTCTGGAGGACGCGGGGATCAAGCTCGTCGCCGCCGCCGCCCCGGCTGCGCCGACGATCGTCCAGCTTCCGGGATTGGAGAAGCTCGCCGCCGCGGCGGCGGTCGCAACGGCGGCGATCGAGGCCGGCATCGGCCAGGAAAGCGAAAAGCCCGAGAAGAGCGGCGGCGAGAAAGTCGAGGAGCCGGGGCTTGGCCCCGCCGTCGAAAAGGACGCGGAGCGCGGGCCAAAGCAAAAGGAGCTGAGCGAGGCGTGAGGCGAAGGCCGGGCGCGTTCATCAATTGTCAACCAAGGCGTGGCTATTGAGAGGTATGCCGCGTCTTCGCCCCGTTTCGCTGGTTCTTCTCGCCGCGCTCGCCTCATGCAGCGACGCCGGCAAGGAGGCTGTCGTCGCGCCGGCGCCGGAGCCGGCGCTCTATCGCAACCTCGCCGAGACGGGCGCGGAAGTCGACGCCGCCGGCGCGCGCGAGATGATTTCGCTCTACCGGCGCAACAATGGGCTCGCTCCGCTGACGCTCGATCCGCGCTTGCAGGAGGCGGCGAGAGCGCGCGCCGACGTCATGGCCCGCGCGGGTTCGCTCGATCCTTCCGTGCGCGGACCGTTGCGCGACCATCTCGCCGCGGCGGGCGTCATGGGGTCACGCGCGGTCGAAAACGTCTCGGCCGGCTATCACACTCTGGCGGAGGCCTTTTCCGGCTGGCGCCAATCCAGGCCGCACAATGCGAAAATGCTGGACTCCCGCGCGACGCGCATGGGTCTCGCGACGGCCTATGCGCCGGACAAGAAATATAAGGTTTACTGGGCGTTGATCCTTGCCGAGTGACGCAGCTATCCCCGACGCCGCTTCTTGCCGCGCGGCGGCTTGTCGGCGTTCTTCTCGCTCTTGGCGAGGCCGCCGCGTCGCGGCGGCGAGGGCTCCTCGCTGCGCTCATAGCGCACGCCGAGGAAGAGCAATATCTGGCCGGTCTCCCCGGGCCGCGGCGGCGCGCGCCGCGCGATCCTGCCGCTTGTGCCGAAAGCTATGATCTGCCCCATGTCCAGCGCCCCTAAGTTGGTGAGTCGGCTTAGCTGTTCGATTAGGAGTTAGCGAGGGTTAATGTTCCGTCAACGACCCCTCGTTATCCTCCCTGCGAGTATTGCGTGCGTGGGTGGAGTGCGATGGTCAGCCTCAAGAGCAGCGAGCGGGACGCCAAGGCGGCGGTGCTGCGCGTCATTGTCGAACAATTCGTCACCAGGGCGGAGCATCCGCTGAGCGATCTGCAAACCTTCGAGCGGCTGGCCGGCGGTTTGATCGACGTTCTCGACGCCGACAGCGTCGCGCCGGTCGCGCGCAGATTGTGCCTGCATCCCGAAACGCCGGCGAGCATCGTCGCGCGCCTTTTTGAAAAGGGCGGGGAATGCGCCCGCATCGCCTTCGAGGCGGCCCCGCGCGCCCCGGCCCCGGATGTCCTCGCCATCGCCGAACACGGCCCCGTCGAACTCGCGCAGACCCTCGCGCGCCGCCCGGACCTCGACCGCAGCACGGTCGCGGCGCTGGTGACGCGCGGCGAGCCGGACGTGTTGCGGGCGCTCGCCGCCAACCGGCTGACGCGGCTCGATCCGCTCGCCTTGCGCGCGCTGATCCTCGCCGGGCGCGACGATCTGGAGCTGGCGCGCATTCTGCTCGACCGCGACGATCTGGAGATCGACCGGGAGCCGCTGTTTCTCGCCGCGACCCGCGCCGAGCGGGCGGCGATCGTTCTCAATGCGTGCCGCGCGGTTTTGGAGGCCCGGCCTATCGACGCGCCGGCGCGCCTCGATCCCGATCTCGCCGAAAGGTTGGAGGCCTGCGCCGTCGCCCGCGACCGCGAGGGCGTCGTCTCGGTGATCGCCGACGCTCTCGATTGCCGCAAGAGCCGGGCCCGCGCCATTGTCGCCGATGCGAGCGGCGAGGCTCTGGCGCTGACGCTCAAGACGATCGGGCTTGCGCCGGACGCCGCGGTCCGTCAATTCCTGTGCGCCGACCCGGCGATCGCGCACAACGCCAAGCGCGTGCAGGCCTTGGACGCGCTGACGCGATCTGTCCCGGCGCGGGCGGCCGCGCGGATCGTCGCCGCCATGACCGGGGCCGCCCGCCCGGATCGGGAAGCGCCCCGCCGTCCGCCGCGCGAAGAAACGCAGCCGCGCCGCGCCGCGCCGGCCCGCGTCAACGGCGCGCGAAAGCGCGACCGAACGGCGTGACGAAAGGCGCCGGCGTCTCGCCGGCGGCCCAGTCTCAGGGCGCGAGATCGACGAAGGGGCGGCCCTGCTTGTCCTCGATCTCGACGAACCAGAGATCTGAGTCAAAGGCGATCTCGCGCTTCATCCGCGCTTCGATGTCCACGGGCTCAATCCATTCCGCGGCATGGGCGCGGGCGAAGATGCGGTCCGCGCCTTGCGGCGGCTCGGCCGTCTGCGGGGCGGGGGCATAGAGAGCGGCGCGGCCGTCCAGCCGGTCGACCTTCACGAAAATCGCGCCGGCCTCGGCCGCGCCGCGCCGGCGCAACATGGCGACAGCCCCGGCGACCTGCGCCCGCCGGATCAGCGCCGCGACAAAAATATCCGAGCGCAGCCGCACGCTACTCCCTCGGCAGGCCGGAGCGCGCCGCGAGCTGGCGCAAGATCTTCGTCGTCAGCTCGCCCTTCACCGGCAGCCCGCTGTCGCGCTCGAATTTCTCCAGCGCCTGCCGGGTCGAGCCGCCGAAGACGCCGTCGGGGCGCAGCACATAGCCGAGCTTCATCAGCGCCCGTTGCGCAAAGAGCACGGTCTTGTCCGGGCCTTCAGCCTTCGACCCGCCGCCGTCGATCAGCATGCCGATCTCGTCGCGCTGGGTTTTTTCGGGGCGGGCGGCGTTTTCCGTCTCGATCCGGGCGGGCTTCGCCGCCGCCGTCTTGATCGTCTCCGCCTTGGCCGGCTCTGCGGGCGGGGGAGGCGCGGGGCGATGCGCCGGCGGCGGCGGGACGGCGGCGATCTGTTTGGGGAGCGTCACCGTCGATTTGAACAGCGGCGCCGGATGGCGGCCCTCCTGGAGATAGAGCGCATTCAGCGGCACGCCGACGCCGACGAGGCCGATGAAGGCCAAGAACAATGCGATGCGGGGCCTCAACCTGAAGCGGAACATGGGCTTTTTCTCCGGCGTCGGCGGCTGTTCGGCGCGCTTCTTCGCGCGCTTTTGCTTTTGGGGGCGCGGCTCGCGCGGGGCCATGTCGTTTTCGAAGAAGGCGAGGGCGTCAGGCAATTTTCTTTTCCCGTTCCTGCGCCGGCGCGGCGCGATAGACGCCGTGGCGGACGATTGTTTCGATCTTCACGCCGGCCGGCGTCTTTTCCGAGTGGTTCCGGCAGTCGAGCGGCAGGCGCACCGTCACCCGCGTCCCGGCCTGCGGCGCGCTCTCGATGGTGATGGAGCCGCCATGCAGCGCGACAAGGCCGCGCACCAACGACAGGCCGAGACCGGTGCCCTCATAGGCGCGATCATGGGCGGCGCTCGCCTGGAAGAAAGGATCGCCGAGCCGGTCGAGGTCCGCCGGGGCGATGCCGATGCCGGTGTCGATCACCGAGACGGCGAGCGTGTTGCCCTCGGGGCGGATATCGACTTCGACGCGGCCCGGCGCCGGCGTGAATTTCACCGCATTGGACAAGAGATTGATCAGGATCTGCTTGCAGGCGCGCCGGTCGGCGACGATCTCGTCGAGGCCGCGCGCATAATCGCGCGCCAGTGCGACGCCGTTCTGATCGGCCTTGAGCTGCATCATCGCGCAGCACTGGTCGGCGAGATCGGGCAGCGAAAAGGGCTCGGGCGCAAGCTGCATCGCCCCGGACTCGATCTTCGACATGTCGAGGATCGCGTTGACCATCTCCAAGAGATGCTGGCCCGACTCGCCGATGATGCGCGCATATTCGCGCCGCTTGGCGGGGTCGGCCGGCTCGAGCGTCTCGCTCGCGAGAATGTCCGAGAAGCCGATGATGGCGCTCAGCGGCGTGCGCAGCTCATGGCTGATGTTGGCGAGAAAGCGCGTTTTGGCGGCGTTGGCGAGTTCGCCCTGGAGCCGCGCGCTGGCGATCTCTTCTTCGGCCCGGCGCTCCAGCGTGACGTCGCGCAAAATGCACACGATCTGCGGCGCCGCCGCATCGTCGCTGTCGACGGTGGCGCTGACGCGGCAAGCGCGGGCGTCGAAAGCGCCGAACACAGGCTCGAGGACGCGCGTCGCCGGATTGCGCGTCGCGCCGGTCTGAATCCGCAGCAGCGCGTCGAGCGGTCCGCCGGTCTCGGCGGCGTCGCAGACGAGCTTGAGAAAGGCCGGACGATCCGCGACATGGACGCGCTGGAAGAAGCCGCGCCCGAGAAGGTCGCGCTCCTCCATGCCATAGGTCTTGTGGACCTCGCCGAGCAGCGCAGAGACCGCCCCGGTGCGGTCGAGATTGAGCACAATGTCGCCGAGCGCGCCGGTCACGAGGCGCAGATCGCGGGCGTTGCGCTGATCGGCGCGGGCGCGCGCCTGTTCAGCCCGAACGGCGCCGTGCGTGAGCAGCGGCAGATAGGCAAGGAGCGCCGCGCCCGCGACCACGGCTTCGGTCGTCGCCGACTGCGCGTCGCCGGCGAAGGCCGCGACCGCGAGCGCCGCGCCGGCGACGCCGCCGACGGCGGCGAGGACCGCCTGCTGCTGCGTCAGCGCGGCCTCGACCAGTGCGACGGCGAGCAGCGCGGCCGCCACCTGTCCCTGCGCCGGCGCGGCGATTTCGAGCGCGAGCGCGAGGGTCGCGACGCCGAGCGCCGAGACGGTCTGCGAGAGGCGCAGATCGCCGATGCGCGCGAGGAGGACGACCGAGAGCAGCGGCGTCTGCGCGAGGCTGAACAGCGCCAGTTGCTGGAGATTGGGCGCGCCATGCAGAAAGAGCCAGAAAGGCGCGGCGAACAGCGCGCCGCAAGCGGCCGCAAGCCGCGCGATGACGAAAGATTTTCGCCGCGCCCGCTCGAGGGGCCGCGCCCCGGCGCCCGTTTCTGTCAAATGATCGAGCCAAGCTTCGGAGAGACCGGATCCGAGGCGATGAAGAATACGCAAGACAAACGCTCCTGATTGCGCCCAGATTCGCACATTCGTCTTAAATGACTGCTAAGCGGTCTTGTCTGCGCGCGATGGTTTGAGCGCGCCGCCGCGCTCGCGTTTACCCGCACGCAACCAATTTGGCGCCAATGTGCGGGCGGCCTCGTGAAGGGGAGCGGAGCGCGCGTGTTTTTGCTCAAATCCCTGTTTTGGCTCGGACTGGTCCTCGCGCTGATCTTTTGGCCGCAGGACGAGCGGCCGAGCGCCGAAACGCCGAAGCCGCGCCAGCCTGCGGAAGCCGCAAAGTCCAGGCGTCCGGCGCCGCCCGCCGGAGCCGACGTCGTCGCCTCGGTCACGCAGGCGGCGACAGACAAGCTCGCCGCCGCCGCCAGGGCCCAGTGTCTCGCGCATCCTTCGGATTGCCTTGCGATTCTCGGCGCGGCCGCCGGGACGAAGGAGGCTCGCGGCGCGCATTGAAGGGCTCTCCCCGCGGCTTTTTCCGGGTAATCACGTAGAAAAGTCGCGCGAGATTTTCCCTTTTTCTGGATCGTTAACCAATCTATGCTTTCTTTCGCCGTCGCGTTGCGGGACGACTTTAAGCGTCACGCCGCGCAGAGCTTGGCCTTCGCGCGAATGCCGAGGCCCCAATGCGAGGAGGCAGCCCTGTCGGAAGATGAAGCTCCCATCGTCGAGGATAAGGCGACCAACGCCGAAATCATCGGCCTGCAGCAACAGTTGAGCGCGGCGACCGCCGAGCGGGACCGCGCCCGATTCGAGAAGGAAGAAATCGTCAACAAGGCGAATGTCATCGCCAGGGAACGTGACGATTTTCGCGCCCGGGCCGAGGCCGCCGCCCTCGAGCGCGACCGGCTCGCCGCGGAAGTCGGCGATCTGACGAAACGCCTGGAGGCCGCCCTGCGCAAGGCTGAAGCCAGCGAGACCGAGGCCGCGCAGCTGCGCAGCGTCGTCGCCGGCACGGCCCAGCCCGATCCGGCCGAGCTGCTCGGACGCCTCGCCCGGGACAAGGCCAACGCCGCCGTCGCCTGGACGCGCGCCAAAATCCCGGCCGACAGCCCCGCCTTGCCCTGGTTCGACAAGAGCGTCGAGGCGATCACCACGCTCGGCTGCGTGGCCTATAAGGCGGGCAGCGCCTTTATCCGCTGGGCCGTGCCGCAGGCGATCGAGCTGACGAAGCGCCTCGCCAAGGAAGCCGAGGCGCGGCTCGCCAAGAAATAACGCGGCGCTGCGCGCCCATAGCCGCCGGAACGCGAGTTTCGGCGGTTTTTCTTTTGCTTTGCCCGCGACTCACGAAGGCGGCGCTTCCCTTCGCCGGCCGGCGCTGCTATCCCCGCGCGCATGAGCAGCCACACCATCGACAATGTCCGCAACTTCTCGATCGTCGCCCATATCGACCACGGGAAATCCACTCTCGCCGACCGCCTGATCCAGCAGACCGGCACGCTGGCCGAGCGCGAGATGGTCGAGCAGGTGCTCGACTCCATGGACATCGAGCGCGAGCGCGGCATCACCATCAAGGCGCAGACCGTGCGTCTCGACTATAAGGCCAAGGACGGCAAGACTTATGTCCTCAATCTGATGGACACGCCCGGCCATGTCGACTTCGCCTATGAGGTATCGCGGTCGCTGAAGGCCTGCGAGGGGTCGCTGCTCGTGGTCGACGCCAGCCAGGGCGTCGAGGCGCAGACGCTCGCCAACGTCTATCAGGCGCTCGACGCCGGCCATGAGATCGTGCCGGTGCTCAACAAGATCGACCTGCCGGCCGCCGAGCCCGACCGCGTCAAGGAGCAGATCGAGGATGTGATCGGCCTCGACGCCTCCGACGCCGTGATGATTTCCGCCAAAACCGGCATCGGCATCGGCGACGTGCTGGAGGCGATCGTCACCCGCCTGCCGCCGCCGAAGGGCGATGAAAACGCGCCGCTGAAGGCGCTGCTCGTCGATAGCTGGTACGACGCCTATCTCGGCGTCGTGGTGCTCGTGCGCATTTTCGACGGCGTGCTGAAAAAGGGCCAGAAGATCAAGATGATGGGCACGGACGCCCATTACGAGGTCGACAAGATCGGCGTCTTCAAGCCGAAGATGCAGGATGTCGCGCAGCTCGGGCCGGGCGAGGTCGGCTTCATCACCGCCCAGATCAAGCAGGTGGCCGACACCCGCGTCGGCGACACGATCACCGACGAGCGCAAGCCCTGCGCCGAGGCGCTGCCTGGCTTCAAGCCGGCGCAGCCGGTGGTGTTCTGCGGCCTGTTTCCGGTGGACGCCGCCGATTTCGAGGATCTGCGCGCCGCGATCGGCAAGCTCAGGCTCAATGACGCGAGCTTTTCCTATGAGATGGAGACCTCGGCGGCGCTCGGCTTCGGCTTCCGCTGCGGCTTCCTCGGCCTGCTGCATCTCGAAATCATTCAGGAGCGCCTGCGCCGCGAGTTCAATCTCGACCTCATCGCGACGGCGCCCTCGGTCGTCTACAAGATCAAGCTGACCAATGGCGACGAGATCGAGCTGCATAATCCGGCGGACATGCCGGATGTCGTGAAGATCGACGAGATTCTGGAGCCCTGGATTCGGGCGACGATCATGACGCCCGACGATTATCTCGGCGCAGTGCTGAAGCTCTGCCAGGACCGGCGCGGGGTGCAGGTCGATCTGAACTATGTCGGCAAGCGGGCGATGGCGGTCTACGACCTGCCGCTCAACGAAGTCGTCTTCGACTTCTACGACCGGCTGAAGTCGATCTCCAAGGGCTACGCCAGCTTCGACTATCAGATCACCGATTATCGCGTTGGCGATCTCGTGAAGATGAGCATCCTCGTCAACGCCGAGCCAGTGGACGCGCTGTCCATGCTGGTGCATCGCACCCGCGCCGAGGGGCGGGGCCGGCAGATGTGCGAGAAGCTCAAGGAGCTGATCCCGCCGCATATGTTCCAGGTGCCGATCCAGGCGGCGATCGGCGGCAAGATCATCGCCCGCGAGACGGTGCGCGCCTTCCGCAAGGACGTGACCGCGAAATGCTATGGCGGCGACGCGACCCGCAAGCGCAAGCTGCTCGAGAAGCAGAAGGAAGGCAAGAAGAAGATGCGCCAGTTCGGCCGCGTCGAGATCCCGCAGGAGGCGTTCATCGCGGCGCTGAAGATGGAGGAGTAACGGGCAGGCGTGGGAGGATTATCCCTAC